>NZ_JQLW01000011.1 GCF_000744415.1 Ghiorsea bivora
ATAACCATTACGATGGTTATTTGTATCGCTACGCTCATGATGACCATAACCAAGATGTTCTTCCATCTCTGCACCAAGGGCTGTTTCAACCGTGAGTTTCGTTAATAGCTGACTAAGGCTCGATATGTCAGACTCAGTCTTCATATGCTTCGCCAACTCACTGGCTAAGGCGACCAACTTTGGGTCATATTTGTCTTTCTTCTTCATTATAAATACTCCTGTCAGCATTCTAGCTGTTTGAAATATTTACACAGTTGGATTTACAGTCTCCAAACATCCGTTTGACGTTATTTATGAAGCCCAAAACTTCCTCTGTTCAGCAGATACCTACTCAGACAGCTGGGCTCAACTACTAAATATTTACCAGCCACCTGCTACACAAGAGCATTTAGCCAAAATGATTGAATTTGAGGGATCAGAACTCTTCGATGTTCCAGTTTGTGCCGCAAACAAAAAACGAAACAGCAAAATTAAACTAGGTACTGATTATCCAGTATTTTATGCAATCAAGAAATTAAATGAACACTGTTGGTCAAACAATACAGTAAAGCAGCGAGCAATTGAAATATATAGGGAAACCTTCAATCTCAATTCTAGGCTGGAAGACGATATTGACCCTTCTATATATTACGCAGATGCATACTCAACCCGTGATATTCTCTTGCGTTTAGAAAAAGACAACTTTCTAAATTTGGCATCCCTATCCAACCCTTCACTTTTTCAAATCTCCCTTATCGAATATTATCAAACAGAATTATTTAAATTGTTTGATCAAGACACCCCATACACGCGGAAATTAGTTAAGTTTGTTGAATTAATGTCTGGAGAGCGTGAGGCTGGAGTTCGGAAAAATAAGCGATTTGAAAAACAAGTCTCTAAGCCTGAGGTTCTTATGGTTCCTTCATCTGTTAATTCTGAAGATGGTACAGGTATTCAAATTTCTTACCCTCAACCCGAATCAAGCCAACAAAAAACACTCTGCCGAGTCGCGCCGAAAGGCGGGTCTAAGCTAACCCCATCTGATGATAGACTGGCGTTAAGAGGGCGCTTAAATCAGCAATCTTCACGAAATATTATCAGTTTGATCGATATGAACCGTTTAACATCTCATAGTATTTCTGAGTACCTTAAATTTCTATGGTCAAAACACAGGACTGAATTTGTTTTCAACTTGATACTTTTCAGCACTGGACTTAACCCAGAACGACTTACGCACTTAAAAGCAGAGAACAGACCAAGATTAAAGTCTGCTTCAGAGTGTCACTTTGACAAGGCGAACAATACACTTAGTTATAACATCTTGCACCAGCCAAAATCCAAAGTTGTGATTGAACTAACACCAACTCAAGTGATGTCTCAAGTTCTAGCTCAGGACAAACTTCCATTCAAAAACAGCTTAGATAAAAGCAGAAAGTTAGCTAAGAAGTTTCATTTACACTACCCAGGTCAGTCTCCCACAGCTTATCGGATTAGCGCATCGTCAGCTTTACACTTTTCTTGCGGAATGTTTAATGAAATGGAAGTGACATACTTGTCAGGTGATATTCCTGCCAACTTCCGTGCTCAATCGCACTATTACCCAGTGGACTCGATGGTCATAAATCAAAAGTTTCAACTCTGCTTGCAGCGATTTGCCAATAATTTTGGTTTTACCAACAACAAACTTCCACCAGCATATTCGGAATCAAATGAAACAAATGACATTGGTTCAACATATGCCCCACCTCTTCTGCAACTTAAAAAAACACTCTCTGAAATCTACTCAGCAACACAGTTTCTGAGCCAAGATGTCCAATATATAAATGAAATTTGTAGGCTAGAACATCTTGTTAACTTCATAAATTTACAACACTTACAATTGTTTATTATCGAACAATTATCCTTTTGTGCTCGGCGTTTTGGGGCGAAAACCTCATATGCAAACAGTACAAAGTTTGAGAAAGCATGGGGCTCTGAAAAAGCCAGCCCAATTTTTGCTATTGAGCGAAAATATATCCCAACAATAAACCTTTTTAACTTGCAGTTAGAAGCGTGTCACAAAACAATTCAACGCCTAAATGAGTTGGCTTCCTATTATCGAATCACATGCCATATCAAATTCGATGCTCAAGAAAACCCTTTACCCATCAAACTGTCTTTCGACAGGAACTTACGTTTAATCAAAGCAACTCGACTTAACAACAAGAAGTTTTATGATTTGCTAAACGACTATAAATTCACCAAATTTTCTGACGGCATCCCTGAAAGAGTAAACCCTTTCAAACATACCGTTGCGGCAGCCTTACTTGGCAAAGTACCACAAGTTCTTCTGGATGAATTGATGAATCATGATAGAGACGGCTTAGATTTTTGTGCGCCATGGTCAACTGGATCAGCTCTTAGTTTAGAATTATTAACCACTGAAATTAATACACTATTTTCAAAGTTAGATATCAAAATTATTGAGTTCACTGGAGAAAGTCATGATTGATGTCGATAAAATCATACAAGAATCGCCAAGATTTTGGGGATACCAACGAAAAAGCATCTTACTAGCCACTGCTGACTTTATTAAACCAAAAGGAAAGATAACTGATATTGAATTAGAATATATCATCAAACACCAACTAAAACGCAACCGAAATCATCGGCAGGTATTAAAACAAGTCGCGCTTGTGTTAACTAAACTCAAAGATGAATATGGTATTGATACAGTAATCCCACCTGTACCCATTACTGTGCCCCGACCTTCCATACTGCCGACAACAGCTAATGAATTTGCTTGGCTTGATGGTAGCCAATCATTAGAAGATACATTTTGGAACTTATGGTCCATAGAACAATTTGAACAAAAAAATTCACCTATGTTTGCGTTTGGATTTTGCTTAGCATCATATATAGGGCTTCAGTCAACACTGATTTCAAATATTCTTAGCCAACTCAAGTGGAGCGATATACTCGAAGATGGAGAGAGCATCAAATCCAAAGTGCATCCGCAAGATCGGGATGTTCGCTATTGTAGAATCCATTTGCCAACACCAGTGTCTCTCATTCTTAAAAGCATTTTGCATCATCAAGGTGCAAGCAGTCCCAATGACCATGTTTTCTTCAGTGAGTCAGAACCCAAGTTCAAAAAACGAAAGCAGCGTATTCAAAAGGTTCTAGCTTCACATTATGCTTTGCTGTTAGATGTTCACAGCAAACAGACTGGCTGCAACCTACCCTGCCCACCTACATGGAAAACATTTTCGAGAACTGCTTATATGAAAATTTTTAGTCAAGGCGTTGAGCCTTTTATCATTAATGCTCTACATAGTTATCCGTTACCCGTTAGTCACCCAATCGAAGCAAGCCTAAACTTATATGGCAAACCCCTTTCGCATCACCTGTCAATTTCACAAACTACACTTCCTCAAAACAATACCCCCGAACCAAAAATAAAGCTAAAAAGTGAGCCTTTTGCAGCTAATCTTGAAGAGAATCCCATTAAAGATGACTGGTGCGGCGCAAGCAAGACTGTTTTGAGACAACTCGTGTGTCGGCTAAAGAAAATCACTACAAAAAAGGTTCAAACTGATATTCAGGTTTCAACCGCAAACGATGAAATTATTGTAGCTATTGAACAAGCTTTAAAAATTGACCCGACCCAAACAAGTGCTCTTTACTTAGCTTTGAAGTGGGTTCAATATTATATCCAAACGAATAGGTCTGTCAGCCCTCAAACAATCGACGAATACTTTAGCCGAGTATTTTATAATGGACTACTCACCTTTCCTGACAGTTATGATATAACAGACTGGGAAGCAGATGACCATGAGCAAGCTTTTGAAAAAGTAATTTCAAGAACCAAGCTAGGCTCAGCAAGAAGAAAAAGTATTGTGTCAACATATAAGAACGTTTACCAATTTGCCCAAACCAATGGGTATGTAGACCAAGTAAACCTTCAATTTGCTTCAGGCGACTGGGTAGGCAGTTCGACCCGATACGAACTGATTGGTTTATATCAATTTGAGTCATTTGTCTCACAATTAGAGCACTATAAAAGCCGAGAGGCTAAAACGATAGCTGCATTGGCAATCCTTGCATTTTATAGCGGGCTACGTGCTTCAGAGGCTTCAAAATTAACGCTGAGTAACGTGTTAATACAAAACGATGAAATTTATATTGAAATTCTCAGGGGCAAGTCACCAGCCGCACGCAGGCGCATCCCCTTCCACCTTCTAGCACCCAGTTCTGCATGTAATATAATAAAAACGTGTTACCAAACACGATTAGAAGAGTTCAAAGAGAAAGATTCTTCAACCCGAAATATTATCCTAAAAAATATACCCTTGTTTGGCCCGCATAAAACACGCTCACTATATAATGGACGCTCCGTTATAAATGAAACAATTAAACTGATGAAACAGTTCATGGGGGTAAAATTTGTTTATCATTCTTTGCGTCACTCTTTCGCCTCTTGGCTTTTGCTTCGCTGGTATGCCAACCGTTACTTTGACTTTGCATCAGACCTAACTGAAGGGCATCATCCTCTGTTCCAAGGTGAGTGCCAAAGCCGTTTACGCCAGCTATTTACAACAAATGAAAATCAAATCCCCACACACAATGCATCTGATTTAATCATATTCTCAAAGCTCATTGGGCATACAGGTCAGGAAGTCATGTTTTCAACATATATTCATTCTTACAGCGCTATTCATAAACATGCCATGCAACGCATTTCAAACAGTGAAGGACAAAGAATATTAAGTGGGAAATGTATTGCAGCAGTTGTGCCCAAAATGAAATCACGTACATCTCAAGCCAAGTTAAAAATCAAATCTATTACAGAAATTGTGAAGAGTACCTAAACTTAATCAACGATCTCAAACAACTCTTCTATTCTGCAGTCTAGGTGCTTACATATTCTTTCAAGTGCATCCAAGTCAATGCGTTTTGCAGTGTCATTATATAAAAGATTAATGGTATTCCTATGTAAGCCTGTCTCCCTTGAGAGTTCAGCAATCTTTATCCTTTTTTCTCCCATGATTCTGGACAAATTACACTTAATCATCAATACCTCCCATAAAAAACGCTCATACAAAAAACAAACTATCCATCACTTTTATCCTTCAAACAACATTTTATTCATTCTAAGTGAAGTTTTTTTATTGACAATTCACTTTGTGTGAATATTATTCACCCTGTATGTAGTTAAGTCGTTTAAGAGGAGCTTTATGAAAACACAAAAACAGCCTAAAGCAACCATATGTTACCCACCAAACACCAGTAATAAGGAGCAAACATGAAGAAAAACGAAGTAAGGTATTATAAGAAAATTGCACAACACCTTTTGTTGAGTTTAAACATTTCAAACGACCAGAGTCTGATTATGACATTTGGTACTGGTGCTGAGCGGACAAATGAGGAAGCAATTACTACGTGGGTTCAAAGCTTAAATATTAATCCTGAGTTATACACAAAAGAACATTTTTTAAACCTTCTTCAAGAAGCAGCTAAAGAACATATAGAGCACGCTATGGACTTATGTTAAACATGAGTAGGCAGCGAAACATCGTAACTGAAGTCGTTTCCCCACTAGCAATCAATTCCAGAGTGCTACAACTTATTACTGAGGATTATATCACATGGCAAAACGCGCAGTCATCTACCTAAGATCAAGTAAAGACAAACATGATGTTAGCGTTGAGTCTCAACGACGCGAATTAGAACGATACATCAAAAATAACGGTAACGTACTTATAGATGAATTCGTTGATAAGGTAGAATCTGCAAAAACAGCAAACCGCCCAGCTTTTCAAGATATGATGGCAGAAGTAAAATCTAAAGAATGCCGCTTTTCAGTCATTTACTGCTTTGATACAAGCAGGTTTTCTCGACGAATGTATGATGCTCAACTATACAAGCATCTATTAAAAAAGAACGGTATTGATTTAATTTTCATGAAGCTACCAAAGGGTGATCCACTAATGGATACTGTCCTTGAATCATTGATGGAAATATTTGATGAGTTTCATTCACAAAAGTCCAAAATGGATGGTCTTCGAGGGATGCGCGAAAATGTTCTTAAAGGCTGGCGTTCAGGTGGAAGCGCCCCCATTGGCTATAAGTTAGAGAAGACCGTTGTTGGCACCCGTGACGGTGAAATCATCACTAAAAGCACATTAAAACCAGACCCGAAAACTTTCCATAAAATGAAACAGTATTTTGAGGGGCGGCTTGCGGGTATATCAAGAAGTCAGTTAGTTAGAAACTTAGGGCTTAAAGTTGCAAAAACCTCTCTCACCTATATAGAAGAAGGCGCACTTACTTATGCTGGTCATACTGTATGGAACAGACACAATGAAGTTATTGATGGCTCCTACAAAGGCGGAAAACGCTACAGAGATAGAGATGAGTGGGTCATTCAGCGTAATACTCATGAAGCCATGATTACTGAGGATGAAGCAGAACAAATTCTAAAAGAACGTGAAGTTTCTCGAGCATCTAGAAAACGAAGGCGGATAAGCACTTACTTGCTCGCTGGTATTTTTAAATGTGGCTGTGGTGCGAATATGTCAGGTGATTCAGGCTACTACCGTTGCCAAAAAAGGTGCGGGAACAGAGGGATTAAAAAAGAAACGATTGAAAAAGCAATTATTAGTACATTATTTGAACAGCTTTTAACCCAGAATACAATAATGGAACTTTTGGATCAAATCAAAAAAAGCAGTTCACAAAAAACTACTGAAACAAACAAGATTACGGCTCTTAACAAAGAAATAAAAGAGGTTGAAAAACAAATCAACGAAATTATCACCCTACTTCAAAAGGTGAAACACCAAAGACCCTTATTATCGAAACTTGATGAGCTTGAAGAAGAACGAGTCGAACTAGAAGGTCTTATTAACCAGGAACAAAGTGCCAAACTAGGTGCCGCACCTATAGTTTCCAAAAATGGAATCATAAAATTTCTTAAAGATTATAAAGAATCGTTTCAAACTGGTGACATAGAAAAGAAAAAGGCTTTACTTCAATCTACCATAAAGAATGTTGAACTGAATGGGGATAGGGTAAAAATAAACCCCAGTTATGTTTCCATAACTGGGGTTAACTGGCATCCCCAAGGGGATTCGAACCCCTGTTGCCGCCGTGAAAGGGCGGTGTCCTAGGCCGACTAGACGATGGGGACATAGTCGTTTCAGACGCGGCGAACTTTATCGCCAAGGTTTCATGTGTCAACCATCTATTTTCATGCTAAAAAGGACTCACCAAAAGAGATTATTTTATCGCTGCATTAAAGCCTTAAAATTAGCTGTTGCTTGCTTAATCCCAACAAAAAGTGCGTCTGCAACAATAGCGTGACCAATGTTTAACCCGATGATTGCAGGGATATTCACCATAGGTTTTGTATTGTCTAAAGTTAAACCATGACCAGCATGCACAATCAAACCCAAATCATCCGCATATTTAGCAGCTTCTTGAATGTTTTTAAGTTCAACCTGCTGTTGTTCACCTTCAAAATTGGCATAATGACCAGTGTGCAGCTCAATCACTGCAGCTTGAATGTGTTTGCTGGCATCAATTTGTTTAGTATCAGGGTCGATAAACATAGACACCGCACACCCTGCATCATTAAGACGCGCTACAACATCTGTCATACGCGCTAAATGCCCTACAACATCTAAACCACCTTCCGTGGTGAGTTCTTCCCTACTTTCAGGCACCAAACATACAGCTTGCGGTTTAAGCTTACAGGCAATAGCTACCATTTCATCGGTGGCAGCCATTTCCATATTCAAATGCAATTCACCTGCTTTCGCCATGGCAGCAAGGTTTTCCATATCTTTATCTTGAATATGGCGGCGGTCTTCTCGCAAATGTGCAGTGATGCCATCAGCACCTGCTTCTAAACAGTCTTTTGCTGCTTGAATGGGACAAGGGTATGTTGTAAGCCTTGCCTGCCTTAATGTGGCGATGTGGTCGATATTTACACCCAAATGCATATTCAATCCCCTTACTTATCTGCTAACCTTATGTTTCTTGCTTCTCAGCCTAGCTTGCTCTTTGCGCCATGCTTCAATCTTGGCATGGTCACCACTTAACAATACGGGCGGCACCACTTTACCATCAAACACTTCAGGCCGCGTATAATGCGGCCAATCCACCATGCCCTCTTCTGTAAATGAATCCAACACCGCCGATTCAGGGCTACCCAACACACCGGGCAAAAGGCGAATCATCGCATCTAACACACACATTGCCGCAGGCTCGCCACCTGACAACACATAGTCACCCAAGGATAATTCTTCATCCACATAATCAACAACGCGCTCATCAAAACCTTCATAACGACCACATAATAAAGTAATGCTTTCTTTATCTATATACTCTAAGGCTTTGGCTTGATTAAATTTATTACCCGTAGGGGTAAGCATCACCACATGTGTATTGGGCTGGCGCTTTCTTGCTTCCGCAATCGCAGCCACCACAGGCTCTACTTTCATCAGCATGCCAGGCCCACCACCGTAGGGTGAATCATCCACATTTTTATGTTTACCCGTTGCAAAATCACGAATCTGAATACAGTCCACAGCCACAGCACCATCAGCAATGGCGCGTTTGGGAATCGAGCAGTTTAAAGGTGAATCAAAGAACTCGGGGAATAAGGTTAAGACCTGGGCGAAAAACATGCGTCCATTCCGTCTAACAATTCAACTTGAATTTTTCGTGCATCCAAATCTACTTCCACAATCACATCTTCAATAAATGGCAGCAGCCATTCACCCGATTCATCCATATCTTCTGTGGTTTTAATTTCCAGATTATCTTGAGCGCCGTATTCATGCAAAGCCGACACTTCACCCAGCTTGTTACCATGCTGGTCAACCACTGTGCAACCCATTAAATCCTGCCAAAGGTATTCATCTTCATCGACTTCCACCTCATCTTCAGGCACAAAAATCTTCAAACCTTTCAGGTCTTCTGCCTGCTCAATACTTTCTATACCTTCAAGCTTAGCAAGAATACGTTTTTTGTGTTGATGACAGTCAGCCACTGTATATACTTCAACACTGGATTCATCTTTGCCTATGTACCAACGCAAATACCCGGCAACTGCATTGGCAGGCCGGGTATGCGAAAACACAATAAGCGAACCCTTCAACCCATGCGGGTTAAGAATGTCGCCAATGTATAACAAACTAAGCTTTAGAAGATTGTTTGATTAGATATGCAACACGATCAGATACTTGCGCACCTGTATCGGTCCACTTTTTGATAGCTTCCATATCCAATTCAATCACTTCTGGGTCTTTACAAGGGTCGAAGTAGCCCACTTTTTCAATGAACGCACCATCACGACGATTGCGTGAGTCCATCACGACTACTGCATAAAAAGGGCGCTTCTTGCGTCCACCACGTTGTAAGCGAATAACTGTTGCCATTTAAATAAACCTCCAATAAGGATGGCGCACTTTAGCGTCAAGATTTATAATGTCATTAGCAAATTTACAATTCATATGCCTTGTTTGACTCAAATGCCTTCCCCATCCAAAAACTTCTGAATTTTATCGTGTTCTTTTTTCATATCATCCGCTATATCTTTCTCTTGCTGCGGCTCTTTTACACTGCATTTTTCAGCATCTACTTGAATATTATCCACCCGCGCATTCACATCATCTACCATCTGTAACACGTGTTTAATCGCTTCTGCCACAGGGTTGGGCATCAAGTGATGATCAAGATTGATTTTACCATCTTCTAACATGGTATCCGTTTTACCCACCACAGAGCCTGGAATACCGACCACAGTGCTGTGTGCAGGCACATCTTTAAGCACCACAGAGTTTGAACCCACCCTTGATTGCTCACCAATGGTAATAGGCCCTAAAATCTTAGCACCTGCACCAATCACCACACCTTTTTCTAAGGTAGGGTGTCGTTTTTCCGCAACCCATGTCGTACCACCCAAGGTCACACCATGATACAAGGTCACGTCTTCTTCAATTTCTGTAGTCTCACCAATCACAATACCCATACCGTGGTCAATAAAAAACCTACGCCCTATGGTAGCCCCTGGATGAATTTCAATACCTGTAAACCAGCGTGCAATATGCATAATAAACCGAGCCATCCAATGCAAACCCATGCGCCAAAAAGTGTTGGCTACGCGATAAAACCAAATAGCATGAAGCCCTGGGTAGCAAGTAAGCACTGTCCAAACAGAACATGCCGCTGGGTCACGCTCAAATGCTGTTTGAATGTCTTCCCTGATTCCTTTTATCATATCCTCACCATACTTTCTTTTATTTTTCGGTCTTATACGCCAACATTGAAACAAAATTAAAACACTGAAACCATGTTTGCGACTTGCTAAAACCAGCAGCCTGCAAACGCGCATGATGCGCTGAAATAGACTCAGGTATCAACACATTTTCTAAAGATTGACGTTTTCTGCTCACTTCAAGCTCAGAATAACCTTGCGCTTTTTTAAATGATTCATGCAATGCAATATGTTTATCTTGCACAAATTCATCCGCAAAGCTCACCTTTTCCGATAAAATTAACACCCCACCCTGCCGCATACCTGCATAAATGCGTTGCAGCAAAGCTAAACGTTCCTCTTTGGCAATAAATTGTAGCGTAAAATTTAAAACAACCACTGAGGCGTCCTCAAACCTTACATTCTGAATATCATCATGTTGAAGCTTCACTGGCACAGGACTTGATGTAATATGACCTGCACATTTGTCCAACATAGCTTGCGAATTATCTACCCCTATAATTTGTGAGCCGCCAACCTTAACACCATGCGCCAAAGCAAGCGTAGATGCGCCCAATGAACAACCCAAGTCATACAGTTTACTATTTTCTTGGGTATAAAGCCCTGCAATCACAGAAATCATTTGCAGGGTTAAGCCATAACCGGGCACTGACCGCTGAATCATATCCTCAAATACGCGTGATACATCAGCATCAAAAGCAAACGGCGCAGCGTCTTTTTGCGTAAATAAAATATCTTTCACATTTTCAACCATGCCCTACTCTAAAGTCTTGGTATAAAAAAAGGCAACCTATGTCGAATACTAGCCGTTCACTAAAGGTGTTGATGTTTTGCGATAGACCTATATTTTATTCAATAAAATCAACTGCTTAAAAGGAAAGCCACCCAACAAAATATTTTGTTAGGTGGCTTTTTAGTGTAACATATTGAAAACATTAGATATAGTGACTTATATTAACTTGGTTTCAACACCTTTAGTTACCGCCTTGTGTCGAACAGATTGCGTTTTTTCTTTAGTTAACTGCTACTTAAAAACGATAAGATAGACCTAATGAGCCAGAACCAACCAAATCTGTCGTTGCTGGGTAGTCTGTTTTTGAACGAATATTTAGTATATTCCAATCCAAGTTCACACTGTCCCAGTTATAACCAATACCAACACCAAGCGTTCCACCACTATAACTTTGAGAAACACCGCCCGTAGAACCATTCCAAGTATCACTAAAATACCCGAGTGAACCATAATAAGTAAAACCCAGCCCATTCGGGCCAAAACGTACATCAGCATCAAAACCTTTCATTTCACTATTTGAATCTACTGTCTCAACCAAAGTATAAATTGACCCACGTAACCCAATAGAGTCCGTGATATCATAACCACCAATCAAAGCAATACCATCCCATTGGAAGGTATTGGTAGTAAACCCAGAAGTTGTTGCAATGCTTATCGACTTAGATGCTAAACCAATAGTCCCTCGACCTTCCTCTGCCATCGCAGGTGTACTAAGCATACCCATAAGTAACACAAATGTAGCTAAAACAGATTTTTTCATAAACAAATCCCCTCTTCTTTATTTTGAACTTCGTATGATAAACAATAAGAAAAGTTGGTGCAAACCATTATCATCTTACTTTCCATTATTAAACTTGCTGGATACACTATGTGTGTTAGAAATTCCCTAGATGAAACCTATTCTTTATTCCTTTCGCCGTTGCCCTTATGCCATGCGGGCACGTTTCGCGCTGATATATGCAGGCATACAGCTTGAGCACCGAGAAATCGCACTCAAAAATAAACCCCAAGCCCTGTTAGATATTTCACCCAAAGCGACTGTACCTGTGTTACAACTGGGGTATCATCAAATCATTGATGAAAGCTTGGATATTATGCTGTGGTCTTTGCAACAACATGACCCACAGGGCTGGCTAAAACATCAAGCAGAAGCATTAAGTTTGATTAAAAACAATGACAATGTATTCAAACCATGGTTGGATAAATACAAATATGCAGACCGATTCCCAGAATTCCCACAAGACTTTTATCGTTCACAAGCCGAGTTATTCCTTCAGAAATTAGAAAAACAGTTGAGAGAGTTTACCTTTCTGTTTGCCGAGCACGCAACACTTGCAGATTTCGCTATTTTCCCCTTTGTTCGTCAATTTGCCTTTGTAGATAAAACATGGTTTGACATAGCACCCTACCCTAAACTTCAAATATGGTTAAACACTCACCTAGAAAGCCCTTTATTTGAGAAAGTGATGCAAAAACATCTTCTATGGCATCCGTAAAACAAACATAACAACAATAGCTATAAATCTACCCAATAGCGTAGAGAAATATTATAACTCCACTCTTTCTACACGTACGGGGATACCTTTATTGGCTAAATACGCTTTGGTTTCAGCAATGGTGAACTCACCAAAATGAAAAATAGATGCAGCGAGTACAGCATCGGCTTTACCATCAGTTAAACCTTCAGCCATATGTTCTAATGTACCTACACCACCTGATGCGACCACATTGGCAGACACAGCATCGGATACTGCGCGCGTAAGCGGAATATCATAACCTGCTTTGGTGCCATCAGCATCCATACTTGTAAGCAGAATCTCGCCAGCGCCATAGTCGGACATACGTTTTGCCCACTCTACGGCATTGATGCCTGTGGGTTTACGCCCACCGTGGGTGAAACATTCCCAATGGTCATCGACTTTTTTGGCATCCACAGCCACCACAATCGTGGATGAACCAAACCTTTCTGCGGCTTCTTTGACCAGTTCAGGGTTAAAAATCGCAGCCGTGTTGATGGACACCTTATCCGCACCCGCATGCAGCAAGCCTTCAATATCTTTGAGCGCTTTCACACCTCCACCCACGGTAAGCGGCATAAATACATGTTCAGCCACTTCTGTCACCATATGATAAAGGGTATCACGGCTTTCATGGCTGGCGCGAATATCCAAGAAGGTTAATTCATCTGCACCCTGTTCATCATATTTGATGGCAGCCTCCACAGGGTCACCCGCATCAATGATGTCCACAAATTGCACGCCTTTAACCACGCGACCGTGGGCAACGTCAAGACAAGGAATAATACGCTTGGATAACATTTATAGAAGCTCCATCGCTTTTTTGAAATCAATGGTGTTTTCATAAATCGCACGACCTGTAATCGCACCACAAATACCATCGTCCACATGTTTGGCGCAATTCAACACATCATCCATCTTAGCCACCCCGCCCGATACAATCACAGGAATTGAAATCGCTTTGGCAAGATTGGTTGTCTCTTCGATGTTTGGCCCTGTTAACATACCATCTCTGGCAATATCGGTATAAATAATAGCAGCCACACCATCATCTTCAAATTGTTTGGCTAAATCCACAGCTTTCACATCGGTGACATCATCCCAACCATGCACAGCCACCATGCCCGATTTGGCATCAATACCCACACACACTTGATTGGGAAATGCAGCGCATGCTTCTTTCACAATCTTAGGCTCTGCAATGGCAATCGAGCCAAGGATTACTCTATCAATACCAAGATTGAGCATACCTTCAATCATACTTAAATCTCTTAGGCCACCACCCAACTGCACAGGGATATCCATCACATCACAAATCGCTTTAATGGCTTCACGATTGGCAGGCTTACCTGCAAACGCACCATCCAAATCAACCACATGCAACCGCTTGGCACCCAAAGCTTGCCAGTGCGCCGCCATTTCACCTGCGTTGCTACCGTAAACCGTGGCATCTTCCATGCGCCCTTGTTTGAGGCGAACACACTGCCCTTCCTTTAAATCAATGGCTGGAATCAGCTCGAATGTAGTGTTTTGACTTGAAGACATGATGGTTTCCTTATTCTGTTTCAATTGTATTTCTATTGTATTCCAATCGTAAAACTGTGAAAGTGCGCAGGATTCAGTCATGCAAACTATCATTCGTCAATCAGAAAACCAAACGCTACCAACCTACCAATGGTTGGGCAGACGCGAATACTCGCAGTTCCTTCAAAAAATGCAGCAATATGTTGCAAACTTTGAGGTGGATACGGTGTGGTTTTGTGAACATGAGCATGTGTTCACCACGGGCAGACGTGGCATCAACAACAGCAAGGTTGATTTGGGTGCACCATTTGTAGCCACAGAACGTGGCGGCGAAACAACTTACCACGGTTTGGGGCAATTGATGATGTATCCCATGATTGATTTAAAACAATATCATTTAAATGTGCGTGATTATGTTTATCTGCTTGAAGAGTCCGTGATTCAACTGCTACAAACTTATGACTTGGAAACCACACGGGACTGCGGCTTACCAGGTGTGTGGTTAAACAATGAGAAAATCGCCGCCTTAGGCATTCGCATCAGCAAAGGCATCGCATCGCATGGCATTGCCTTGAATGTACACCCTGATTTGGCTTGGTTTCGTAAAATTAATCCCTGCGGCACATCACGCAAAGCAACATCTATGCAAACCCATGGTATCAAAGGTTTAAATTTAGAAACCATTAGTCATCAATGGTTTGATATTTTTATAGATTTACTTGCACAAAAGAAAACTTCGTGAGCTTCGTGGTGAATTATAAAGCTTTGATTCGCTCAATTAGTTTGGATGATGAATAACCATCTAAGAAAGGCACAACAATCACTTCCCCTCCCGCATCACGCACTTCTTTCGCCCCCACAATATCATCCGCAGTATAATCGCCACCTTTTACCAACACATCGGGTAGCAATAAGGCAATTAGGTTTTGTGGGGTATCTTCTTCAAAGGCAACAACCGCATCAATAGACTTTAAACCCATCAACATGCTAGCTCTGTCTTTAAGCGGATTGATGGGGCGAGAGTTGCCTTTTAAGCGTGAAATTGAAGCATCGGCATTCAAACCCATAATCAGTTTATCACCCAAAGCTTTGGCATCATTTAAATATTGGATATGCCCAGGATGCAGCAAGTCAAAACAACCATTGGTAAACACAACCTTCTGCCCCTGCTCTGCCCACTCAGCACGAAGCGCCTTGGCTTCTTCCCAACTGAGTAAGTTTTGATTCAACTCATCACCCAAGCAATCGCAAAACAAATCGTGGCAATCAATATGTAAAACAACCAAGGTTTTTTCTTTTCTTGCTTATTCCAGTGATATATTTTTGTGTAATCTATTTCCTTATCATCGTTCATAAGCTTCTCTTATTTTTTCCAAACATAGTTTCATCAATTAAAGTACATAAAATATGCAAACAAGTGATATGCATTTCTTGCACTCTTGCAGTCGAGGGGTGATTAATATTTAAGTGTACGGTTGTACCTGAATGTTGACCTAACTTGCCACCATCTCGCCCTGTCAGAGCAATCACATGCATGCCCATACTGTTTGCTTGCGCTACAGCATTCAACACATTGGTCGAATCACCACTGGTTGAAATACCCAACAATACATCCCCTTCTCTGCCCAAAGCTTCCGTTTGCCTTGCATAAATAGCATCAAAAGCAAAATCATTGGAAATACTGGTAATCACCGATGCATCATTTACCATAGCAATCGCTGCCAATGCTGGTCTATTCATCTCAAAGCGGTTGACCAATTCAGCCACAAAATGTTGTGCGTCAGAGGCTGAACCACCATTACCACAAACCAATATTTTACCACCCTTACGTAAGCAGTGCACCATGATCTCAGCTGCTTTTAATAAGTCATCATCCAGAAGACCGATATATTTCTTACGCAACTCAACACCTGCCACCAACGCTTCATGGATTAAATCTTTCACTTAAATCACACTACCTTTTTTCAATTTTCAAGACACTTTAACCGCTAAACCAAGCGATTCAATTTTTTGCGCAAACACAGCCAATTCATTCTTATCAGCAGAGACTAATTTATCCCCACCATCTTGCATAGACGGTCTAGCCAAACCATACAATAATACACCCTTAATATTTGCACCTTGCGCTAAAACTTCATTGAGCCAGCTCACATAATTTGTCATATACATATCATCATCTAATTGCAGTTGCATCACACAAGTTTGAATCCATGTTGGACAAACCTGTGCTGCTTGTTGCAATTGTTTGGTTTGCCACGCCGCAGACAAGCATACACCATTGATTGCCTTGGTCATCGCTTCACCCAACACATCAACCTTAAACCAAACTTCGCCCTGCTGCTTAGCCATCAACATTAAACCCTTCTGTATATGTGTTTTATGCACACACGAACCATTACTTATAAGCCGCAATGGTATATCCAGTTTATGTTTTTGCATCAAACGCACAATCAATGCGACCACATCAGAAAAATTTAGGCACGTCGTTGGCTCACCATTACCCGAAATAGCCAAGTCTTGAAGCTGTCTGCATTGCTCAGGCACATGCTCTTGCATATATGTGCCATACAGTATTTCCACCAGAAATGAATCCAATTCCTTTTCTAATACCGTTAAATCAACCTCATCTGCAACACCACGTTGCAAGTTAGGGACCTGGCAGTAAACACAATGCCAATTACACTTATTATTGGGATTTAAGTTAATACCTAAAGATACGCCTCCAGCACGGCGAGAAACAACAGGATATACATACGTCAGTTGAACAATATCCCTATCATGATTGTATATACTAAGCACCTTTAGTTGCGCAAACCTTTCTTAAGAAAATCATTTTCACAGTGTTCTTCTAACTTTGCCATCAGGATAGTCATATCCACAGGTTTTGAAACAAATGCATCCATACCACAATCCAAAGCATCATTTTTCACTTCTTCCAAAGCATACGCAGACAAACCAATAATCAACATCGCTTTTTTGCCTTGAGCTGCCTCATATGCACGAACTTTCTTCGTTAATGCCATACCATCTAAGCCTGGCATACGAACATCAGTTAGTAATAAATCGTACTTTTGCATCTGAATTTTATCCCAAGCGGTTAATCCATCACTCACTTCTTCAACATCAAACCCCGAACCTTGCAAACGTTTTAATGCAATCCTTCTTCCCACAGGATCATCTTCTGCAAGCAACACCGACCATGTTTCTGGTTCAACAGGATAGGCACTGCTTCCTGCCAGAATAGCCTCACCCTGCTTAGAAGAGTCACCCATATCTAAGTTCTCTGTAATCCTTTGCTCACCAATTTGTTGCAAGGGCAAACGAATACTCATGGTGCTGCCAATATTGGGCTCACTTTGCAAAGTAAGCGTCCCCCCCATCATTTCAACAAAGTGCTGCGAAATCGTTGTACCCAAACCCGTGCCTTTCTCTTGCAGGTTATCACCCAAGATATGCACATCATGAACCTGCGTGAATGGTTGAAACACAATATCTTGCTTTAACTTATCAATCCCAATACCCGAGTCTTCAATATTAATTTGTAATATACCTTCATCTTGTGTAACAACAATGCGCACATACCCCTGCATAGTAAATTTTATCGCATTACCAACCAAGTTTAACAGCACCTGACGTAGACGTACCACATCACCCTCTACCACAGCTGCAACATCTTTCATTTCCAAAGTTAAACTCAAACCTTTTTCCCGCGCTTTCATCACAAACGGCACCAAAGCATCGTGTAAAGCATCACGCAAATAAAACGACTGCTTCTGTATTTCTACTTTACCTGATTCAATTTTCGCCAAATCAAGCACATCATCAATCAAAGAACTTAAAACTTGGGAAGATGTTTGCGCCAACATCAGGTTTCGCTGCTGCTCTGGTGATAAGTGAGGCATCTCTTCTGCAAGCAGGTCTAACAATCCAATCACACCATGTAGCGGTGTGCGCAACTCATGACTCATGGTCGCTAAAAACTCACTTTTTGCATGGGAGGCTATTTCAACGCGCTCTACTGTTGCCTGCAAGTCTTTTTGCAGAATAAGCTGACTTAATGCACCACGAACACGATGTGAAATATCTACAAACAATCGTTTCTGCTGCTCTGTATAATCCATATCTTCTTGTTGTTGAATTGCCAATACCCACAACACATCCGACTTCACTCTAAGCAACATGACCATCCCTGGTAACAAATGATATTTACGAATCAAGCCTAGCGAAAAAACAGCCTGTACATCTATCATAAATGGTGTTTTTAACTGCTGCTCTGGTACCGATGATGCATATGTAATCATTTCACTTTCACACATCAAAGCTTTTAAATTAAACGTAAGGTCCTGTTCTGGAGCACCTGTAATAAACATGGTTTTATAGCTGTTATCTTGTTCATCATTAGGGTTAAAACATAAGGGGCTCAAAAACACACGCCCTGCTGTAAATATCATTTTGATTTCTTCCACAACACGCTGTAAACCCACTTCAAAATCATACTCAGATAATGTAGATTCAATAACGCTTAAGTTTCCTAAATGTTGCAGGTTTTCAGTTCTTTCTTTTTGAATTTCACGCTCTTGTGTCATATCACGAATCAGACCTTCAATGTATATGGGTTTTCCCGTATCATCAAAAAACATACGTGAACTCATAGATATAGCCACGCGCTGTCCATATTTACCCAATATTTCAATCGGATAGTTCTTCACATTCCCATGCTCTTTTAACGCTTTGATATAAGCATCACGTGTTGAAGGGTCTGCCCAAAAAGTATCTATCAGTCGGTTTTCTACATCTTTAGGAGAAAAACCTGTCAAAGCATAAATTGCTTCACCAATTTCTTGGATAATACCATCCATACCTACGCGATAATACACTTCATCCAAAGCTTCCATCAATGTTTCATGGCGCACACCCGACTGATAAGAGCTGGAAAACGCCTTTTCTCTTGTGCGCTCAAAAAACCAAGCCGAAATCACTGTAAATGACATTAATATCGCCACAACCATCATCTCAATAGCATCATAACTGATTTCAAGAAGTGACAACTGACTTGCAGCCCACAGCAGCAACAATGTAGCCAACATGACCAACCCATAAGTCATACCAATACGAGTCCCTGACATATAAAACGCAAAAAATGGAATTGTGCAATAAAAAAACAGCATACCGTGTAATGAGCCATCATGAATAATAATCATAATGTAAAAGAACAGTATAATCGTAAGAATAAAAACAGAAGCTACGTAAGGTGGCACAACACTTCGTTTGACAAGAACCGCAAGCACAGAAAACAATACCACTGCAATAGCATCAGATATGATAAATATAGGCTTACCTGTGCCGAAAATATTGACTGCAAAAAATACTGCAAAAATAATCGCGCAAGCCATTGCAAGTGGGTAAACACGTTTTTTAAAGTCTTGAATGACAAGTGCTTGATACTCTCTAGATTTAGCTAACTGCTTATCGGTCATACACCCACCCCACCATGCACGCTACTGACAACTTAAATACAATCATACTGACCATCAAACACATAAGTTACAAAGCCTGTTAACAACAACTCTGTGCCCAACTGGTGTACTTTAACATTGCCACCCGGCATTTGAATCTCTAAAGGTGAAACATGATCCAGCCTCTGCCAAACAGCTGCTGCCGTAGCACAAGCACCTGAACCACATGCCAGTGTTTCACCTGCTCCACGTTCAATAATACGAATGTTTACATGACTTTCATCATAATCACTGATGATTTCCACATTACGCTCAGGGCAAGCTTGCACATGACTAAAATAAACACGATGAGGGTTACCAACCAACACATCCGTATAGTCTTTTGTAACCTGTTCAACCACGAATTCACCCATCACCACCTGCACACCATCAGTGGTATATTCTGCACTAACAATGCGGTCAGCCAAAGCGATGGAAACTTGTGGTTCACCTGTCTGACGCATCAGTAAATCACCCACACAACGCAAACCATTACCACAGTTGGCAGCTATTGAACCATCTGCATTATAAATCAGCATCAAGGCATCTGCAGTATGGTGGGGTTGCAAAACCAATAATTGGTCGCAACCAATACCCATGTGTCTATCACATACCTTAGTCACAAAAGCTTGTGTCAATGCAGGCAAGGTATCAATCATACCATTCAAGATAACAAAATCGTTACCTTGTGCCTGCATTTTCACAAAGGGTAATGTCATACAAACATCAAGCTTTGCTATGCTCTACTTCAACCGTGGTATACACACCACCACGCACATTAAAAATAGCCGTCACCTTCAACCAGCGTGGATCCATAGCGGCAATCAAGTCCGAAGCAATCATATTGGTTACTTTTTCGTGAAAATGCCCTTCATCTCTAAAACTCCAATAATAAAGCTTGAGTGATTTCAACTCCACGCACAATTCATCGGGCACATAATCCAATTTGATTTCAGCAAAATCAGGTTGCCCTGTTTTCGGACAAAGACAGGTGAATTCAGCCGAATCAATTTTGATATGATAATCACGTTCAGGGTTAGGGTTTTCAAAAACTTCCAGTGTTTTGCTTGCTTCAGCGGTGGGTTTATCGCCCAATTGGGTCAATGTGCTTGTTGTTGTCATCTTAGGTTATGCCTCAAAGGTTGTGATAATTTTTGTGTAAATCTCAGTCAATGTGTCCAGTTCATGAATAGCCACTTGTTCATTCACTTGATGGATGCTGCTATTGGTCAGACCAAGCTCTGCAACAGGTACGCCTGCTGCGGCTAAGAAACGACCATCCGAAGTACCACCACCCGTATCACGGTTGGTGATGATACCCGTAGTCGATTCAATCGCAGCACATACCATGTCCAAAAACTTACCATCAGGTGTAGAAAACGCATTGGCTTCATGCCTAAAATCAAATGACACATCCGCGCCCTCACAAGCTTGCATGATACATGCTTTAATTTCATCAAAACGATTACTTGGATTGTAGCGAATATCCAAAAATGCTTCTGCACTACCTGGAATCACATTGCTTGCCCCAGTGCCCGCATTCAAATTGGTAATTTGGCATGTGGTTGCGGGAAAACCATCCACAGCTTCACCCCAATCAATGGCTGCAATCTTTGCTAACGGCGTAACCGCTTTATGAATCGCATTGTCTGCATCATCAGGGTATGCCGAATGCCCTTGTTTGCCATTAAATGTCATCGCAACTTGCACCACACCACGGCGACCGCGGCGAATCGTATCACCCACTTGTTTGTTGCTCGATGGCTCGCCCACAATCACCGCATCGGGTAATTTACCATGCTTTTGCAAGTGTTCGACGATACGAACAGTACCATCAATAGAATCGCCCTCTTCATCGGATGTAATCAATAGTTGCAGGGTTGGCAATGGTTCAAATGTGGCACACAGCTGCATCACAGCCGCCATCCAACAAGCAATACCACCCTTCATATCCTGCGCACCACGACCATGCAATACGCCATCTTTAACCACAGCATCAAATGGTGGATAATCCCATGCCTCTACAGGCCCTGTGGGCACAACATCGGTATGCCCTGCAAAAGCCAATACACCCGAAAGCTCACCTTGCCGCGTATAAATCGAATTGGTAATGCCGTTGCTGTTTACTTCTGTGCGCACAAAACCCAATGGTGCCAAGCTTTTTCCAATATAGTCTTGGCAACCTGAATCTTCAGGTGTGGGTGATTCCCGCTTCATCAATTTGATTGCCAAATTCAAAGCACACGATATTTTATCTTGTTCTACACTCATTCGTTTATAGCCTTATCATGCACTTGCCTGAACATGCACTGGATATTAATAACCTTTCTTAAATTCTGTTTTATGACATTTCGGACATGGTGGAATACGCCCTGTTTTTTTAAAATGCATTTCATAACCACAAGCTTTGCATTCCAAACGCCCAGCACTGGTAATTTCACCTGATTTACACGTCAACGCATTATCCGCTTTATCGGCAAACTTGGACAATGCAACGCCAGTCACATGCATCAATTTCGACATGGATGCCAACGCGCCTGCACCCAAACGTGAAGGGTTGAGTTTTTCTTTAGCAACCCTTGAAAAGTCATTGCCAACAAAGGTTTTAATCTTTTCACCCTGCTCACGCGCTTTTTCCATGGCAACATGCGCAAATTCAGATGTTTTTTCGGCACTAGCATCAAAAACATCATGTAAGGTGTCGGTAAATTCATCATGAGACTCAGCCTTATTTTCATTCGCCAAACCATTGATCACAGCCGCATAATATTCGATTGAAGATACCTGACCATCCATCCCACACACTACAATATCTTCAGGTGGCTGTTCTTTTAACAACGAAAACATGGCTTCATTTAATGTTTGTGCAGCATCATCCCAGCCCAAATGTTGAAATAAAACCATGCCTGAACACATCACAGAACCTGTATGCCCCTGTGCCTGCTCAACGTCAAAACCTAATATATCTGAGTCCACAGTGGTGTCGGGTGTACAAATCAACCAATCGATATGACGTTTATCGGCATACGTATAACGCACCACAGCATCAAACATTTCTCGCACAGCTTCACCAGCGTGACTGTCTTCATGTTGAAAAAAATAAACTTCGGGGTAATCCGTATTTTGCAAAACATCGTGTGCATTCACGTCAGTATCTTCCCCAGCCTGTGTATGTTCATCCATTTTGTTTTGCCCCTTTACAACACAGCATCAAAGCAAGCTTCACTTAAGTTTTGCGGCTAACCGTGCTTGTCGTTTGGCTTCCCTTGCCTTTCTTTTGGCAAGTTCATAACGTTTTTCATCCAAAGCTTGTGTTGCCTCAAGCAAAGACTGCTCTGCACTTTGGTAGTGCTGGTAAGACTTTTGTTGTTGCGCTTCTTCACCCACATACAACACACGAACCGACTGCACAGCCGCCCGTGCTTCTGCCATGGCTTGCACGGGTGGTTTACTGGCACAAGATGCCATCACCAACACTAAACAAGAAATCATCAACGCACGTATCATAAGCCCTAGAGTTCTATGTTTATGCTGCGCTGTCAATACGTTATCCTCTACGATTCCGTATCAATTTGGGTGCGGCGTTTGCGTAAACCCAATTCCTTCCACTGCATATCACCCACTTCAGATGGTGATTCCGCCATAGGGTCGGCTGCTTTTTGGGTTTTCGGGAAGGCAATCACATCACGAATCGATTCTGCACCCACCATCAATGACAACACACGGTCTAAACCAAATGCCAAACCACCATGCGGAGGTGCGCCATATTCCAAAGCTTTAAGCAAGAAACCAAACTTATCGTTGGCTTCTTCATCGGAAATACCCAATGCTTTAAGTACACGCGCTTGCACATCCGATTTATGAATACGAATCGAACCACCGCCGATTTCTGTGCCATTCCAAACCAAGTCATACGCTTGTGAACGCATTTCAAGCGGTGCGCTTTCCAATTTGTCCAAGTCTTCATCATAAGGCGCTGTAAATGGATGATGCAAAGCTTGCAAACGTTTGTTTTCACTGTCCCATTCAAACATGGGGAAATCGACCACCCAAACGAAGTTATTGGTTTTTTCATCAAACAAACCAAGGTCTTTACCCAATTCCACACGCAAATAACCCAAGGCATTGTTCACCACATCTTTAGTATCTGCGCCAAAGAACAACAAATCACCATTTTCAGCTTCAGTGCGCGCCAACAATGCTTTGAGCACATCTTCAGATAGATTTTTCACGATTGGTGACTGTAAACCATTCGAAATATCATCTTTATCGTTTACTTTAATGTATGCCAAACCGCGCGCACCATAAATAGACACAAACTTGGTGTAGTTATCAATTTTCTTGCGGCTTAACTTATCATTGCCACCCGGCACACGAATCACTTTCACCAAACCACCATTGTTGGCAGGGCCTGAGAACACTTTAAAATCAACCGATTTCATCAAATCCGTTACATCAATATGTTCTAAACCAAACCTAACATCTGGGCGGTCTAGGCCGTATTTATCCATGGCATCGGCATACGTCATGCGTGGGAATGGCGCTTGCAGCTTCTCACCCATACCCGCTTCAAACATGGCAACAATCAAACCTTCCGCTTTTTCCATCACATCATCTTGATTCACAAAAGACATTTCCAAATCAATTTGCGTAAACTCTGGCTGACGGTCTGCCCTTAAATCTTCGTCACGGAAACAACGCGCTACTTGATAATATCTATCCATACCCGCCACCATCAACAGTTGTTTAAACAACTGTGGGCTTTGCGGCAAAGCATAGAATGAGCCTGGATACACACGCGATGGCACAAGATAATCACGCGCACCTTCAGGTGTAGATTTATTCAAAATCGGTGTTTCAACATCCAAGAAATCTTGCGAATCCAAATAATTGCGTGCGGCATGGGTCACTTTATGACGCAAAATAAGATTGCGTTGCATTTTTGGGCGACGCAAATCTAGGTAACGGTATTCCAAGCGATGTTGCTCGCCTGCATTGCAATCATCATCAATGGCAAACGGTGGTGTTTCGGCGCGATTGAGTACAATTAACTCTGAAATTTTAATCTCAATTTCACCTGTTGGTAGTTTTGGGTTGATGGCATCATCATCTCGTGCAATCACTTCACCATACACTTCAATCACATCTTGTTGACGCATAGAATGCCCAAGCTTATGCATCTCAGGCGTATCAGGATGGGCAACCACTTGCACCAAACCTGAGCGGTCACGCACGTCTAAGAAAATCACACCACCGTGGTCGCGGTTGGTTTCAACCCAACCTGAAAGTTTAACTTGTTGTCCCAAATGAGACTTGCGAAAATCGCCACAATATGTGCGAACAGTCATAACCAATACTCCAATAATCAAACGCGCTTCAAAATCTAAGGCAGTGCTAATTCATTCTGAATTGGTCAATATGCGATGCAAAATGGGCAATGCCAAGGCGGAAGATACGAGTAATAGCATGGCTATTGCTAAATATTCCAACGATGGGATTGTACATTTTGGGCGCATAGTTGCTATTCATGAATTGATTAGCGCTTGCCTAATTGCACCGCAACCTAACAATGCCTTGCCTGACTGCAAGCTGACTTTTAACTATTCTCTGACTAGGCTGTGCCCATGACTGATTCTTCAACTTACCAATTCATTGATACACCCCAAGCGCTGATTCCTGCTTGTGAGGTGTTAAAACAAGCCAAAGTCTTATGTGTGGACACCGAATTTCACCGTGAAAAGACCTATTATCCCCAGTTTGCCCTGCTGCAAGTTGGTTGCAACGATGGCGTTTATATTATCGACCCTGTTGCCATCAAAGACTTAAAACCCCTTTGGGACATCATTACTGATCCCAACATTCTCAAAGTTTTTCACGCTGGTCGCCAAGACCTCGAAATTATTTTGGAACATGCAGGTGCATTACCGTTGCCCATGTTTGATACCCAAGTTGCCGCTGCATTACTGGGTTATGGTCAGCAGGTTGGTTTTGGCAACTTGGTGCAACGCATCACCCGAAAAGCTTTAGCCAAAGGTGAATCATTCAGCGATTGGTTGCGCCGCCCGCTAACCAAACAGCAAATGAAATATGCCGCTGATGATGTTATTTATTTGATGCCCATTTACCAAGCTCTCAAAGAAGAATTACAAGCCAAGAAACGCAGCACATGGCTGGATGAAGAACAGGCTATACTGACCAATCCTGATACTTATCACATTGATAAAAATGAAGTTTTTTGGCGGGTAAAAGGTGTCAACAAACTTAAACCCAAACATCTGGCAGTCTTGCGCGAGCTTGCCATTTGGCGCGAAGAACAAGCGCAAAAACGCGACATGCCGCGCCGCCGCTTGATTGCTGATGAACCTTTAATTGAAATAGCCAAACGCGACACTTTAAACATTGATGTGATGAAACGTATGCGCGGGCTCAATGAAGGTGTGATTCGCCGGTTTGGTGAAACATGGCTCAAGCTTTGGCAACAAGGCATGGATTGCCCCGAAGAAGACAGACCCAAGCTTTCATCACGCAAAAGCAACACTTCAGGCACAGATTTGCGCCTAGAATTGCTCGACACCTTACTTCGCCTCAAAGCCGATGAGGCCAGCATTTCTTCAACCATTCTTGCCAACAAATCTGAGCTTTCCACCCTAGCCTCTTGGGGCAACAACCCCCATGGTGAACCACCTGAGCTACCCTGTTTACAAGGTTGGCGTGCAGAGCTTGTGGGCAATGCTTTGTTGCAACTATTACGCGGTGAAATTTGCTTGCGCCTAAACCCCAACACAGGTTTACCCGTGATTGATGATTATAAAGGTGATGCAACATCATAATGGGCAATCCATGCCTTCCCAATCATGTCATACCCAACGCAATTGGGTATCCATTCACAACAAACTGGATTAATCTCCCGTGCAGCCTTGCTTTGCTGCTAGCTTTACGGAAATAACGCAATAGAGGTCATAAAATGAAAATATTCTTTTCAGTAGGCGCAATGCCTCAAGTTGGTAAAAAAGCATGGCGATTGCAAAATGATGGCACTTGGCGCAGATGCACCTTTGGTGAAAGCTTAAAAGAACATGATGCCAAGCTGACAGATAAAAAAGAAGTCAGCAACTGGATTAATGTACGCTTAGTTGAAGACAAGAAAACAGGTTTAAAAGTCAAAGGAAAAGTCAGGCTGCTTGATTTTTTTGTCAGCGGTATTGTCTCCTATGTGACCGTACACCGCTTCTCCCCAGCCCCTATCCCTGATAAAAACCAAATGATAAACGCCATCGCCCAAGCCGAAGTTGGCACACCTTGGTTATTGTATATCGACCTTGCAGGCAACTTCCGTATGCTAAACAGCGAAGAAACACCCATTATTGCCAACCCAGACATCGCAGTGCGTGGTGAAATCGCTTCATCTGAAGCCTTTATGGGCAAGCAAGCTGCCCAAAACACCGAAAAGATGGACGAGCTTTACCTTCAATTCGTTGCAGGCTGGTTAACCCACTTAGAAACCCGTCGTTTATCAGTATTTATCCCTGAAACCAAAGATATTCATTCACTTGAAGATTGTATTGAGAAAATCCAAGCCTGGCAGCATGAGACCTTAGATTAAGCCATCATGAAAAAAAGAAATTAAAAGGTTATCCAGGGTGGACTTATCGGGAAATCTTAAACCCTACAACAGGAGAAAGAAAAAACAGGTATTTCTTCAAGCAAAAACCTGCGAAAAGGATTGTTTTAACAAGCAGACTAAGTCAACAGCTTGCTGGCTACGTATTAATTGAGAAAGATTTAAGAAACATCCTTGAGTGGCTTTCAAAAATAAATGACCTTATACCTAAAGACCAAGCACCCACAAAAGGTAAACAATTTACTATTGCTACAGACAAAGAACTATATAGCGTTATAAAAGCCTTGTTTGTTGCTTTGGTATCCTTCTATGGAAAATGCTTTACTTCATGTGAAGGGAGAAGGGTAAAGCTTGAAAAAATCTGGGTAGATGAAAAGTTTCAAGAAGAGCATGAAACTCTAATCGGTTATCGCCATAATTTTACAGCCCATAGTGGAGCAGATAAATTTGAAGAAGTTAAAATTGCTGCTGTTTTAGACCCCAAAGAAAGAAGAGGAATGCTTCCAATTCTAGTTAAAGAGCTAAAAACTTATGTCATATCCTGATGAAGAAGATAGCTTTAAAAAGCTAGTTATGAGCCTTCAGTCAAAAGTTCGAACAAAAATACTGACGTTAGAAAAGAAAATTATAACTGATGATATAATAGCAAAAGGTAAAGAGTACTGGTACTAAGTATGCACCTCCCTTTACACAAAATAAAAAAGGACTATTTCAATGTCTTCAATACCTAAGAAAATAATGACCATCAATATGAACGGTATTCGTGCTGCAACACGCAAAGGCTTTTGGGATTGGTTTGCCCCGCAAGATATTGATGTGCTTTGCATTCAAGAGCTGAAAGCCAAAGAAGAACAAATCCCCGAAGAAGCCAAGCCTGATGGATACTTTCGCTATTATCATATCGCTGAAAAAGCGGGATACTCAGGTGTGGCGCTGTATTCCAAGGTTGAACCTGATGCGGTGCATGTGGGGCTTGGCTCGATTGACTCTGATGTGGATTGGAGCGACATGGATGCTGAAGGTAGGTTTGTCATGGCTGATTTTGGTAAACTTAGCATAATGAGCGTATATTTTCCTTCGGGTTCAAGCTCGGATGAGCGCCAAGCCATTAAAATGAGTTTTTTGGAGCGTTTTCTGCCCTTGTTTAACCGCCTTAAAGATGAAGGGCGTGAACTGATACTGTGTGCGGATGTGAATATTTGCCATAAGGAAATCGACTTGAAAAACTGGCGTGGCAATCGCAAAAACTCAGGCTTTTTACCCGAGGAACGCGCTTGGATGGATGCGCTGATTGAAAAAAGCGGATTTGTGGACACATTCAGAACACTTTACCCTGAAAAAGAGCAGTATTCATGGTGGTCAAATCGCGGACAAGCCAGAGCCAACAATGTGGGCTGGCGCATTGATTATCATATCGCCACACCTCAAATCGCCAGCAAATTTGAGAAGATTGAAGTCTATACTGATGCATGGTTTTCCGACCATGCGCCAGTATTGGCAACGCTTAAAGATTAGCACAGCAAATTGACACGCAAGGTCTATGCGCATACTTTATGCGTATCGTGAGGTGTATGATGAAAGTTTATGATATGAAAGCGCCCAAAAAAGCAGCTAATTTAAGCTTAAATAGTGATTTACTGGCACAAGCCAAAGCTTTAAACATCAATATTTCATCCACTGTGGAAAAGTCATTGGCTGAAGAAGTGCGCAAACACAAAGAAGCTGCATGGCTTAAAGAAAACAAGGAAGCTATTGAAGAACAGAATAGATTTATCAAAAAACATGGCTTATTTTCAGATAAGTACCGCGTATTTTAATGGCACAGTTTGATGTATATCCAAGCAAAGATAACAGCACGCCTTACCCACTATTTGTGGATATACAAAGTGAGCTATTAACATCATTGCATACACGGGTTGTGATACCCTTAACCCCAATTTCTCTTCTCGAAACAAAAGTGCCTGATACGCTATGCCCTATCTTTCATTTAGAGCAAGGTGAATTTGTGCTCATGACACAGTTCATGTCCAGCATAGCCTCTTCTGCATTGGGGGCTCCCGTTGCCTCACTATCCAATTTTCGTGAAGATATTATTCGGGCTGCTGACCTACTCATCACAGGTGTTTAACCATGCCTGAACTTCCCGAAGTTGAAACGGTTGTAAAGGGTTTAAAGCCGCAAATTGGAGGCAAAGTTTTGCTGTCTGATATGAATAGCGGTAAAAACCTGCGTTATCCCCTACCCAACTTTGCGGCTTGTCATGGCGCAACTTTAAAAAACATCGAACGCCGTGCTAAATATTTGCTTTTCCATTTTGACAACGGACAAACCCTAATATGGCACTTGGGTATGACGGGGCAGTTTCATGTTTTGAGTGGAGCAGAACCCGCAGCCAAACATGAGCATGTCTGCCTAGGCTTCAGTGATGGTTGCACCTTAAGATACCGCGACACCCGCCGCTTTGGTTATGCAGGATTATGCCAAACATCTGACTTGGAAACACACAAATGGTTCAAAGACTTAGGCATAGAACCTTTAACCACAGACTTTGACGGGCAATACTTAAAAGGCAAACTTAGCTCACGCAAAACAAGCATCAAGCAAGGCATCATGGATAATCATGTGGTGGTTGGTGTGGGTAATATTTATGTATCAGAAAGTTTATTTCGGGCAAAAATCAACCCTCAACAAACTGCGAACAGCATCAACACAAGAAAACTGAACACTTTGGCAAAACATATCCAAGATGTGTTAAATGAAGCGATTATCGCGGGCGGAAGTACCATTTCTGATTTTGTGAAAGCCGATGGAAAGCCGGGTTATTTTGCGCATAGCTTTAAGGTGTATGGCAGAGTTGGTGAACCTTGTCTTACATGCGACAAACCCATTCAAAAAATAGTGCTTGGTGGTAGGGCATCTTTCTTTTGTCCAAAGTGTCAGATTATAAAATGATTCTTTTCAACCGCGAAGTACGCGAAGTTACGCAAAGTTTTTCTAAAGATAACAAAAACCACCTTAGTTCCTCTCTGCACACCTCTGCGTCCTCTGCGGTTCAAAAATAACATGTGGATAAAACCGCCCCGCCCATTAAATGAACTACCGACTGAACCCGGTATTTATCAAATGTTGGATGAAAAGCGCAAGGTGTTGTATGTGGGTAAAGCGCGCAACTTGCGTAAGCGAGTATCCTCTTATTTTCAACGCAAACCAGATGCTTTGCGCACCCAAGCTATGGTGGTGCTGGTGCGAGATATTGAGTTTAACACCACAGCATCCGAAGCCGATGCCTTGGTGCTTGAACACAATTTAATTAAACAAATCAAACCTCGATACAATGTATTACTCAAAGATTCCAAAACTTATCCGTATATTTTATTGCGTGATGAAATATTTCCACGCTTACAAATGTATCGTGGTGACAGAAGCATTGCAGGTGAATATTTTGGCCCATTCCCGCACGCAGGCGCTGTACACACCACTATTCATTTGATGCAAAAGGCTTTTCAGCTTCGAGATTGTGAAGATAGCACTTTCCTCAATCGCTCACGCCCATGTATGCAATATCAAATTGGACGCTGCTCTGCGCCTTGTGTGGACATGGTCAGCCAAGATGAATATACCAAACAAGCCAGTGATGCACGTAGCTTCCTTAAAGGGCAAGACCAAGTTTTATTACAAGACTGGCAACAGCAAATGCTTGAAGCCGCAGCAAAGAAACACTTTGAACAAGCCGCCATGTTACGCGATAGAATCGCCGCATTACGCACCATTTTCGCCAATGCCGAACAAAGTGATTTACCCGAACATGCCGATGTACTTGCCATTATCAGGCAAAGTCAGGGGGTAATGGCAGCGGTTGGGGTGCGCCGTGGCGGGCGCGATTTGGGTGTGCATACCATCAAAGTCAATCAAGCATTGGAAGCCGATGATATTGAAATATTACAATCCCTTATCATTGAGCGATACAGACAAGAGCTCCCACCCAAACATATTCTATTGGCATGTGATGAAACCCAACGCACCCCATTACAACACATCTTTAAGCTGCTTTACCCCAAATTAAAAATTCAGCTCTACTTCCCCAAACGAGGGACCCGCTTTGAGTGGCTAAAGCAAGTGGTCAACAGTGCTACTGAGACCTTAGCTGCCCGCAGCGGTCACAATCAAGAAGCTGCATTTAAAGCATTACAAACCATGTTAGGGCTTGAAAAAACGCCTGAATTGATTGCTGCCGTTGACAATGCACATTTGGGCGGCAAACAAATGTTATCCGCAATTGTTTACGCTGATAGCAACGGTGCGCGCAAGGATTTGTATCGCAAATATAAGTTAGATGATGCAAGCAAGAGCAACCCAGTGCTGCATGGCGATGATTATGCAGGTATGACCCAAGTATTAACCCGATTTTTTACCGCAATTCAAAGCAAGGACATGCCCAAACCTGATATTCTACTTATTGATGGTGGTAAAGGACAACTAAAAGCCGCCTTTGAAGCTTACCAAAACTTTAACCTAGATATCAAACTACTCGCTGTAGCAAAAGGCGATAAACGTAAAACAGGTGAGGAGACTTTATGGGCAGGCTGGGCTGATGCGCCTTCTCAACTCAAACAGGGTTTAAAACCAGGGCAACATGATGCTTCCTTGCTTCTGATTGCTCGAATCCGCGATGAAGCACATCGTTTTGCCAGTAAATATTTACAAAAACGCCGCAAAAAAGCTGTGTTCAGCTCAAGTTTGGATGGTATTGAAGGTATAGGCACAAAAAAACGCACAGCCCTACTTCAACATTTTGGTGGTATCTCAGGTGTAAAAAAAGCATCACGAGAGCAATTAAAAGAAGTATCAGGCATGTCCGATATATTGGCTGACCGCGTATTCCAAACACTGCACAAATAAGTCTCTACATTGACTTTTACCACAGTCACACCTTAAACTTTTACATCATGAGGCATCAATCATGAGCACCGACCATATAAAAATGAATATCGCAACAGCAGCAGACCAAGCTGAACTTGTGCGTATGCTTGCCATGCTTCGTCTGCGAAGTGACCTTGCTGCAAGCTCTAGGGGAATTACAGAACACTCTGTACTGGGATTTTCTGAGGGAGAATTGGTTGCTACCTGAAACATTGGTCATCCATATTGTCAGCGACTATTTTATTATGCGCAAAAATGGCGTGAAAGATAATGATATTTTTAAACATTTGGATGTACAACGCCATTTGGAAGGTCATAAAAAAACCAATGCAGATAGCCCAAGCCTAAGCACCTATATTAAACAGCGTTTACGCATTGAGTTTCCGCAGCTTGCATCCTTAGAAGAAAAAGTCATTGATATGGAAACCTTATATGCCGTTTATTGGTTTACCAAAGCTTCTCGAAGTACAAAAGACTGGGAAAAAGCCGATACCTTTGCCAATAAAGTGATTTCTGATATTCACCAGCGTTATCAAGAAAGCAAAAAAGAACCTGAAGAAAGTATTGAAACACCCGTACAAGAAGAAAACAGCCCTGCAAAACAAACGCATACTGTAGCTATCAGTATTCTTGTTATAGCAATACTATGTGCAACAGCTTACTGGTTTCTATACTTGAACGGTTTAAAGTTTTTTAACCCTTAACCACTTTTTCCTAAAAAATCTAAACAAGCGCGGGTCACCATTTCAGGTAATATATTACCCATACATGGGTGGCCAAGCACATCACATTCCCGCTGCAAACAAGGGCTACATTTGGCAGGTTTGTACAACACATTCACACGTTTACCCGATGGAGAAGTACGCGCTGGGTTGGTTGCACCAAACATGGTGACCGTGGGTACATTCAAACCTGCTGCCACATGCATCAAACCAGAATCATTGCATAACATAAGCCTAGCAACCGATACCAATTGTAAAGCCTCAGTCAACGAGGTTTCCCCTGCAGCATTCCAATGTAAACCTGACACATGCTGCAGACACTGCGAAGCAATATCACGCTCAGCATCTGTACCCAGTACTACGATATGCCAGCCTTGCTCTGATAACTGTTTCATAACAACCGCATAAGACTCCGCAGGGTATCTTTTTGCCCCACCAAACTGAGCACCTGGCGCTACACAAACCACTTTATTGATATCCAAACCTTTGCTGCTTAACAATAAAGATTCGGCCTTGGTTTGAGCATCATCTGGCGCTACTAATTCAACACTTTCAAAAGGCGTTTCAAGACCAAATTGCTGTAACAAGTCTAAATAATAAAATAAATGATGCTGTGTGATTAAATCAATACGCGGTTTATAGCCGTGTGTCAGCAACAAGCTACGGCCATCTTTGCGAAAACCTATGCGTTGTGTCGCACCTGAGCGCCAAGCCTGCCAAGCAGAACGAAAACTATTGGGAAATAAAAATAGCATATCTGTATTTTGCGGCAAAGTTTCAGTATAACGTACTTGTGTATGTTCTAAATGGAGAAAAGGTAATAATTCTGTTAACCAACCCCGACCAAAAACAAGTATTTCCGCATCTGAATACTGCGTTGTAATGGCACGCAATGCAGGCTGCGCCAAAATAACATCACCCAACCAATTGGGTGGCATCAACACAATTTTTTTTCTTTCAGGCATGGGACATCATGATTTATGTTTGCAAACAAAAAGCATTTCTTTTTTTAGCGATAACCATGAGAAATTAGGACGCACAAAGGATTCATCAACAACATCAAAATGACGTAATAGTGTGTTGTGAAAACCATGGTATGTATAACTGTATAAACGATTAAACTGGGGTAGCGCGGGAAAGAACCGAGCCAATAAATAGTGTAATCTAGCTAGCCATGATGGCCAAGTATCCATGCTAACAATGAAATAACCTTCTCGTTTCATCACCGCATTTACTTTATGAAGCACCAACTCTGGGTTATGTACATCACTCAAAGTATCCAAGCATAAAATCAAATCAAAAGTCTGTTGAAAACCCTCGAAATTCTCAGCCATCACTGGAAAATACGTTGCTTTCTCAGGCATCACACCAGGAAAGAGTTTTCTGTAATCATTAATGAGAGGATCAATATATGTTTGCTTACCTTTTCCCAAATATTGCGCTGCACAAACTGGTCCTGACCCAATTTCTAAAATTTGCATCGGTTCTTCTAGTTTATCAGCCCATGGCTTAATCAAGGGTAAATAGTATCGCCGCGTAAATACCTGTCGGATTTTCAATGCTTTTTCATTGTTCCAAATATGGAATACCCGCTTTTGATAAAGCATCCAAAGCTGTTTACTCACAGCAGTATACACAGCACGGTGCTTACGTATTGGTTTTGAATCAATCAAACTAGAGTTTTCCATACAAACAGAACCCTAATCAACCATGTGGCAATAATCACCTGATTTCTTCAATAAAACTTCATGACAAAACTATGCTCTCCATGCAAGCTTTCGGATTATGAATCAACCTTTGCATACATCATCAGACCGAAACATAGATGAAACGCTTCACCTGTTAACATTGGCACATGAACACGCTGCTAAAGGTGACACCAGTTTACAAATTTCGTGCGCTAAACTTGATAAAAACTTCGAGCAAACAAGTTTTGCATGTTTAGCTATGCTTCAGCCCATGCTTTTGGCATGTATAGCCGCAGAAGGTATAAAAGAAGTCTATGTTGAAACTTGTAAAGACTGTTCTACCCAACACATTTCATCCATTATTGATGACTACAAAACGTTAAGCCAAGCTATGGCAATAAGGTTAGATGTTCATTTGGGCAAAAAAGCACAAACAAATGTTGAAACCGCAACAGAAAACAAAAATGAACCTTCTCGAAGAACCTTCTTCCGCACATTGATACCCACGCTTGCCAAACATGCAGCGGATAATATTCAACAAATGACACAAAAAAAACCAATAGACCATTATATTCAAGACATTATTAATGCCGATTCACGTTTATTGCCCGCACTACACAAGCTCTTTTTGCATGCGCTTCCTAAGCTACATGTAAATCATATCCCTGTGCCCGTGATGGAGGGATTAGGTCTTGGAAATATCCAAGTTAGTGAAGCTTGTAGTGCATGTGGCAAATGTGTGGATATTTGTGCCAGCAAAACCTTATCTTTACGTAAGTTTGGCAACCGCTTTATCTTAGATTTCCAAGCTGACTGTTGCACAGGATGTAACCAATGTATTTCAATATGCCCTGAACAAGCCATAGAAGCTTTACCCAGTGTCAGTTTGCCATCTTTAATACAAAAAAAACCTAGACCTTTGGTTATGGTTAGCGGCAAACCATAAACAGGAGACTTTATGCCACAAGAAATCATTAAGGATATTCATTTTAAAGGGCAAAAATCAAAAGTGATGAACCCTGCAAAAATGTGGATTAACACCTACAATGAAAAAGAACAAAAAGTTCGTGCGATTAAAACATTATTAAATTTTTGGGGGATTGCAGCCCTTTGTATTCTTATCCCGATTGCGCATTTCTTACTTGTGCCTTTATTTTTCATCATGGGTATCATGAAATCAATGAAACTACTTCACAAAGCCGAAGATGGCTTGTATGCAGAGGGGAATTGCCCTGCATGTGAAAAACAAATCAAGTTAAATCTAGACAACAATGCTGATCTACCGCAATGGATAGACTGCCCGAATTGCAAGCAAGCCATTGAACTTAACCAATAAGAAATCTTAAATACACCCATTGAGTACACTGCATTCTTTCATAAAGAAAAGAAGTTAAATGACAGATGCCTCTACAAATCAGGCAATCTCTGTCCAACGTAAACAATACATACGTTATTGGCTTTTATGAAGCTTATAACTAAGCTAACAAATGAGCATAAGCACTGTAAGATCTGCAACTCACCCATAACAGCTTAGTCTAATAATAGCTATGAACATAAATCACACCCACTGTTTTATCACATAAAAAAGGCTAGCAACATGACGTTACTAGCCTTCAATCAGAATATTATGCGATTATGATTTAGCGTCTTCTTCTTCACCCTCATAATACAAACCATCTTTTTTCATTTGGTTATCCCATAACCATGTGCCAATACCAAGGATTACTACAGTAATCGCGACATCAATCCACGAGGATAAGAATGGTGTATGATCAATATTGTCAGCCTGAGGACTGATAATCCACATATAACGCTCAATAAATGTACCAACAAGAATACTTACCGATGGGAACAACAATAGCGCTGGTGAATTCCGTACTGATTTAAATATGAGCATTAAGAATGGGAAGAATGAATTCATAAAAAAGAACACCCAATACAAATATGCATTTGGACCTTGTAACATTTTGTCCCAACGTGCGATATCTTCAGGCAAGTCACCATACCACATCACTAGATATTGCATAAATGCAAGGTAAGTCCAGATAATGGTTAATGCCAACATGATTTGTCCAATATAGTTAAACACATAATCATTGATCCGACGTTTTAGGTTATCTCTCCAACGCAATACGAACAATGATATGATAAAGAATGCCAAGAATGCACGCATCATACTTTCTGTGTGGTACAAGCCATAAACAGCACTGAACCAACGTGGCATTTGCGTCATTTCAAAGTCCCAAGATACAACTGAACCATAAATCATATATACAAACGGTGCCAACAATGCCCAGTGTTTAAAGCGTTCTCTATCTTTAGGGTCAGAATGCGGGAAATCTTTGCGTTGTAGTTTAATGAAGTGAGCACAATACGCCCAAACAGCCAAATACAAAATAATTTCACGCATATTGAAAAACGTAATGTTATGCCAAGCATTCAAAGGCATACCAAAGGTTTCACCACCCATCCATGGAAAACTATTTTCTCCACTCGCAAGGATAATAAGCAACAACACAAAACCCAGTGGGAATAAAGCACGTGAAGAAGCCATCAAAAAGCGAACTTCATAACGCCATTTACCACCTGACAAGTGAATCACTGAAGACCAAAATACTGCAGTTAGTGGGATGTAGAGCGTGAACAAGAAGTTGTCCATCAACACTGCCCAGTTTGGTAATGTCATTTCCATGGCTTAGTGCCCCCCTGCTTTGCCAGTCTCAGACATCACCTGAGACTTACGCTCTTCTTTTGTAGTTGCCGTCATTGGCTTTTGAATTACTTCTCGAATGTAGTTAACAAGATCCCATCGCTCTTTAGGATTCATATCATATCCATACTTTGGCATAATATAACTGCCAAAAGTAATCGTACCCCAAATCCAACCATCAGTGAGTTCCTTTTTAACGTAATCGGATGTTAAATCAGCAGGTTCAGCTTCAAATACTTTGCCCACTGGCCCCTTACCTGTACCCGTAGTACCATGACAAGTTGCACAGAAAATATTAAACAAGGCTTGACCCTTTAAAATCGATGCTTTGGTTGCCTTAATTGGGTTCTTCAACTCTTCAGTTGCATCCCTATCCGCCATTTTTGTCCACAGACCTTCAACAGGCACAGTATGCTCAGGCGGGTTCAACAACACGCCTTCTTGGGGTTTAATTGAAGGTTGATTCATCATGTCTCTAGACCAAGGCCATGCCAGAGCCGCTGATGGCACCGACAATGCACACAGTATTACTAAAATCTTTTTCATGACGTTAGCTCCCTCACTTCAATAGCGCCACAGCCTTCTAAGGTTGCACGAATTTTTTCATTATTCTTAGGGTCTGTTTCAACTTCAATACCAATTTGGTCTACACCCACCGAATGGTCGTAATAAGACTTAACACGTCTTGGAAGACCAGCATAAATCAAGAAACCAGCGATCGTACTTAACACACCAAGCAAAATAGTCATTTCATATGCAATCACAATATCAGGTGGAATCGTAATCACGGACTTACCACCTTGTGGTTGTACGGTAAACATCGATTGCCCAACACCTGCCGCAAAAATAAAACCTAACACTGTTCCTGTGATACCACCAAAAAATGAGAAACGTTGAATTGGTTGATGAAATTCACCTAACATTTCATTTACTTCAGGGTGCTCAATCGGCGAATATAATTCAATATTATCAATAATATCTTCTTTATCGTCTAACGTGTTTAATTCACCAACAACTTCTTTCGCTTTATCAAAATCATCATAGGTCGCAAAGAGGTAGTGTTTTTTTCTTATCCTTCTCATGACAAACCCTCCTCTGTTTTAATCATATCATCTTTAATTTTATCTAGGTCTTGAAGTTTTTGTTTACCGTGTTTGTTACGGTGATAAACCATCTCTTTCACCTCATACATAGATACAGATGGGAACACTTTACAGAAGATAAGGAATAACATGGTAAACCAACCGAAACTCGCTGCTGTGATTGTCATTTGTACTAAACCAGGCCAAACCACGACTTGTGTCCAAGGCTCATGATTGGATGCCAATGGAGGGCTTACGATTTGGAAACGTTCCAGCCACATGCCCAATTGAATAAGTAATGAAATAACAAACATTGCCCACATATTTACTCGAACCTTTTTCCAAGCCATAGCAAATGGTACAACCGTTGCACAGAATAACATGGTCCAAACCACACCAGCATAAGGCCCTGTAAACTTATCAATTAACATTTCATGTTCAAACATATCATGTGAATACCAAATTGAAGCATACTCTGAAAGGTTTAAGAAGTTCCAAGCCATAGCGATTGCAAACGTTAGACGTGCTGTTTTGTCCATGATTTCAGGTGTCATATAAGCTTCGAATTTGAATAAATACCTAAGCAATACGAACAAAGTGATAATCGCAGCACAACCTGAGTACAATGCACCAGCCACAAAATATGGTGGGAATGAAGTTACATGCCAGCCCGGCATAATCGACATCGCGAAGTCAGATGCCACAATAGAATGCACGGACACAGCCAATGGAACAAGGAAACAAGCCATCAATACATAAGTTTTTTGAAATGCGATCCATTCTGTTGCTCTGCCCATCCAACCCAATGACATAGCTGTATAAAGCTTCTTACGCCAGCCCTTCGCTTTATCACGACAGATTGCCAAATCAGGAATCATACCAATGTACAAGAACAATGCTGATGAAGTTGCATAGGTTGTAATCGCGAATGCATCCCAAAGCAATGGTGAACGGAAGTTTGGCCAAATAGCATGTTGGTTAGGATAAGGGAGAACCCAATACATATCCCAAACACGACCAATATGAATCACTGGGAAAATAGCTGCTGTGGCAATGGAGAAGAAGGTCATAGCTTCAGCAAAACGGTAAATAGGTTTACGCCAATCGGCATGTGTTAGCAATAGAATTGCCGATAATAACGTACCTGAGTGACTCATACCAATCCAAAACACGAAGTTTGAAATATATGTTTGCCAATAATGTGGGTTATTCATTAACGCCACACCAAGACCCATATTATATTGGTATATTTCAGCCGCCACGCCACATAAAACCAACGCAAAACAAACAGCTAAAACAATCCAAAATGCCTTTCTTGGCGATTCCAGACTGGCTAAGACATCTTCATTGATCTTAGCCCATTCTATATCCTTCATTTTAAAATCACTCATTTGGTGCTTCCCCTCTTAAAAACTTTTGCGATGCTGCATGCATCATAACAACAGGTTAATTATGCGTTTGTATCGCGAACACGATCCAAATACATTACACTAGGCTCAACATTAAGCTCTTCAAACACACGATATCCACGCTCACCCTCAGCATTGAATTGCTCATGTCGGTTTAATTCGACACCGTGTGATTCCCAAGCATGACTTACCTTACTTGTTTCATCTTTTAAGTTACCAAACACGATTGCGTCTGTTGGGCATGATTGCTGACATGCAGTTTGAACCGCACCATCTTCAACATGTCCGCGAATGCCTTTATCCGCTTGATCACCTTTTGCATTACGCAAACGCTGGACACAGAATGTACACTTCTCCATTACACCTTTACTACGTACAGTAATATCAGGGTTTAAAAGCATTTCCATTGGATGAGGAATATCTTCTTGATAATCAAAGAAGTTAAAATAACGCACTTTAAATGGACAGTTGGTACCGCAATAACGAGAACCAATACAGCGGTTATATACTTGCGCATTTAAACCATCAGGAGTGTGATATGTTGCCGCGACAGGACAAACAGGTTCACAAGGTGCATGATTACATTGCTGACACATCATAGGTGCAAAGTGTGCACCACGTTCAGGGTATTCGCTATCTTCAACTGCCAAGTCAGCTTCGCCTTCAGGCAAGTCCCAATAACGTTCAATGCGCATCCAAGACATGGTATGACCACTACCACACTTTTCCTTACCGACTGCAGGAATATTATTTTCCGCATTACATGCCGTAACACAAGAAGCACACCCTGTACATTTATTAAGGTCAATAGACATTCCCCACATAATGGGTTCATCTTTATAATAATCTCTTTGGTTAAGGCGTGACCAGTTTTCCAACATACGTGATAAACTCATGACTTATCCCTCCCCTTCATTATGATCGAAGTCTTCAGCCGATACTGATTTCACAATTTCACGACCTTTTTGTGACAATGCTTGGCTGGCTAATACCAAATCGCCGTGTGCTCGTGTTACAACTTCACCACGGTTTGCAATTTTAGTAATAGAAACTTTGGTGGCATGTGTTGCTAACTCACCAGTTACTTTGTCAAATTGCGGTGTTAAAATCTTAAATGGATTCACACCCACACCTTTGGCATAACGACCATATTCTGTATGACCATTACCCAATGGAATAGCAATTGAATCTTCTTGAATACCTGGGAAAACAACAACATCAACTTCCAAGGAACCTGCTGCAGACGACACTTTCACTTTGTCACCTGTGATCAACCCTAGTTTTTTAGCTGTATTCGGGTGAATTTCAACCCAAGAATCCCACACTACAGCAGTCAATTGATCTGGAAGCTCTTGCAACCAAGGGCTATTCGCATGGCGACCATCATACAAACCCATACGCGCTGATGGAATAAGATGATAAGCATATTTTTCGTCACCTGCTGCTAACTCTGGCAAGCTAACCGCGGGAGCTTTAAGCTTTATTGGTGAAACAGCAGCTTCTTTAATTGTTACAAAACCCTTCACGAGGATTCCTTGTTGGAAACCTTCCTCATCGGTTTGACCTGTTGTGGTTGACTTTGGAGGATTAACTAAAGCAGGTTTCATGGTTGCAAGAGAATCCCGAATGTAAGCACCATAGTTATCCCAGTTTTTAAAGGTTTCATCCAACTCACTCACAAGACCGAGCATGATATCACCATAGGCGTAGGTAGAACCTTCGCCAAACACAGGGTTCATAACTGGTTGATGAATGTTTAAATGACCATCTTCAGCTGCATATGCAGGCATAGATGTATTCCATTCTTCCAAATATGTATGTACTGGAAGCACTAAATCACAAGCCATGGTTGTTTCATCTGGATATATAGAGAATGCAATACGCATCTTCGCTTTTGCAAAAGCCTCTTCAGCTTTCATAAAGCTTGGTGCTTGGTACAACGGGTTAGAACCATAAACCACAGCCGTATCAAAACTACCATCTGCTAAACCTGCAATAAACGCCTTCAAATCAGCCCAACCACCAAGTTGCGGCTGCAATTCTGGGAATGTTGGCTTAGCACGTGGCAGAATCGTTTCACCAATATTACCAAGCATCATATTTAATAAGTGAATCGCATTTGCTGTTTCTGTACCATGTGCAAAACCTTCTGCACTGTTACCAGACAACACCAAACTAGGACTCTGTGAAATCAACATGTCACGCAATTTATGCATACGTTCAATTGATACACCAGTAACAGCAGAAGCTTCTTTTACATCAACATCCAACTTAACTGGCAATCTACCTTTAAAGCTTGAATCCTCAGCAATCAAAGTAGCCAACGCCAAAGCCAAGTAACCTTCTGTACCAGGTTTGATTGCAATCCAACGGTCAGCATTTGAACCTGTTAAGGTCATTTTCGATTCAATTTGAACCAATGTACCACGTGGTGCATTTCTGAATTGACCATATTGTGTACCAAATTGAACAGGTGATATCCAAGTACCCAAGAAATCAGCACCAAACGAAACAATCAATTTCGCTTTATCAAAATCATACTTGGGCATAGCATGACCCAATACTTTTTCATTGGCCGCAAGACCAACTGCTGGCGGCAAAGTATCAAAGACAAAACTATTCTTAGAGCCAGCTGCATCCATATAAGCCTTGGTAATCACAGCTTGGTGACCACTTGTTGCACCACTTAACCATGCAAGCTTAGCATTTTTCTTGCCCAAATGTTTCTTCAACAAGGTTTCAGCTTCAGCCCATGTTGTTTCGACCAACTTACCGCCTTTGCGAACCATTGGCTTTCTAATGCGGTCTGGATTGTAATGGCTTTGCAGACCAGCCTGACCCATCGCACACAGTTTACCTAAGTTGGTCGATGAAGTTGGATTACCTTCAATCTTAATAACACGACCTTCTCGGGTTTTTGCATGAATGTTACAGTTTGCAGGACACTGACGACATGTTGATGCATAATGCACTTCGCGCCCTGGGCGCACAAAATCTTCAGGATCAACAGACGGCAAAACAAGTTCTTTGCGAACCTCAATTGAAACCTGATTAACAATATCAGTATCACCACACCCTGTTAAAAGCAAGGCACTACCAGCACTGGTAAGCCCCATTGCCTTTAAAAACGTCCGGCGACTTAACTCATCGTTTGAATTCTTTTGACTCATTTCAAATCTCCTTAGATACCAGACAGCTTACTTGTGACATTGCCAGCAATCATGCGGCGCACGGGCAAACTTCTCTTTCAAAGATTTTGGCAATTTTTCAGTCATAATCTTAATATCCGATGCCTTCATCGTTACAGGGTGCTCAGGGTCAAGCACTGCTGGCTGTGGATGTTTAACATCCAAAATAGGTTTATCTGTTGCTGCAGCTGGAATCATCCAGCGTTTCGCAGGCAAAGGAAGACCAACATCAGACTCACCTTGGAATTGCTCATGACAACTTAAACACCAACCCATAGTTAGCGGCTTAATCTTACGACCCACAGAGAATGTTTTTACATCACCATGGCACATACCACATGTTTGTTGTGTAGAACGACCATCCTTAAAGATGAAACGCTGCACATGACGCTTGTGATTAAACTCAACGAAATCAGGCAAATCATGAACCTTCAACCAAGGAATCGGCTCTTTCTTTTCCCAATATGAAAATAATTTCTTAATACGAGGGGTTTCACGCACCGAAGGAAGATTAGAGTGACAACCAATACACTTGGCCACAGGAGGAATACCTGCCACCTTACTGCGGCGAGCACCACTATGACAATACATACAGTTAATTTTAAATTTCCCAGCATGTCTTGCATGCGGGAACTCAAATGGTTGCGGCGCATTACTCACATCATCGGCATACGCTTCCGCAGCAAACAACATCATCAAAGGCAACGCCAGCAGCGCAATAGCAAAACAACCTATACTTTTTTTCTTCAAGTGAAACATATAATGAATTCTCCCCTATTCAAAAAACACCAAAAATAAACTTGACCAGCCAACCAATACTACCGTGTAACATAGTCACCAAAAAATCGCGTGTGCGCAAGTTACAAAACCAAACAGATTAGGCAAGAAAAAAATAACCTTAATTTTATTCCGCATTCATATATTACCGTAAAAAAATAAAAAAGGCTTACAAAACAAGCCTTTTTTACATGACAAAATATTAATATATGTTAAATTAAACCTGAGAGGCCAAACTTCTAAGCTCAGCAATTGCAGCAGCATAATCTGGTGTATTATACACTGCAGAACCTGCTACAAAACAATCCGCACCAGCACCTGAAACCTCTTCAATGGTTTTAGGGCTTACGCCACCATCAACATGCAAAAACGCATCAGAATCAGCAGCATCCAACATGGCACGTGCTTCTTTAATTTTATCTGTCACCGCGTGGATATAAGATTGACCGCCATAACCAGGGTTTACACTCATCAATAAAATCAAATCTGTGCAGTGCAATACATTTTTCAATGTTGAAACTGGTGTTGATGGACAAAGCGCAACACCTGCTTTGCAACCTAAAGAGCGAATCAACTGTAATGTACGCTCCAAGTGTACGCATGCTTCTTGGTGTACGGTAATCATATCCGCACCAGCTTTAGCAAACGCTTCAACTTGTGTTTCAGGGTGTTCAACCATCAGGTGAACATCCATCACTTTTTTAGTATGTGGGCGAATGGCTTTCACGATATTATCACCAATCGTGATTGGAGGTACAAATGTACCATCCATAACATCAACGTGAACCCAGTCACAACCGCCATCATCGATGGCTTTAATTTCTTTTTCTAAGTTGGCAAAATCTGCCGATAAAATTGAGGGTGCTATAATTACTTTTTTCATAGGGCGAATTTATAACGGCAACAAACAAGCTCGTCCAGCAATTATTAAAATTACATGAAACATCACACCCCACTATTGACACTTAAACATTGCAACGTATATTTCGCGGAAATTTAGACTTATACTATATTAAATTAAGTGTTGCTATTGGCAATCAGGAGAATTTCAAATTGGCTAATCATGTTTCAGCTTTAAAACGCGCCCGTCAAGACATCAGAAAACGCGACCAAAACCGCGCACAAAAATCTACTATGCGTACAGCAATCAAACGCGTACACCAAGCAGTTGAAGCTGGCGATCAAAAACTAGCTAATGAAGCTATGGTTAAAGCAACATCATTGTTAGCACGCGCTGGTCGCAAAGGTATTATGCATGCTAAAACAGCATCGCGTAGTGTATCTCGCTTAAACGCTAGCATCAAAGCAATTAAAGCTTAAACAAACCAATCATACAATTATATTAAAGGCTTCTTCGGAGGCCTTTTTTATTGCCTAACTTTTAGCTGTTAAGCCAACCACGCCAACAGTTGTGTTTCATCCACAACCCGCACGCCTAGCTCTTCAGCTTTTTTTAATTTTGACCCTGCTTTCTCACCTGCAATTAAAACATCGGTATTCTTAGACACTGCGCTTGCCACTTTCGCACCCAATTGCTGCAATAATATTTTGGCTTGATTGCGTTTAATATTTGAAAACGAACCTGTAATCACCACTGTTTTGCCAGCCAAGGGATGATTACTATCTATTTCAACAGCTTGCTCAGCCTGCACCTGAACACCATATTCAAACATTTTCTGTAATACTTGCTGATTGTGTTCTTCAGCAAAAAAGTGCATCAACGATGCTGCAACCTCTTTACCTACATCATTAATTTCTAACAACGCTTCTTCACTTGCAGTCTGCATTGCGTCTATTGTTCTAAAATGTTGCGCTAAAGACATTGCTGTAGCTTGTCCCACATGGCGAATACCCAAAGCATAGATAAAACGAGATAAAACAATATGTTTCCTGCTTTCTATACTTTGCTCAAGATTGGTTATTTTCTTCTCCCCCATACCTTCCCACGTAGATAACACTTCATAGTCAAGGTTGAATACATCAGCAATGGTTTTGATTAAACCTTTATCCACTAACGCTTCGGAGAGTTTGCTACCAAACCCCTCAATATCAAACCCGTCCCGCGAAACAAAGTGTTTAATACGCTCTTTAAGCTGAGCAGAACACGACAGACCGCCCATGCAACGAATAGCGGCTTCACCATCTTCTTGTTCTACTGCAGCATAACATACAGGGCATTGTTTTGGCACAAGCGTGGGTTGTGATCGACTAGGGTCACCTATAGATAAACTTTTCACCACTTCAGGTATCACATCACCAGCACGGCGAATCACCACCCTATCACCCACGCGCACATCTTTGCGCCCCAACTCTTGAATATTGTGCAATGTTGCCCGAGACACCATCACACCAGACACCAACACAGGTTTCATGTTTGCCACTGGGGTAATCACACCCGTCCGCCCAACCTGCCAAGTAATCGCTTCCACCACCGTTTCCACTTCCTCAGCAGGAAACTTATAAGCAATCGCCCAACGGGGTGAACGCGCTACCGAACCCAACAACTTCTGCTGTTTAAAGTCATTCACTTTAAACACCATACCATCAATTTCATAATCCAAACTAGGGCGTTTCTTCATCCACAATTGATAATGTTCAAACATCGCCTGCTCATCGGCAAGCAAGGCTGTTTCTTGGATTGCAAATCCTTGCGCTGACAACTTGGCTAACAGCTCACTTTGGCTGGAAGCAAATGCATCACCACCCAAACCTATAGCATAAGCAAAAAATGATAACTTACGCTCCGCTGTAATCGATGCATCCAGCTGTCGCAAAGAACCTGCAGCGGCATTGCGCGGGTTAGCAAACAGTTTCTCACCTGCTGCCTCCTGCTTTTGGTTCAACGCTAAAAATGAAGCCTTGGACATATACACTTCACCACGGACTTCAAGCTGTGCAGGAACTTGTCCTGTAAGCCTCCATGGAATACCTGAAACCGAACGTATGTTATCGGTTACGTCTTCACCTGAAATACCATCGCCACGGGTGGCTGCATAGACCATTTGTCCAAACTCATAATAGATATTAATCGCCAAACCATCCACTTTAGGTTCAGCAATATATGTTAAGTTGGTATTGTCACCTAAAAGTTCTTTATGTCTACGCACAAAGTCACTGATTTCAGTATCCGAAAAGGCATTGGCAAGTGATAACATGGGAACTGCATGTTTACGGCTACTAAACGCTGTATCAGGTTTATAACCTACTGTTTGAGTTGGCGAATCATCAGGTATGGGCTCGCCTAGCTTCTGTTCTAAATCGACCAGTTCCCTGAGTAATTGATCATATTCAGCATCAGATATTTGCGGGGCATCTAACACATAATATCTATAATTATGCCCTTTTAAAATACCCCTAAGCTCATGGATACGCTGTTGAATATCACCCACACTCACTTAGCAATAGGTTCCGCCAATAATTTTTCAATATAATCCATAAACTCTGGTTCCATCCATTCCACAGCACCATTCAAATGCTGTCTAACCTTACCATTGCGATCGATGATAAAAGTTTCTGGATAGCGAAACACGCCATAGCCTTGTGCTGTTGAAGAATTAACATCATGCAACACGGTAAAGTTCATATGTTGCTCTTTCACAAACCGCACCACATCATCCCGATTTCTATCCACAGATACCGCAACAATTTCAAAACCTTTATCTTTTAATTGGTTATATAACTTCACCATTGAAGGCACTTCTTTACGACAAGGTGGGCACCAAGTCGCCCAGAAATTCAATAATACAACCTTACCCTTTGGTAAACCTTGCAGCTTATCTTGCAAGTCTGGCAAACTGATTGGTTTGGCTAAGTCACCAGCCCGTACAGGTTTTACCGCTTCAGGCATCAATGCTGATATTGCAACGGCAACCACCACCATCAATGCCAATGCAGCTATAAGTCTTTTATTCATAATTTCCCTCTTTTACCTTTCTTCATGTTATAATCCACTGTGGGTACGCATACGCAATACCATCAATGAAAAGTACAGACACATCACGCCCGTACTTTCCTCGAAATGTTTCATATTAATCCATATCTATCGTTTCAAAACGACATAAACCTTTACCCTGTGCCATATCACCATCGATATACACATCATTACAAAGTGAACAACCTTTACGGGTCATTGTTTGTTAATAAAGGTAACATGAATTATTTCGACTTAGGTGACACAACAATCACAAACACTTGATCACCGCGTCTATCAAGAAGCACGCGCAAAGCATGTCCTTTGCTTAGATTTTTAGCATACTTCTCAAAAGTGCGAACACTATCAATGACATGCCCATCAATACGTAGAATCACATCGTTGCGTTGTATACCAGCTCGGGCTGCAGGCGAGCGTTGTAAAACTTGTTTTACAACTACCCCTTTGTCACTACGCGTGCGTAGTTGTTCAGCCAAAGTTTTGGTTAAGGGCTCCACCAACAAGCCATGTTTCGCAAGCGATGTTTTCTGATGTTCTTTTTGGGCTGTCATATCATCAGGCATTTCTTCCACAATCACAGGAATCACTTTACGTTTACCATTACGAATGACTTCAACCAAGACTTTATCACCTGGTTGATGACGCGCAATTTTAATCGGTAAATCATGTGCCTTATGAATAAGCTGACCGTCTACCGCCACAATCACATCTCCAGCTTGAATGCCTGCTTTATCAGCCGCAGAACCTGCTTCTACTTGAGGGACAAGCGCACCTTGACGGTTTTTCAAACCCAAAGCTTGCATGGTTGCTTTATCCACGTCTTGAATACGCACACCCAATCTTGCCCGCTGCACATGACCATTCTCACGCAAATCTTTAAAGACCGACTTGGCTAAATTAATTGGGATGGCAAAACCAATACCGTTATTCCCACCACTTTGTGAATATATAGCCGTATTAATGCCTACAAGTTCACCATCAACATTAAATAATGGACCACCTGAGTTGCCAGGGTTAATTGCAGCATCGGTTTGAATAAAGTCATCATAAGGCCCTGAGCCAATCACACGACCTTTTGCCGATACAATACCTGCTGTCACGGTTTGCTCTAAACCAAAAGGGTTACCAATCGCAACCACCCAGTCACCCACACGCAACTTATCAGAGTTACCAAGTGTAACGGCGCGCAAACCTTTGCTATCAATTTTTAATAAAGCTAAGTCTAATTTTGGGTCGGTGCCAATCAACTTGGCTTGTTGTTCTTGACCATCACTTAAAGTCACAACAATTTCATCCGCATCTTTAACCACATGGTTATTGGTAACAATATAACCCTTTTCAGAAAGGATAAAACCTGTACCTAAAGCATGACGCTCTTGTTTGGGCATTTGATCCAAGAAACCACGAAAAAAATCATCAAATGGAGAACCCGGCATATTACCAAATGGCATTTGCAACTGTGGTGCTTTAGCATATTGTGTGGTACTAATATTTACCACCGAGGGTTTTTGTTCTGCTGCCAAATCGGCGAAGCTGTCTGGCATTGCCCATGCCCATTGAATAGACAACTGAGGCAGTATCAGTAAAGTGGAAACAACACATACTTTTTTCAATATACTTTTCAAAGTTCTATCTCCTTGTTTTCATTCTTCGCCAAACATTGCGCATCAAACATGAACAATTTATGAATACTTATTTCAACTCTTTAAGCATCAAACCGGCCTATTTCAACCATCTTGGGCATTTGCAACATATTGGGGCGACGCATCAACCAAAACCATGTCAGTCCTGAGGCCGCCAAACCACCCACAGCAGAAAATAAATCTCCCGATAAACCCAAGCTTTGCGCCACTTGAAAAGCAATAGCGCCTACCACAAGGAATGCCAACACGGGGTAACCATAAAACATCATACTTGCAGTTAAAATCAACTGATCGGGTACTTCTATCGTAACAATATCCCCTTGTTTGGCATGCAAAGTATTGGGCAACCTAATTTCATAATCATTTTTATCTTTCTTTTTGATATCCCAAGAGCCAAGCGTACCACAAGCGGATTTTCCAGCACACGAACCACAAGATGATTCTCGCTGTGCACGCACCACGACTTCATCATGCTCAATAGCAACCACTATCCCTGTTTTTTTCAACCGAGTTTATCTCCTATATTGATTTGCGCACCACGCAGGTAATCTGCTGCAAGCATGGCTTTTTTACCCTCGGGTTGGATTTGTGTCACCCGATAAATACCATCACCACAAGCCACATCCAAACCATGTTTGGTCGCCACCACAACACCTGCATCTTGTTGGCTCGTTGTTGCCAATACTTCACCTGCAATCAACTTTAATGCCTTACCTTGATACATGGTTCGCACGCCTGGTTTTGGCGCAAAACACCGAACCAGTCTTCCAATATAACTCGCATCCAGAGTCCAATCAACAATACGTTCCTCATTGGTGATTTTTTTTGCATAGGTCACACCATTTTCATCTTGCGGCACGGGCTGAAGTTCGCCTGAAACAATTTTAGGTAAACTTTCTAGCAAGGCCTCTGCACCCAAAGCTTCCAACGCAGCCCATAATGCATATCCAGTGCTTTCAGCCGTGATGGGAATACGTTTCTCAAGGTATATTCCACCCGTATCCAAGCCTTCTTCCATCTGCATAATACAAACACCCGTCTCTTTATCACCGGACAATAAAGCTCTTTCGATAGGTGCAGCCCCACGCCAGCGGGGCAACAAAGAAGCATGCACATTAATTGGCGCAACTTTAGGTGTTTCAAGCCAAGACAAAGGTAAAATCATACCAAACGCAACCACCACCAACACATCACATTCTTTGGCTTTAAGCCACGCCAATGCCTCATCATTATCACGCAGTTTTTCAGGCGTAATCACATCAATGCCTGAGGCAAGGGCCGCTTTTTTAACAGGTGAAGGGGTAAGCTTCATGCCACGCCCTGATTTGCGGTCAGGTTGAGACACCACCCCCACCACGTCCACATCATCAGCTTGCAACAAGGCATGCAAACAACCCACAGAAAAAGCAGGTGTACCTGCAAATATGACTTTAATCATGACAGATACTTTTTCTTCAATTTCTTAATAATCATACGGCGCTTGAGCGGTGTGAAATAATCAATAAATACTTTGCCATCCAAGTGGTCAAACTCATGTTGCAGTGCCACAGCTTGAAAACCGGTAAAATCTCCTTCGTGTTTCTTACCGTACAAGTCATACCAACGCAGGCGCACAGCATTAGGCCGCTCCACATCACCGTAAATATCGGGTAAGGATAAACAGCCTTCTTCATTGATATCTGTTTCTTCACTTTTCCAAAGAAACTCAGGATTTATCCATACTTTATGCTGTCGCATACCTTCGGTTTCTTCACTGCGCCAGCCTACATCGGTAACAGCTACACGCAACGATACACCAACTTGTGGCGCAGCAAGACCCACACCCGGTGCATCATACATGGTATCCAACATATCCTGTACTAGCTGGTGCAAAGCAGGGTCATCAAAAACTTTCACAGGTTTTGCCACCTGTTTCAAACAATCTTCAGGATAAATCAGTATTCGCCTAATCGTCATATCTTTTCACTCTCTACAGGGGTAAGTAAATGTAAAGCTTGGTCTAAACCACCATCGCTTAAGGCATACGGCGCAAGTTCACGTACTTTGGGTTTGGCATGAAACGCAATACCTACACCTGCAGTCTCTAACATAGGTAAATCATTCGCCCCATCACCCAAAGCCACTGATGCTTGCAAATCAATATCCCAAACTTCACTTTGTTGCTTTAAAAGTTCTTTTTTCATTTGGGCATCCACAATAGAACCAAGCACACGCCCTGTAAGTTTACCATTCACAATTTCCAAAGTATTGGCTGCAACAAAATCCAAATTTAAACGCGCTTGCAATAAACCTGTGAAATATGTGAACCCACCCGATACCAAACCCACTTTCCAACCTGCTAGGTGTACGCTTTCAATCAAATTTTCAGCACCCTTGGTTAAACGAATACGCTCGTCATATACACGTTTCAACACCGATTCATCCAAACCTGCCAACAACTTAACCCGCGCAATCAATGATTCTGAAAAATCCAACTTGCCTTCCATGGCTTGTTGCGTAATTGCGGCAATATCTTTTTTAATACCCAAGAAATCTGCGATTTCATCAATACATTCGCACTGAATCAATGTGCTATCCATATCCATAAATAAAATACCAGGTGCTTCCAAGCTTGGTATGGGGTTAGCTTCTACAAAAGCAATATCAATACCAATCTCTTCAGATAATTGACGAAACTGTTTGCTTAAAAACTTACCACTTGAACCTTGACCATATATCGCAAGCTTCCAACCGCCCACCACTTCATCAGCAGCAATCACTTCAAGCCCAGCATCAGCCAATGCTGCTGCCACTTTGGCATAACTCTCATTATTTAATGTTTGTGAAAGATAAAGCTGCAAATTTGCAGCGTGTTCACAACATTCAGACACATAGGATTTCAACATAAGCCGTAGCTTATAAAAATTCACCAAGATTGCATCTTTTGCTTTTACCCCCAATCAACGCATGAACCATTGAAGCTATAGACCCAACAATACACAACAATAAAAGTTGTCCACGTATCCTGTGGATAACTTTGTGGATAACGCTGTGTGTAACTAGCATCCGCTTAAATATACAATGTACTTAGCCTTTTGCATATTTTTTAGGCATCCGAACTATTCCCTTATTTAACAATCCCTTACACGTTTACACCGCATCTTTAAAGCTAAAACCCAAGCCCATCATGACAAAACTGTGACACAGTCTAAAAAAGTGCATAAGTTTACTGTGTCAAGCATTATTTTCACTTCTTTCCCCTTATACTGTAAAGGTTTGGGTTGGTATTTTAAGCCCACTTTGATCAAATGTTCAACCCATCTCATTCACAGCAAAATACACCTAAACCCTGCCTATTTTAAACCAACTTAAATGCGTACATTGCATAAGCTGACATCGCCCCTTACGCTTGCAGCCATGAAAGCTTACGCACTCAAGCGCCTTATCGCCATGATTCCCCTACTCTTGGGGATTACCATCATATCCTTTGGCATGATGCACCTTGCCCCAGGTGAACCATCCGTGGTTGGTCAAGCTTTCGACCCTAAAGTGTCCGCCCAAGACATTGAGCGTCTTCGTTCATTCTATGGCTTGGATAAACCCTTGTATGTGCAATATTTTGATTGGTTAGGCAGGCTTGCCACCCTTGATTTTGGCAACTCATTTTCTGCCGATGGTCGCCCCGTATTGGATAAGATTGCCGAGCGCCTTCCTGTCACCCTTTGGATAAATATACTCGCCATGGCATTTATTCTCATCATTGCCATTCCTATAGGCGTGGTGTCTGCGGTGCGCAAAGATTCGTGGTTAGACCGCAGTTTAACCGTGTTTGTCTTCCTAGCCTTTGCCATCCCCTCCTTTTGGTTGGGTTTATTGCTGATGATGGCATTGGGTGTGAACATGCAGCTGCTACCCATCTCAGGTATCCATGACTACGACTGGCAACAAATGGGCTGGCTAGAGCAACAACTCGACCTACTCAAACATTTAATTCTTCCCGTGTTTGTCTCTGCCATTGGCGGGCTTGCGGGTATGTCTCGCTTTATGCGCACAGGCATGCTGGATGTAATTCGCAGCGAATACATTACCACCGCCCGTGCCATGGGTGTCTCCGAAACAGCCATTCACTACCGCTTAGCCCTAAAAAACGCACTACTTCCCATGATTACGCTTTTAGGTTTATCCATACCAGGTCTTATCGGCGGCTCAGTCATCGTAGAGCAACTATTCTCTATCCCCGGCATGGGTTTATTATTCTTTGAAGCCGTACTTTCAAGGGATTACCCCCTTGTTATGGGCATCACCGTCATCGGCGCAGTCCTAACCCTTGTCGGCAACCTTATCGCGGATTTAGCTTACGCTTGGGCTGACCCACGGATTAGGCAATAAAAAAATGAAACACGCAGAGTTAGCACTATTCATCGAAAAGAAGATGAGGATGTCGCATATTTATCAGCCTGTTCTATTAATGACGCTCCTAGAAAACAATGGAACATGTCACGAAAGCATAATTGCAAAAGAGCTGTTATCATACGATAAAAGCCAAGTTGAATATTACACAACCATTACAAACAGTATGGTTGGCAAGGTATTACGGAATCACAATATTGTAACGCGAGATAAGTCTACTAGAGAATACACATTATTGGACATAGATAGTTACTCTAATGATGAGCGCCAGCAACTAATTAAATTATGTAAAGATCGCCTGCAAGAGTTTATCGAAAAACGTGGTGAATCAATATATAAACACCGTCGTAAATCTCTTGGCTATATTAGTGGTACAATTAGATATGAAGTTTTAAAAAGAGCCAAGTTTCGCTGTGAACTTTGTGGCATCTCTGCTGATAAAAAAGCATTAGAGGTTGACCATATACTCCCAAGGAATCACGGTGGTTCTGACGATATAAGTAACTTTCAATCATTATGCTATAGCTGCAACGCTATGAAGCGTGACAGAGATGATACAGATTTTAGAGGACTAAAGGAATCATATAACCACAGAGATAAAAGCTGCCTCTTTTGTAACATTGAGCCAAGTAGGGTTATCTCAAGCAATGAATTAGCGTATTCAATACGTGATGGTTTCCCTGTTACAAAACACCACACTTTAATTATACCTAAACGGCATGTCGCTTCATACTTTGAGCTAGGGCAAGCAGAAATCAATGCTATTAACCAATTACTATTCGCTGAAAAAGAATCTATAGAAAAGCAAGATACATCTGTTACAGGATTTAACATTGGTATAAATTCAGGTGAAAGTGCAGGGCAAACAGTGTTTCACTGTCATGTTCACTTAATCCCAAGAAGGAATGGTGATGTAAAAGAACCAAGAGGTGGAGTTAGACATGTTATTCTTGGTAAAGGTTCATACTAGGAAACCTAATTTTATGCCCAAACCTGATACAACTAAAACAAGAACCTTTAAGTCAGTAAATGAGCTAAGCAAATGGCTAGAAAGCAACCACGATACTGAAAACGAACTTTGGATTAAAATATTCAAAAAAGGCTCTGGTATTGTTAGCGTAAACTGGAATGAAGTCGTGGTTGAGTGTCTATGCTGGGGTTGGATTGACGGTATTAAGAAGTCACTCGACGACCAAGCCTATCTTCAACGGATTACGCCGCGAAAAGCACGAAGCAATTGGTCAAAACGAAATACAAAACATGTTGAACGCCTGATTATTGAAGGGCGAATGAAAGAGCAAGGGCTTGTGCATGTGCGTACCGCAAAAGAAGATGGGCGTTGGGAGAGCGCCTATGATGTCAGTGCGATGAAAGTACCCGCAGACTTCCTTGCAGCACTAGAGAACGAGCCTAGTGCAAAACAGTTCTATGAAACACTCACCAAGTCCAACCGTTATACCATTGCTTACGGCTTAGAATCGGCAAAGAAACCAGAAACCAGACAGCGTAGGTTTAACAATTTCATGGATAAGTTAAGCTGCAACGAGAAGCCTTAGCCGCAACCAAATGCGTACAGGTAAAAAGCTAGATTTCTTTCAATTGCTTATCATGCCAGCGGCTTAATAGTATCAAACCCATGATTGCGCCAAGCAATGCAAAAGCCATATCTGATTGGGTGTCCCAGATGTAACCTTGGGTGCCTAAAAAGGCTTCTGCGCCTTCACCTGATACCAACGCGACCCACCACTCAATCAACTCATAAAATGCACTGAATGCCAGACAAAAACAAACAATAAAAAAGTTTCGCCATGCAGGACGTGGGATAATATTTTTACGAATCACAATCTCTCTTGCCACCATCACAGGCACAAAACCTTGAGCGAAGTGCCCTACTTTATCGTAGTTATTGCGCTGCCAGTCCATCATCTCGGCAAGCCAATCAAACAATGGCACTTCGGCATAAGTGTAGTGCCCACCCACCATGAGAATGATGCTGTGGGTAAGGATTAAAATATAAAGCATGGGTGTAAGCGGGAATGATTTATAGGTAAACATCATCACTACAAAAGCAATCAATGCAGGTATTACTTCCAATACCCATGTGAAATAGTCTTTAGGATTGATAACCGACCAAATCAGCACGGCAAAAAATATAAATAACCACAAGTTTCTCATTATATCTCCCCTATCGTCATTCCCACGTAGGTGGGAATCCATACTTCAATTTAGGTTACCAGTGAATGTAAACATACACTAACCATATCACAATAAAAACATGGTGGATTCCCGTCTGAAGGTAAATATATACCATAGGTATAAGAGAGACCACCCTGGAGTGACGCGGGAATAACAAATAAAGAACAGGTGAAATCACAGTCTTCTACGTTTATGCTCTGCCCATGCCTTCGGATTCTAACACACCAACAAACTCAGCCCAACATTGCGACTACCTAATTATCGGCAGCGGTGCTGCAGGGTTGATGGCAGCGCACCGCTTAGCGAACCATGGCAAAGTCATCCTAGTAAACAAATCAGACTTCCCTGATTCCAATACCTTCCAAGCCCAAGGTGGCATTGCGGGTTTTATCACCAAAGACGACAGCATTGAAAGCCATATTGAAGATACCATCAAGGCAGGTGCAGGGCTTTGTCATGCTGACGTGGTTAGTGAAGTGGTAAACCATGGGCATGATATGGTGGAAGAACTCTTACAATTGGGCACACCTTTTGACACTGAAAATGGTGAGCTTCATCTCACCCGCGAAGGTGGGCATTCCCACCGCCGCATTGCCCATGTGCAAGACTCCACAGGCAAAGCCATTGGTGAAACCTTACTATCGTATGTACAGAAAAACCCTAACATTACCTGCCTTCAGCGGCATATGGTCGTTGATTTGATTACCACCTATAAACTGGGTATTTTTAATCAGAAAAACCAGTGTTTGGGTGCATATATTCTGCCTGAGCTGGGCGAAGTGTTTAGCATTGCAGCCAAACATGTGGTTTTGGCAACGGGCGGTGCAGGCAAAGTGTATATGTACACCTCCAACCCCCATGCTGCAACGGGCGATGGCATTGCGATGGCATGGCGCGCAGGTTGCCCTGTGATGAACTTGGAATTTATGCAATTTCATCCAACTTGCCTCTATAATCCCAGCGGCTCGACCATGCTGCTCACTGAAGCATTACGCGGTGAAGGCGCACATTTGATTGATAAAAATGGGCGCAGATTTGCTTTCGATGATGATGAACGCGGTGAACTTGCCCCGCGCGATATTGTGGCACGCGCCATTGACCGCGAAATCAAGAAAACAGGTGAAGACTGCATGTATTTGGATGTCACCCACTTGGGCGCAGACAAAATCAACAGCCAATTCCCCAATATCCAACGTCGGTTGTTAGCCATGGGGTTAGATATGAGCAAACAGCCTATTCCTATTGTTCCCGCGGCACATTATATGTGTGGCGGCGTGCAAACCGATGTCAGCGGTGCTACCGCAGTTACTGGTCTATCTGTGATTGGGGAAGCTGCATGTACGGGGTTACATGGGGCAAATCGCCTTGCCAGCAACTCATTGTTGGAATGTTTGGTGATGGCTGACCAATGCGCAGCCCGTATTGTGCAAGAACCCAGTACACACAAATCCGTGGTAATTCCAGCTTGGGACAGCAGCGGCGTTGTACCCGAGCAAGAACGCGTGCAAATCAAACAAAACTGGGATGAAATTCGTGCTATTATGTCCAATTATGTTGGCATCGTGCGCACATCAGAACGTTTGCGTCGCGCAAGAAGACGTTTATTCCTCATCCATGAAGAAATTGCAGAATATTACTGGCAACATCCATTAAGTCGCAGCCTGCTTGAGTTAAGAAACCTTGCTTTGCTTGCCGATTTAATGATTCGCAGCGCCCAACAACGGCATGAATCGCGCGGTCTGCACTACACAACCGACTACCCCAACCAAGCCAAAGAGGCCAAAGATACAATTTTGCTTCCGCAAGGTGACAATATATGAGTTCAAATCAGCAAACCCAAAACAATCAGGCACTTATCGACTACGGAAAAACACATTTAAAACAACTATACCAAGATGTTGAAGCTGCATTTAAGGCTAAGGCAAGTGGTGTGGATTTGATGCATTTGATGTGTGATGGTGTGGATGAAATACTTGTACATATCTGGCAAGAAATTGCGCCAGAAACTAGCCAACACATTGCCTTTGTTGCTGTTGGTGGTTATGGGCGCGGTGAACTTGCACCACAATCGGATTGGGACTTTTGGTTTATTATGCCTGAAGAAAGAAACCAACAAATGAATGATGATATTCAAGATTTTTTGTATGTGATGTGGGATATGAGCGCCAAAATTGGTCATGCTGTGCGCTCCGTTAAAGAAACCATCAGCCACATCAAAGAAGACTGGAACTCTGCAACCACAGCCCAAGAAATTCGCCTTTTATGCGGAAAACTATCACTTTTTGATGAATTATCAGACCAAACAGCACTTTTCTTTAAAAAACAACGCAAAAAGTTTGTGGAAGCCAAACTTCAAGAACACCGATTAAGGCATAACCGCACCGGTGATTCCGCATTTTTAATGGAGCCTGATATCAAGGAATGCAAAGGTGGCTTGCGCGATGTGCAGTCGGTGTTTTGGATTGCCAAAGCTTGGTTTGAAAAGAACAGTCTTGATGCACTGGTCGCTGATGGTCATATCTCACAACGTGAAATGCATGATTTATTGATGGCGCAAGACTTCCTATGGCGTTGCCGCGTTGGTTTACACTTACAAACCAAACGTCCTAACGACAGATTATCTTTTGAGCAACAAGCTGTGCTTGCTGAAAGCATGGGTTATCAGCCCATAGAACATCTGCCCGCAGTGGATGGTTTAATGAAAGACTACTTCAGCCAAGCGGGCAGAATTGCGCGGGTTTCCACACTTATACTACAAGATATTGACGAACATATACATGAGTCCTTCTTTGCTTTCACCCGCAATATTGATGACGATTTCACGCTTACAGGTAATAAAGTTGGCATTCGTCACGAGCGAGTATTTAAAGATAACCCTCTTAATCTCTTACGCATTTTTAATGTTGGTCAAGAAGACCATCGCCACCTTAGCAATGCTGCATTACGTCAAATCCGTGAAGATGAACGGCATTTGATGAATGATGATTTTCGTGCCAACCCCGAAGCACATCGTTTATTTATGCGTATTTTAAAACATCCACGTAATGTGGCTTGGGCGCTTAAAGAAATGAAAGATACAGGTGTTTTGGGTGGTTTTGTGCCTGCTTTTTATAAAGTGGTCGGCTTAGGGCAATTCAACCAATACCACGCCTATACTGTGGATGAGCATACCCTGCATGCCATTGGTGAAGCCCGAAATATGATACATGGCGACCGTGAACTTCGCCTTCCGCTTGCCCAAGAGGTGTTTCACCGCTTAAAGCGCCCTGAATTGCTCTATCTTGCCCTGCTTTTCCATGATATTGCCAAGGGTATGGCTGGTGACCACTCAGAAAACGGTGAAATATTAGCCCGCGAGTTCTGTTCATCCATTGGTTTAACAGAAGATGCAACCAATCTTGTTGCATGGTTGGTAAGCAAACATTTAACCATGGCCGTCACCTCACAACGCTTTGATTTATCTGACCCTGAAGTGATTCAAACCTTTGCCGATAAAGTGGGCAATATGGAGCGTTTAAATTGCCTGCTCTGCTTAACCGTTGCTGATATTGCAGCTGTAGGTCCTAATGTGTGGAATGATTGGAAAGGTTCATTGTTGAGCCAACTATATCACGCCACTCGCCATGCCTTGATGGGCGAAATGATTAACCCAGAAGTATTAGAAGAACAACAACAAGCACGCATCCGCAGCACCCTTCAAATATCCAAACAACCCAATTTGATTGAATCCGTGCTCAAACAATTACCCAACCGCTTTATTGCCCACTTTCCGCCTTATCAACTGGTACCGATTTCAGAATTATTAGCCGACTCAGGTTTTATGGACAACAGCGTAGATTTTGCAGTTGGTCACTTTATTGACCACGACCGCTGCGACACCATGGTGATGATTGCAGCCAATGAACGTCCTGCTTTGTTTGTCAAATTAGCCTCTGTGATTGCAGCTGGTCAAATTAATGTGGTTGCCGCCCATGCATTTGCATTGGGCAACCATAAAATCTTGGATGTTTTTCATATTCAAAACAAAGACAAGCAACCTCTGGTTGAACCCCAAGACTTAGAACGTTTACAATCACGTATTACTGCCATGTTACAAAATGATGCGCCGCTTGAAGCACCCAAACAAACCAATATTCGCAGCAATGTATTGATGGAACGTGTACCTGTGCGAGTGCGTACCCTACCCCTTGCTTCTTTTAGTCAAACAGCCATTGAAGTGACCGCTGCGGATAGAGCAGGGTTGCTCGCTGCACTGAGCTATGAAATTACCCGTGCGGGTTTCATCATTAATGGTGCATCTATTTCAAGTTTTGGTGAGCGTATTGTGGATGTGTTTTTCATCCAAGATCATGGTAAGCAATTATCTGCTGAACAAATAACAAGTTTAAGCAAAACACTCAAAGAAGTCGCAAGTTTAGAAGCTAAAGACGAATAATATCTTTAATATGCTCAATCTTGGGTGGTAAAAGTTTGATATTTGAAGGTAGAACAACAATCAAATCAAAGCGACACTGATAATTGCCAAATTTAGGATGTTGCCCCAACCATGTTTGTGCAGCAGACACCATACGCTGCTGTTTATCCTGATGCATAGCTTCAATACTTGATGTGCGTTGTTGATGCCCTTTAACCTCAACAAAAGCCAGTATATCCGCCGATGAAGCCACAATATCCAATTCACCACGCCCCAGCCTGCGGTTTCTATCCAAAATCACATAACCTTTCTTGATTAAAAACTTGGCTGCCGCATCTTCAGCAACTTTTCCTTTAACCGTGCTCACTTTTCTTCAGCTTTGGGGTGAATCAAAGCATAAACTCGCGAGCGTGATATATGCAAATCTTTGGCAACTTGTTTGGCTGATGCCGATGCCGATAAACCACGCGCCAAAACAACATCCAAAGCTTGCTGAATCATGGCATCATCAGCTTCGACCTGTGCTCCCGCGCCAATCATCACCACCATTTCACCACGCCCATCATGTGCTTCAAAATGCGTTACCACTTCTTGCAAAGTGCCATGAATAAATTCTTCATACATTTTGGTGAGTTCACGCCCAACCACGCATGGTCTATCATCCATACCCGCCAAGCACTGTAAGGCTTGCAATGTTTTAAGGATACGCTTGGGCGACTCTAAAAAGACTTGTGTATCCTTGGCTTGTTGTATGCGTTCTAATAAAACAGACCTTGCCTTGCCTTTGCGAGGCAAAAAACCCAAATAGGTAAAAATATCAGTCGGCAACCCCGAAGCTGCCAGTGCCGCAATCGGACTGGATGCACCTGGAATCGTTACCACATCAAAAGCATGCTTACGCAACAAGTGCACCACATGGTAACCAGGGTCATTAATCAACGGTGTGCCTGCATCGGAAATAAGTGCCACATCTTTTCCTTCAAGCAACAACCCCATAATCTGTCGGGAAGCTTTATTTTCATTGTGGTCATGGCAGGGTATCAATTGGGTGCCAATACCATAAAAATCCAACAGTTTACGGCTGGTTCGTGTATCTTCACAAGCAATAACATCCACATGCTTCAACGTATCTACAGCGCGAAAAGTCATGTCTTGCAAATTGCCGATGGGCGTAGCAACAATGAAAAGTTTACCACGCTGCTCTTTATGTTTAGTTTGCGTATCCATGTTGAAATTAACTTACCCGTTTACCTTAATGACAGCAATCTTAATAAGCGCAACCATGCTGACAAGCTGTGGTGGTGGCAAGAGAGCAACATTGCACCTTGACCAACAAGCCACCCAAACACAAGCTGAAAAACAAGATATACAAGATGCACAGCAAGCAAAAATTGAGGAAATGCAAACGATTATTGAACAATTGGTCGAACAAGCACGCCTAGAAAACCCTGAAACCACTTCTTTGGATGCCTTGTATTTACTTAGCCAAGACCCAAATATACCCAAATTTAGTCAAGGGCAAGCTGCCATAGCCTATGCAACACTGTTATTTGAATTTGAACAACCCGACGCATTTGCCATCAGTGAGTCTATCCTACAACAATGGGCTCACCATCCCGACGCAGTAAAACTTCACCTATTACTGGCACAACATTGGGATATATTGGATAACCATGAAGCCACTATGGATGAGCTCACTGCAGCTTTAAGACAAAGCAATATCGACCCTGATACCTTAAATGATATCATTGAACTTGGGCAACCCCTATTAAGCAGCGTATCCGAAGAATCCAGTATTCAATGGTTGCTTGCGCTATCCCTACATGACACTGAACACAAGGAACTTTGGCTGCAACAGGCTGCAAAATACGCATCATTATCACGCGTCTTACAAATTCGCCGCTCAGATAACCCCATTCAAGCAGAACAAGCTGATTTTTATCGTTATGTTGCCCGTGAACGATTAATGGTTGGTGATTATCATGCCGTACGCGTGATTGCTAAAATTCTTGAAGTAGACCTGCCTGACAGTGAGGCTGCTTCTATTGTTAAACATTGGGCTGAAAGTGAAGGTGAAGTGAGTGTTGTGGGTGTGATGCTGCCATTAACTGGCAAGTATGCGGTATATGGGCAACAAGCACTGCAGGGTATTCGCCTTGCCATGAGTAAACCTGAATTTGAAAACAATATTATTTTACGCATCCAAGATACAGCAGGTGAATCCGATAAAGTGATTAGTGCATACTACCACCTCTTAGCCCAAGGTGCGCAATGGATTATAGGCCCACTACTCAGCCAAAATACCAGCACCATCGCCCCCTACTTGGTCAACAATATTCCCGTAATTTCTTTATCTAACCAAGTTGAATTGGCCAGTGAATCTGGTGCACTGTTTATACATAGCTTGGCAAAAACAGTACAAGCTGACTTTATGGCGCATTATGCATTGCAACAAGGCAAGCAGCGTATGGTCGTGATTTATGATGATAACAACAGTAGCACGGAAGAAGCCGCAGCATTTGCACAAACATTCATGGATCATGGTGGTGAAGTCATCGACATGTTTGCCTTAAAAGAAGGTGTGCGTGATTACAGACCTGCTTTTGTTGCTATGCGTGAACGCACTGATGATGAAGAACTCTTAGCAAGTTTAGAAGAAGACCTTTATTTATTTAGCCCAACCCTTGAAGTCGATATCAAAATGCCGCTGAATATGGATGCTATTTATATCGCTGCTTCAGGCAAAAAAATAGCCGTGCTTGCAGGACAAATGGCATACTCTGATATTACGCGTATTCAACTCTATGGTAGCCACCGTTGGGATGATGGGCATTTATTGGATGACAAAGGTCGTTATTTGAGTGGTGCGGAATTTTCAACACCGTTTATCAGCTTACCACAACCCAACCAAGCTATCCTAGATGTACAAAACCAATACCGAAGCATTTGGGCAGATAACCAACACATCTCACCCCTTTTTGCTTTGGCTTATGACACTGCGATGAGCATTGCTGTTTTGGGTACGCGTTTGGGTGTTAAAGGTGAAGCAGCTATTCATGAATTAAACAACACCAACGAATTCCCTGCAATCAGTGGTAACTACCATTATGATGCCAGTGGGGTAAGCCAAAAATCATTTGCGATTCAGCGAGTATACAAAGGAAAACTGAAAACCATTCAAATCACAAAGTAGACAAATGTTCCTCTAAGGAAGCGCTGATTTATTCAGTGCTTCCGTGCAGCCCATGGACGGGCTGGCAAATCAATAGTGTAAGCGTTTGATTTGTAAGAGAAAGGAAAACCTCGCTTTTCCTTTCTTGCCCAAATTTTTGGCAGGATGCCAATAAATCAGTATCTCCCTAAAGCACTCTTCATTGCCTGCTCAACTTCGCTTGTTTGCCCTCTAAATGCAGTTTTGGTTTGGTTCCGAAACCAAGTACCTTGCCGCTTTGCATAACGCCTTGTGGCTGTAATACCCTTTTCAATCGCCGCATCTAAACTATCGTCACCTTGCAAGTGATCCAACAGCTGCCGATAACCCACAGCACGCATCACAGGGTGTGTATCAGGCAAACCAAGAGACTGTAACCACTTGGTTTCTTCCAACCAACCCACATCCATCATTTGCATAAACCGCTTGGCAATACGCGCCCTTAATTCCTCGCGTGGACGCTCCAGAACAAACACAGGGCAATGTATATTATCCTTCGCCTGCTGTTCTGATTTGGCTTGTTTGTCATGCCACACCGACAAAGGTATGCCTGTGCTTTCAAATACTGATAAACCACGAATAATACGCTGGCTATCTTGCGGTTCTAAACGCGAAGCCAGTGCCGCATCCACAACTTGAAGTTGCTGATATAAATAAGCTGTGCCCTGCTCTTGCTGTATTTGCTCAAAATGCGCGCGCACCCCTTCTTTCTCCGCCGGCACTTCAGCAAAACCTTGCAATAAAGCTTTGAGATACATACCTGTACCACCCACTATAATGGGCACCTTTCCATTGAGGTTTTCTTGAGCAATAATTTTCAATGCTGCATCTGCCCAAATTTGCGCATTCCAAATAGCCGATACATCGGTACAATCAATCAGCGCATGCCGAACTTTGGCTTGCTCACTTGGCAATGGTTTGGATGTGCCAATATCTAAACCTTGATAAACTTGCATGGAGTCACACGAAATCAGGCATATATCCCTTGGCTCTGCCAAGGCTAGCGCCAATGCAGATTTACCTGTTCCTGTGGCTCCCATCAGTGCAACAGCCCTGAGAGGTGCTTGTTTGGACATAGAATTAATCTCTAAAGTTGGTGAAATGTAATGGGCGGTCTACTTCCATTTGCCGAACCAATGCCATGGCAGCTTGCAAATCATCCCGCTTTTTGCCCGTCACACGCACATGTTCACCTTGGATTGCAGCTTGTACTTTCATTTTTTCTTGTTTAATCAGTTTAACAATTTTTTTAGCAAGCTCTTTATCGATACCTTGTTTAATGGTTAGGGTTTGGCGCTTGGTATCACCTGATGCATTCTCAGGCTCACCATATTCCAATGACTTGGCATCCAGCTTTCGCCTAACCATTTTTGCCCGCAGTATTTCACATACTGTATTCAAGTTGTTCACATCATCACCAGTGAGTTTAATAACACCATCAGCCAGCTCTATGCTCGCTTTACTATGCTTAAAGTCATAACGCGTGGTAATTTCTTTTTTCACTTGGTTTACAGCATTATCCATTTCCTGCATATCACAGTCACATACAATATCAAAACTTGGCATTCAATCTATAACCTCTCTAAAATTGGGAATCTCGCCCCATACGCATTACAAAATCTTCTTGTTTGACAGCATTGGCAAGCGCCTCTTCATAATCCACCAAATTTTTATGCACCAGTTGTTCCAAATGCTGATCAAAAGACTGGCTGCCATAAATCGTTGTACCTTCTTCCATCGCTTTGGGTATATCAGAAAAACGATTTTCTAAAATAAAGTGACGAACGACCGAATTACAAATCAGTATTTCTAATGCTGCCATACGGCTTTTACCATCCGCAGTTGGTAATAATTTTTGTACAATAATGGCTTTTAAGTTGTGCCCTATACGCTCACGAATCGCATCCTGTTCATCCAAACCAAAAGCGGACATCAAGCGTTGAATTGTACCGACTGCCGTGGTTGCATGTACAGTTGCCATCACCAAATGGCCCGTTTCTGAAGCTTGTAATGCCAACTGAATCACTTCTCTATCCCTTGCCTCACCTGCAACAATAACATCTGGTGCTTCACGTAACGCATCGGACAAACCTTCAGCATAGGTTGAAACATCTTCACCCAACTGGCGTTGACAAACCGTACCCTTTTGCGCTGTGCTATAACGAAATTCCATCGGATCTTCGATGGTAATCACATGAACGGGTCTATGCGTAATAATATGCTGCAACATGGTTGCCATGGTTGTACTTTTACCCGAGCCTGTTGCTCCAGCAATAATGACCAAACCATTGCGATTATCTGATATTTCGCGAATCACAGGTGGTAGGTGTAACTGATCAAATGTTGGGATTTTAGTTGGAATAATACGCGCAACCAAACCGAAGTTACCATTGGTTTTCATCATGTGTACACGAAAGTGCGCTACATTTTCCAATGAATAATGGAAATCTAAACTTTTATGCTCTTCAACATCAATGGGAATATGATGATCCCGCAACATATGTAATACCATAGATTTCACTTGATCACGGTTTTGCACAGGCACTTGGTCAGGTGAAATCGTCACCACCGCTCCATTGATACGCATGCGCACTCTATCGTTTGTACGAATAATTAAATCGGATGCACCATGTTTATTGGATGCCAAGAGTAAATCATCAATCACATGCCAATCACTCATACTTATTTCTAGCCCTCAGCAACATTAAATCGACAGTCCACTATCACTACCTGTAAGCTGATCAATAGGGCTAGCTTCATCATCCGAAGCCTCTAGTCGATTCATTTTCATTTTCAAGCGTAAATCATTGGCAGCATCAGCATTTCTTAATGCTTCATCTTCAGTGATTCGTCCATCTTTCCACAACTTAAGCAGTGCTTGGTCAAAGGTGTTCATGCCATAGTTTGCACCCGCTTCCATGGTATCTTTAATGCCTATAATATCCCAGTTACCAATTTGATCTGCAACACGTGCTGTATTGATTAACGTTTCAATAGCAACCGTTCTCCCACCATCTACTGTACGCACCAAACGCTGTGATAAAATCGCTTTCATATTCATCGCAAGGTTTAATTGTACTTGGGTATGCATTTCTTCAGGGAAAAAATTGCGAATACGCTCCAATGCTTGGTTGGAATTGTTCGCATGCAAGGTTGCCACGCACACATGCCCCGTTTCAGCAAACGTTAACGCATGTTCCATGGTATCCCTATCCCGAATTTCACCCACCAAAATAAGGTCTGGTGCTTGGCGCAATGTGTTTTTTAAAGCATATTTAAAATCTAAAGTATCGGTACCTACTTCGCGCTGTGTCACCACTGATTTACGGTGCTGATGTACAAATTCAATCGGGTCTTCAATCGTAATAATATGCCCTGCGGCATTACGGTTCCTATGGTCAATCATGGCTGCAAGCGAAGTTGATTTACCAGAGCTGGTGGCACCCACCATCAACACGAGACCACGTTTGCTCATAATAATGTCTTTGAATATATCGGGTAAACCCAGTTGTTCAATGGTTGGCACATCTGTTGTAATTTTACGAATCACCATACCCACATCGCCACGCTGCCGGAAGATATTCACCCGAAACCTTCCCATACCTTCATAAGCTATCGCCAAGTTCATTTCCATGGTCTCAGAAAATTCAGCCCGTTGTTTCTCGGACATCACCGAATTGGCAAGCTGTTCTGTCTGCACTGCACTTAATGGTGTTTGTTTTAAAGGAACAACCTTGGAATTAATGCGGTATGAAGGCGGCATACCAGATGTAATATACACATCTGAGGCATCTTGTTTAACCATGATGCTTAATAGCTGTTTAATTGAGGTTTTTTGATCTGGGATTCGTGCGCTCATGTATAATTACCCACCAAATAGTTTTTTGTTTTGTGCTTTTTCCATGGCTGTATCTTGTGTAATTTTGCGTTGTTTCACCAAGTTTTGCAGGCACATATCTAAAGTTTGCATGCCTTCACGTTGCCCTGTTTGCATCACCGACACAATTTGTGCCAATTTATTTTCACGAATCAAGTTTCGCACAGCAGGCGTGCCTAGCATAATTTCATGAGCGGCTACGCGTCCTTTACCATCGGATGTTTTCATCAGTGTTTGTGAAATCACAGCTTTAAGTGACTCTGAAAGCATGGAACGTACCATATCTTTTTCTGCAGCTGGGAACACATCAATAATACGGTCTATGGTTTTAGGTGCTGATGAGGTATGCAATGTACCAAACACCATATGCCCTGTTTCAGCCGCAGATAGTGCAAGACTAATGGTTTCCAAATCCCGCATTTCACCTACAAGAATCACGTCAGGGTCTTCACGTAGCGCACCTTTCAATGCTGATGCAAATGATTTGGTGTGCGCACCCACTTCACGCTGAGAAATGAGACTGTTCTTTGTTTGATGCACAAATTCAATTGGATCTTCTACTGTTAAAATATGCCCTTTTTCCATTTGATTGCGATAATCCAACATAGCAGCAAGTGTGGTTGATTTACCCGAACCTGTAGGCCCCGTCACCAAACAAATACCACGTGGTGCCATGGCTAACTCTTTAAAAAGTTCAGGAGCATTGAGTTGCTCTAAGGTAAGAACTTCTGTAGGAATGGTACGAAAAACAGCAGACATGCCTCGGTTTTGCCAAAAGCAGTTCACACGAAAACGAGCAATATCACCAAGGGCAAATGAAAAATCCAAATCCAAGTGTTCTTCAAAGTTTTTTCTTTGCTCATCGTTCATAATATCATAAACCATGGCTTGCACTTGCCTATCTTCTAGAGCTGGCATCTTAATTTTAGTCATATCACCATTGATACGAATCATCGGCGCTTCACCTGCGGAGATATGCAAATCTGAAGCTCCATTTTTTACCGAAAACGCCAACAGTTCAGAAATATCCATCTACCATCTCCCTACTTCCATTTAAAGTATAACTAGCACTAGCATAGAAAGATATTTACTTTCTCGCAAGCAAGCATCCGTGACCAGCATTACTTCTTCACATAATGTAAAAACTGGCTGATACGCCCTTCTTTGAGACCACGCTGCTCAAATTTGGTGTGGGGTCTATCCTCATCACGTTCAATAAAACCACCTTTGCCCGCCACATTGGTCAAACCTTCGGTATGATCCAAAACATCTTGCATCCACTCTGCCAAATCGGGTTTATCGGTTGCTAATTTGATGAAACCACCACTTTTCACACGTGTTACCAACAGATTAGCAAAGTCTTTTTGAATAATCCTTCGTTTATGATGACGTGGTTTAGGCCATGGGTCTGGATGGTTGATAAACACACCATGCAGTTGGTTTTCATCCACTTGGTTTTCCAATACAAATTGCGCAGGCAACTGTGTGATGCGTGTGCGTTCAATAAAACCCGCGTCTTCCAAACGTCCCACAGCTTTTGCCACACCGGGTAAATAAATTTCCACACCAAGCAATGCCCAATCAGGATGTTTGGATGCCAAATGGACAAGAAAGTCACCATTACCAAAACCAATTTCCATCACAATGGGAGACTCTGGAGGAATGCCTGCCATAGCCAATGTTTTACCCTTGGGCAAACCAATCACGGGCAACCATTTGAGCAATCGTGCCTCTTGCCCCGTGGTCACAAAGCCATTTTTTCGCCCATGGGTTCGCATTTCATGTTGAATATATTGGTCTCTAAATTCTTGGCTCAATCGCATGTGTCTTCATCCGTTCCTATGTTTACTTTAACATGATTATTACAATATTGGCACGACAGTGTTACATCACCCGCCTCATCTGCAAGTTCATGAAGGTCTTCTTCTGCAATGCCTGCCAATGCTTGTTTCATGCTCTCTTTGGAACATGAACATGCATAATGATAAACATCTTGCCCAACGATTTGACAGCCTAAATCAGCAAATACCTTCAAAATATCCTCTGGTTCGCCATGTTCCAAAGCTTGATTGCTTACTTTCGCCATGGCTTCCACAGCTTTAAACCAATGCGTATCATCACAACCGGGCATGGCTTCAACCATCATCGCTAAATCACCAACCAACAGCATATCTGCCTGCACTTGCACAGACTGCCGCAAATATTCCAACATATGATCGGCAAGCCAAGCAGAATCATGCTGCACTGTGGAAACATACGGTTGCCCCACACCCAAATCACGCACCGTAGAAAGCAAAATATTTTCACCCATCAACGCCGTAATACCTTCGCCTTCTACTGTTGGATGCGCCCCATCACGCCATTGCACATAACCACGCACGGCACCACTCTTGGACTCAGCTTGCATACGTTTAATAGGCGTATTCTCATCGCTTGCATCCAACTGCAATACCTGCCGTACCCCACCCTTACTGATGCTTAACAACATGATAGAAGCCAATAATGTTTGTCCAAACAATAAGGCAGGTTCGCCTTGCAAGCCGTGAATAGCATTTGCCTCAGCAATGATATGTTTACCGCGAATAATCGCACCCCTAGCTCGTGCTTCAGGCAATAAAAAACGAATCAGTGTATCTTTCTGTGTCATGTTACCTCACCTTTCATCCAGCGCAGAACATCGTCCAATGAAGCAAAGCAATGATTAGCACCAGCTTGCACCAGTTCATCTTCTGAAAAAGAATGTGTTAAACCTATTGCCAAACACCCTGCACGACATGCTGCTTTCATATCTGCTTCACCATCACCAACCATGATAATATCTTGAATATCTAAGCTCATTTGCTCACAAGCCAACAGCAATGGTTCTGGATCTGGTTTGGATGCCCTACCTTCTAACTTACCAATAATACAAGAAAAGTAAGACAGCCATCCCAACTTCTCCAACTGCGCTTCTGCACGATATTGACCTTTGCTGGTTACCACGGCCATAGGAATGTTTTTATCTTGTAACCACTGCATCAAAACTTCGGCGCCTTGCATCATTTGAATATCATTCAAATAAGTTTGGTCATGTACTTGGATAAAATGCTGCGCTGCTTGCTCTTTTTTATCACCAAACAATGCCGTCATACTACAATCACCACGCCCTGTATGCCTGCGAATGGCAGCATCACTCATCGCAGGAAGCGAGAAATGTTGCAGTGTTTCACGCATCGCACGAATAATGGGTGTAAAAGCATCAATAAGCGTACCATCCAAATCCAACAGCACACCTTTAAACATTAGTTTTTCCATCATCTAAGCAGCACGCAAAGCATCAATTTTTGCCAACATCAACTGCCTGATTTTAAGCCCGATCTCACCAGGTTTGCCATCACCAATGACTTGTTGATTCATACGACACACAGGCAAAACTGCATTGGTTGTGCTACTCATTAAACATTCACTTAAACCCGTTTCATCCAGCTTCCATGCCCGCTCTTGCACTACAATACCTGCATCTTTTGCCACTTCAATTGCCATGTTTCGTGTAATGCCTCCCAACACTTGGTTATCCAAGGGATGCGTCACCAGCACACCATCAATCACGGCAAAAATATTGGTAGCACAGCCTTCTAAAACATGCCCTTGCGCATCCAACCAAAAGGCTTCATCCACACCAGCTCGCACTGCTTCTTGTTTACCCATCACGCTGGCAAGTAATGCAATCGACTTAATTTCACAATGTTTCCAACGAATATCTTGTAATGTAATGCCTTGCACACCCGTCTTCACTTTGGCATCGCTGGGTTTAGGCAGTTCACGAACGGTAATGACCAAGGTAGGTGTGATGGGTTGATTCACCACATGATTGCGTGGTGCGACACCGCGTGTTACTTGAATATACACCATGGCATCATCAAAGGGATTTTTTTCATAAGCTTGCTGCACCAAAACTTCCAATTCAGCCATGGATTTGGGAAAATCAATTGCAATTGCCGCACATGAGCGCTGCAAACGCGCCAAATGTGGTTTTAAATCAAGGTAAGTGCCAGCATAACATGCCACCACTTCATACACACCATCAGCAAACTGAAACCCACGGTCTTCAACATGTATCATCGCTTTTTCCAGCGGCACAAAACTATTGTTCACATAGGCAACCAGTGGTTTGCTCATATTATTTTCACCTCAAACTTAAAGATATGCAAAAGCATAGAAAGAAAGCTGTAGTTTTGCGAGAGTAAACTCACCAACCATTCGTGCGACGAATCACATGCAAGCAATCTAAGCTAGACCAACCTGTACCTGTAGTTAAAGCATACGATGTCACTTGCGATAGATAAAACAAGTGACAACAGGAGGCTACACATGAACCCATTCCGTGCTAAGCGTATCGCAGACCACTTCTTAAATATTGGTACTTTTGCTGTCACCAATCAAACCTATGGTGTCACCGTTACCTTCCGAGGCAACAAGGTTTACTTTGATCATGAACATAGTCTTTGGGCATTTTTATTTCATATTGCCCATGCCGAACATCAAGAGAATATCATTGCCGAAGCAGAAGCGAGGCTTGCTGCTTAACGCCGTGATACAACTACTGTGCACGCCACCAAAGTCTTAAAGTATCCCATTTTCGACCAAACCATGATGCACGCTCTACAGTTTGCTCAGCCAACATCGGAATGGACTGCAAAGTAATATCTTCATCAGCAATACGTAATGTAGCTTGAATACTACCTAGCTGCTCACCTTGTTGAATCGGCGCAAGTTGTGGCGATGTATAATGCAAGGCAAAACCCAAATACCTTTCACTACCTTGAGGCACTGTAATCCACACTGGTTTGGCAGGTTTAAGCCAAACAAACTCTTGTGTACCTTCAAAAACTTCAATTTTACGGCGAATATCTTTTTCTTTAGGCCGCAAGGTCACAAACTGCCCCATACCATAACGCAACAATACTTGCGATTGTTTTTGGCGCGCTGTTTTAGAATCCGTACCAAACACAGACGATACCAAACGCATATTTCCTTTTTCTGCTGCAGCAGTTAAACAATACCCTGCTTCTTCTGTGTGCCCCGTTTTCAAACCTCTGGCTTCTGGCATTGTCCACAACAAACGATTGCGATTCCATTGCGTGCGCCCATCAAATGTATAACTTCTTTCAGAAAATATTTCAAAAAACTTAGGAAAATCGCGCCACAATGCGACAGCCAATTTCGCCATGTCCATAGCAGTACTAAAATGATTTTCATCGGGGAAACCTGTGGGATTACTAAAATGCGTATTGGTCATACCCAAGGCTTTGGCTTTACCATTCATCAGCCCTACAAAGGCACTTTCAGACCCTGAAATATGCTCTGCAATCACAATCGCCGCATCATTACCCGAAAATGTGGCTATGCCATGAATAATTTCACGAATGGTTGGATGCATACGCGGCTCTAAAAACATGGTGCTACCACCAACCTTCCATGCTTTAGTGCTAACATTCACCCGCTCATCCAAATCTACATTGCCCGACTTAATCGCCTCAAATGCCAAATATAACGTCATCATTTTGGTCATACTTGCTGGTGCTAAACGTAGGTTTTCTTCATGTTTCGCCAACACTTGTCCAGAGCGTGCATCCAGCAACACCCAAGATTTGGCTTTAAGCTCTGGTTCTGATGGCCATGTAATATTCGCCGCCCCAGCCTGCTGGGTGAATACCAATATCCCAATAAAACATAATAACCTTACCATTCCCAATCTCCTTCTGAATCCACACACCATTCCAACTGTGGTTGTTTAGAACGCATAGCATAACCTTTAATTTTCAAAACTTTAGCATGAAGCATCAACCGTGCATGTTTTTTGCCACCATAACGTGCATCACCAAGAATCGGATGACCCAAATGCGCCAAATGTACCCGAAGCTGGTGGGTGCGTCCTGTATGGGGAACCAAACGTATTAAAGCTTTATCCCCGCGTGTTTCCACAACAAAAGCTTCCGTTTTACTTAGCTTCCCTTGCTCAACCACGGCATAACGCCCCCACCTATCAGCTTTGGCTGACAACGGTGCTTCAATAAGTATTTCTGTCCAGTCTGGTACAGGTGATACCACTGCCATATACTCTTTTTCTACGGCTTGATGCCAATGATGCTGCAAATGCTGCAATGCTTTGGGGTCATAACAAAACATCATCAAACCTGATGTGCCTTTATCCAAGCGGTGTACAGGACGCAGCTGTTTAGTCTCCACAGGAGGCAACTTTAAAAACATTGCCAACTCATACACCAACGTACCTTTACTGCGATGCAAGGCTTCTTGTGCATATTGCCCTGCTTTTTTGTGCACCAATACCCACGATTGTTCGCGCCATACAATTTGATCTTCCGAAAAAGGTGTCAGCACTTCATCATCCAAAGTCACAATGCGAACTTTTTCACCACCTTGCACAATGCGCCCTGCTTTACGACAACGTTTTTTATTCACATACACGCCACCTTCATCAATCGCACGTTGAATACGCCGTCTTGAAAAGCTTGAACATGCTGCCAATGCCGTATCTAAGCGTTGACCACCTTGTTCATTGGGTATCTGTAATTTAATGTCTTCAAATGCCATGCTTAATCCGCCAAAGCCGCAAGCACGTCTTCATGTGTTTCGCAATATTGAAGACACTGAAAACCACTATCCACACTCATCACCAACTGTTGTTGCATCATATCAATTAACGGCTCCCAACAAGCACCATAAACCAGCAAAGGGCGAGGCTCTAAAATTTTAATCGCCAACAAATCCCAAGTCATGGCAAATTCTGCCAATGTACCCAAACCGCCAGGCAATACCAAATATGCTGCAGGTTGCTCAATCAACATTTGCATACGCTCAAAAAAATCTGAAGCGCGTTTCTCTTCACTTAAACTATTCTGAGGCGGTGTAGGAAACACTTCCAAAGTAATGCCTGTCACATGTCCAGAACCTGCTGTAATACCCTGAGAAAAAGCAGCCATCATGCCTTGATGACCACCCACCAAACCATGCCAACCTGCTTGCCCTATTTTTTCAGACAACAATTCCACATCCACAAAACGTGCATCACCTTGGACAATCCGCGATGAACCAAATGCAGCAAGCACCTTATTCAACAGCATCACCATGAATAATCATCGCAGCCGAATAACCTTTGTTTTGAATCAAACTTAATGTGTGTTCAGCATCTTCATCCAAATCAAAAGGCCCCACACGAACACGATAAACATGCCCAATATTCACCACTTTTAACGGCGGGTGATTCGCATCCAAGTGTGTTTGCAACTTACCCACAACACCAAGCGCATTGTCATGTTCTGCAAATGCACCCACCTGAACATAGGCCATCTTAGGCTCATGTTGGATAGCTGATTGTTGTATTGGTTTTACAAGCTGTGGTTTCAGCACATGCTGTCTGTTTACCTGCTGTTTACTCACACTGTGTTCTGCTGCATTTAAAGTTTGAACACGTACCCGTGCTGTACCTTGCTTGGCATAACCCAGTGCTTTTGCCGCAGCATAGGATAAATCAATCAACCTTCCTTTCACAAAAGGCCCTCTATCATTGACCCTCACTTTGACAGATTTACCATTATCCAAATTGGTTACCAATACCAATGAAGGCATAGGTAAAGTTGTATGTGCTGCTGTCATAGCATACATATTATAGGTCTCACCATTGGCTGTTTTTCTGCCATGAAATTTCTTACCATACCATGAAGCAATACCGACTTGACTGTATTGTGCATTGCTATCCAAAGGGTAATACCACTTTCCTGCAACCTGATAAGGTTTCCCATGTTTCACACTTCCGCCTGAACCTAGGGAAGCATAAGAAGATGGTGCATTGGAAGCAGACTGCGACTGATTCGCATAACGCATAGGCGCACATGCACTTAACACAAACAAGGCAATAACAACAATATAAAAGTTTATTTTCACTTGCCTATATCACACTTCTTATTGCCCAACATAAATGCAAGCTCTGTGGTTGCTAAAGCATAATTCCACGAGCGATTCCAACGGGTAATCGCATAAAAATTACGATTCACCAATAAAGGGCGAACACCATCTTTGGTTTCACGTTCAATCAAAGCAACTTCTTCATCCGAAGACCAACCCTTAGGTTTTTGAATACCGGCTTCTTCAAATGCTTTCATCTTGCGATATTTACCTGTTTCATCTTTCATTGCTTGCTTGATAAAAGCATTCTTAGGCAAGTTGTATACCCAATGTGCCACCATTTTATCATCATCCCAACTGTAACGGCTAAAATAATAAGCCACACTAAAAATAATATCTTTGGGTGTATGCCAAACATCACGTTTACCATCACCATTACCATCCACTGCATATTCCAAAAATGAAGTTGGCATCAATTGCGTCACCCCAAATGCACCCGCATATGAACCTTGGACATCCATAGGATTCAATCCTTCTTCTTCACACAATATCAAAAATGCTTTGAGTTCTTTACGGAAAAACTTTGCTCTGCGCTCATACCCTGTTGCCAAAGTGAATAATGCATCCAACACCCTATCTCTACCCCAGTTTTCACCAAACCGTGTTTCAATCCCCAAAATTGCTGTAATGATTTCAGGTGCAACGCCATACTTGGCTTGTGCTTCGACAAAAATATCATGATGTTTGGCTAAAAATGCTTCTGATTTCTTTTTTAAACGTGCATTCACAAACAAAGGGCGGTAATCTGCATAAGGTCTTGATTCATAAGGTGTGTTCATCTTACGGATTAAATCAGCATCAAACTTTGCTTCACGCAAATGTTCTTCCACATAAGTCTTGGACAAATTGGTTTCTTTAATCATATAAGCTATCAAGTCATCACGTGTATAACTTTCTGCAAACAAAGAGTTAGGAAACAATAAGGCAAACATCAAACCCAAGGTCAATGGCAAGCACAAGGCTGATAATTGTGCATGGAAGAACAGTTTCATATTTTTCATACAACGCAGACTATAAAAGCAAACCCTTCAAGCAAGTGATACCTGCAACTTATCCTTTTTCCCTATTTACATCACCTAAATAACAAAACCTATTCAACACATATACTTTCTGCAACATACTGTTTATAATCAACATTCTACACGTTTGGAGGGCTTATGTTTGAACATGGGAAAAATATACGTACCGTGACTGACGGCACCATTTTGCTACAAGAAGGCAAAACAGGTGATGGCGTATATATTATTCAAAAAGGACATGCCAAGGTCACTCGGACTTCACAAGATGGTTCAGAAATCCTTCTTGCTGAACTTAGTGATGGACAAGTGTTTGGTGAAATGAGTTTGGTGGATGACTTACCATGTTCTGCCAATGTGATCGCCTTGGGTGATTTAAAAGTATGTGTTTTAAGCAAAATACAGTTTTTTGATTTGTTACAAACTGATATCAAAAGCGTACAAAATGTAATGGAAATCCTTTTCCAGCGTATGCGAGCTATGAATAAACGCGTTGTTGATTTGGAAAACCAGCTAGCATCCATCACCCAACACCAAGATAGTCAACCCGACACCATCATGCTCAAAGGTTTAACTGAACCTGCTAAACATGCCTTGTATGACATGAGTGCGCTGGTCGTCGATGATAGTCCGTTTGTGATTGGCCGTTGGTCTAAACAGCAAAGTAAACGCTCTTGGTTTTCCAAAGAAAGTACACGTGCGCATGTTGAAATTCATGATATCGCACCCTATGTCATTTCACGTCAGCACTGCCAAATTGAGCAACACGCTGGTGATGTATATGTGGTTGATACCAGCTCACGTTTAGGCACTTGGGTCAATGGTGAAAAAATTGAACAACAAACACAAAAAGAAATCAAGCTACATTCAGGCAACAACACCATACATCTTGGTAGCCTAGACTCACAATTTATTTTCGATGTATTTGTACCCTAAACCACAGTAAAGACTTACCTCAGAAACAAAGTGAAACAGCTAAATTTGGCATACTTCTTGTGTGCTTGTGTAAACCTTATATAAATGTATTGTTAAATATTAATATTTCTTAATACTGTGTGAAACACAAGGAGAGGATTATGCTTATTCGCGATATCATGATTTCCCCTGCACTATCTATTCCACCAAACACACCATTAAACCAGGTCGCCTATATCATGGCTGAGAAACGTATTGGTTTTATTATTATTGCTGAAAACAACCGAGCCATAGGCGTTCTTTCTGAAGGTAATATGGTCAATTTTGCCGCTTCAGGCATTGACTTACAGAGCCAAACTGCTGCTGAGCACATGACATCTCCTGTATTTTCAGTGCCTATTGATGCCAATGCCTTTTATGCTTATGATGAATTGATTACACGCAAAATGCGCCATCTTGTGGTTGAAGACGAACATGGTTTTTTAGCCGGTGTTGTCACCATGTCCTGTTTTATTGCAAACTTAGGCGTAGAACATTTTACAGATTTGCAAACCGTGGCTGAAATTATTCAACCCATACACGCAACCGTTACGCCTGACACGCCCATCGTTGAAGCTGCTCAGCTCATGGCAAAACATAACCATGCTTTAATTGCTTTAGAAGATGGTAAACCTGTAGGTTTATTATCCTCTCGGGGCATTACAAGGTTATGCCAAGAAGGCAAAGATCTCAGTCAATTTCGTGTTCGGGATATGATGATTGCACCCAACACCATCAATCGCAAAGCATTTGTACCTGAAGCTTCGGTGGTGATGAAATCCAACCACACCCGCCACCTCATTGTTGTTGGTGACCAAGGTGAGTTTGCTGGTTTATTAACCATCAGTGATGTTGCTCATAGCATGGAAGGTAAATATGTGGAATTTATGCGCTCTGTAATGCGCGATATGGAACATGACCTCATGACCAGCAGCAGACACCACAGAGCACTGTTTGAACGCAACCCCAATGCCGTATTTTCTCTGGATACCCAAGGTATGATCACCAATATTAACCCCGCATGCATTTTATTAACAGGGTATGGTAGCGACTACTTGGTTGGAAAAAACTTGGATACTTTTATCGACCCCGATATTAAAGAGGATGCGTATGCCAGTTTCCTCTCTGCCAAAGCAGGTCATGCAGAAAGTCAGCATTTACGTTTAATCAGTGGTGATGGTAGCATAATTTATGTCTTTATGACCTTTGTGCCCGTACAAATTGATGGTGTACCTGAAGCGATTTATGCAGTGGCTTATGATATTACCGAGCGCATTCTAGCTGAACAACGTTTATACCGCTTATCCCAAGCATTACAGCAAGCGGGTGAACCTATTGCCATCACTGATGCTTATGGTGTGATTGAATTTAGCAATCGCAAAATGGACCAATTGTTTGGTTATGCTGAAAGTGAGTTAATCAGCCAGCATTTAACCAAGTTAGAGTGTCAAACAACACCAGAACAACCTTCCTATCAAGACACCGTTTGGCAGGTTTTGGAGCAAGGTTTACCTTACAAGGGTGAATTCTTACATCAACATAAAAATGGCGAAGTATTAGACCTTAAAGTCTCATGCGCCCCCGTGCATGTACCGGGTGCTGAAAAAACAGCTTATTATATCATTATCTATGAAGATATGCGTGAACGAAGGCGCGCTGAAAAAAATGCCATGCAATCACAAAAGCTTGAAACTATTGGTACTTTAGCTGGCGGCATTGCGCATGATTTTAACAATTACCTCGCCGCAGTTAGCGGCTCTTTATACATGCTTAAACATGAAGTGAACCACTTGCCTAATGCTTGCGAACGCCTAAGTAAACTCGAAAGATTAACCGATAGAGCCGCATCCTTGGTCTCTCAATTGCTCACCTATGCAAGAAAAGACAGCAGCAACAATGAGTTTATCTCCATGTCTGAATTGGTACATGAAACCAAGGAACTGGTACATACCCTGATACCCAAAGGCATAGAATTACAATGGAAGGTTGCCAAACATATTTCCATTATGGGCAACACCACCCAAATTCAACAAGTTTTACTTAACCTTGTAACCAATGCTAAAGACGCAGTTGCCAATCAAAACGAACCCATCATCAGCATCAACCTCAAAACATACACTCCCGGTGCCAATGAAGCGAAAAACCTTAATTTAGATGAACAGCAAAAATATGCCGTATTAAGCGTATCCGACAACGGCTGTGGCATCGATGATGCTCATAGAGCAGAAATCTTTGATCCTTTTTTCACCACCAAAAGCATGCATGAAGGCACCGGCATGGGATTAGCCATGACTTACGGGGCTATTCAAAGCCATCATGGGGTTATTGATGTTGAAAGCAAACTTGGCCAAGGCAGCACATTCAAAATTTATTTACCCCTTGCCTCTGACCCTAAAATAAACAACGATGAGAATGAAAGTGATAAACCACTTATTCTCTTTGCCGATGATGATGAAATAGTTCATGAAATTGGTATCGAAATCATTGAATCATTAGGTTACCGGGTGCAGGCAGCATTTAATGGTGAGGATGCACTCAATCTTTTCCAGCAAGATCCAAACAGTTTTTCGGCAGCCGTGTTGGATGTAATGATGCCAAGAATGGGTGGTGTGGATACAGCGAAAAAAATACGACATATCACACCCAATTTTCCCATCTTATTTTTAACTGGTTATGATAAAGAACTCATATCCACTCAAGTTTTAGCAGAGCCCAATATCAGCATGCATAAAAAACCTTGGAAAGTTGAAGATGTAGAACCCACACTGCGGCAGCTGCTTGCACAAACTGTTTAACACCACCACCTAACATGCAAAGTTACATATGTTTATAACAATACTTGTAGTTGTGATAGCTCTATTTCATTAAACACTTGAATTTGGTGCGCTGTTAACAAACGTGCAGTTATACCTTGACCTCGCACTTTTGTTTTTGAAAACGTACCATCATTCACCAAACTGTTACCACATGATGGGCTACCCTGCTTCAATATAGCATATTGAATTTGGTATTGCTGGCACAAAGCCAACGCTTTTTCTGCACCAATACAAAAAGCTTGGCTAACATCTTCACCTGCTTGGGTAACAACCTTATCACCAACAATTTCTGCTGCAGGCCTTGGCACAGGCAAACCACCTAACACTTCAGGACACAACGGCAATAACAAACCTTCTTGCTGCCACTGTTGCAACAGCATGGCAGACTTTTTATTCAGGTGATGAGCACAGTCACCACCATCATAACGCACAGCCTCACCCAGCAGGCATGCGCTCACCAAGATTTTTGGTTGCTGGGTGATATTATGTTTTACCGCTTGAAACCAATACCTTAGCAGGGCGAATCAAACGACCATTTAAGGTATAACCAGCCACATGTTGTGCAATTACAGTGTCTGCATCTTCATCCGATGGCATTTTCGATAATGCTTCATGATAATGCGGGTCAAATGTTTGCCCAACAGCATCAATACGCTCAAGTTCAAACTTACTCGCAACCTTATGCCAAGAATCCAAGGTCAAAGCTACACCTTCGCGTACAGCCTTTTCATTGCCTTCTTCAGTTTCAACAGCACGCTCTAAGTTGTCCACGACATCCAACAATGCCACAGCAAATTTCTCAACTGCAAACTTACGCGCATCGGCTACTTCACGTTGTGTACGTTTGCGCAGATTTTCCATTTCGGCATGCTGACGCAATAATTTATCTTTTAATTCTGCGATTTCTTGTTGCGCAGCTTCTAAAGGGTCGACCTCTTGTTCCTGCTCTTCCTGAGCCACTTCAGCTTCAAGCTGCTCGTCCAACTCACTCTGCTCATCCGCAGAGGCTTGCACGGCTTCTTGCTCTACTTCATCAACGGTTTTTTTCTTCTTCTTGCTCAACGCAGTCTCCTAAACGAATCAATATAAATGTATTATCCACTTCATAGGTATTCTTCACCCAAGTTTCAAGGTTTTAAGTTTTATTTTCTTGGTAAATATGCCAAAGGGTCCACAGCAGTTTCACCACGACGCACTTCAAAATGCAAATGTGCACCCGTTGCCCTTCCAGTAGCACCAACATTGGCAATATGTTGCCCAGCTTTAACCTGCTGCCCAGCCACCACCAAATTCTTTTGATTATGCGCGTACGCAGTAAACATATCTGAGCTGTGGCGAATGATAATCAAATTCCCATAACCCGAAAGCCTAGAGTCTGCATACACTACCTTACCTGCAGCTGCCGCAAACACATGTGTGCCTGCCTTGGCTGCAAGATCAATACCATCATGCATACGATTTTTTCTCGGACCAAACTTACCACTTAAACGACCTTTTACAGGCCACTGCAGTTTAATTCGACTATAACTGGCTTTGGGATATGTTTTATGCGTTGTTTCATGTTTGATTTTCGCCTTGGCTTTACTCGTTTTAACGGAAAGTTTATTCACCTGCTTCGTGTGTTTCTTCGCCACTGAACCATTGGTATATAAACGTTGTCCAACAAAAATAGTATAAGGTCTACGAATATCATTCATCTTCGCCAGACGATGAAAATCAATGCCTAATTTCCGCCCTATACTGTATAGTGTATCACCATACTTTACGATATAAGCAGTGCGATTGCTTGCAGCAACTCTTTTGTTGTCTTCATGTTGAATGCCGCGTGGGTAATAATTATAACGTGAACAACCAAATATCAATATGCTCATACACACAAGCAATAAGATATGCCGTTGAGCCAAAATGGTTAACCCATGGCCCAAATGACAACAAAACCTGCCACAACCAAAAGTGTAATAAGAATTGTCATCAGTTCGAAATGTTTTTCAACAAAGTTTCTTAATCTGTCGCCACCCCAACGTAGAATAGCAGCTTCAAGGAAAAATCTTGCGCCGCGCGCTGCCAATGCAGCTAAAATAAAGGGAATAAAAGCAATCCCAAATGCGCCTGCAGCAATGGTAATCACCTTAAATGGAATGGGCGAAAAACCAGCAATCAAAACAATTGCCACACCATACATCGCAAACCAATCTTCTGCTTTGAGATACTGTGAAGTAAGCCCGTAAAATTCAATAATCGGTTGTCCTACACTCGCCCACAAGAGAAAACCAATGCCATAACCAACCGCTGCACCCAGTGTTGAACCTGCCGTAGTAATGGCAGCAAATCTTAATGCAGATTTTGGTTGCCCCAAAGCTAGAGCAATCAACAAAATATCAGGGGGAATGGGAAACACACTGGATTCAATCAGTGCAATCAAAAACAATGCATATTTGGCAGATGGATGGTCAGCCCACGACAATGTCCAATGATATAAGCGGCGCAACCAAGATAGTTTTCTTGTATGCTCTTGCATCAACTTACACCCGAGAGCAATGGTACAAATGTACAATCATCAAAATATTCTTCTTCCACCTTACCCTCTTGCTTATACCTACGTACCAAACGATGTGACTTTCCAATACCTTCTGGCATTAATAACACTCCACCTTCAGCCAATTGCTCCAGCCACAAGTCAGAAGCAAAACCACCTGCGGTTACAATAATGGCATCAAAAGGCGCATAATCTTCCCAACCCAATAAACCATCACCACAACGTAACATCACATTGCTATGTCTTGCTTTACGCAAATTCCTTTTTGCCAGCTCATGCAATGATTTAATGCGCTCAATGCTATACACACGTTTACAGAGGCAAGATAATACTGCCGTTTGGTAACCGCAGCCTGTACCAATCTCCAGCACACGTTCATGCCCTTTTAAATCTAGCAATTCTGTCATTTTAGCGACCATATAAGGCTGAGAAATCGTTTGCCCTTCACCAATAGGCAAAGATTTATCCTTATAGGCATGCAGCCGCAATGCCTCACCCGCAAAAAGATGACGTTGAACTTGTAGCATCGCTGCAATCACCCGTGGCGACTGCACACCGCGTGCAATAATCTGTTCATCAACCATACGTTTACGTGGTCTATCATAACTTTGTTGCAGTGGCGCACTCGCCAATCTATTCATCCCTAACCCAAATCCTCTCTCATTATCAGAACGCAAGTTAACAATACCAACAACTTATGCAACTTATGTACTGTAACCAACAAATCTTACTTGAACCAAACCTTGCTTATGTTTACCGTGCTGTCTTGCAAGGGAAGTTCTAAACAAGTCATGAACTCGCATCTTGTGTCCAAAGCACTCAAACTCTGCGTTGTGAATTTAAGCGATAGTTTAGGCTATTCCATGCAATTCACGCCTAGATTTTGAATGCCCTGAACCACAACCTGCTTCATCCAGATTTATTCGGAGCTTCCCAAGCAAACACCACTTTATTCCTCAGGAGCACCTGATATGAGTCAGTTTTGGAGCGAATCCGTTCACCAATTAAAGCCGTACATTCCTGGTGAACAACCCAAGGTCTCCAATCTCATCAAACTCAATACCAATGAAAACCCATACCCACCCTCACCCAAAGCCTTGGCTGCTATCCAAACTGCAACCAATGCAGACCTAAAATTATACCCTGACCCCAATAGTGATATACTCAAACAAAGCATTGCTAATTATTATGATTTAGACACCGCCCAAGTATTTGTTGGCAATGGTTCGGATGAAGTGCTTGCCCATACGTTTCAAGCCCTCTTAAAACACGATAAACCCTTATTGTTCCCTGATATTACTTACAGTTTTTACCCTGTGTATTGCGGTCTGTATGACATCAATTATAAAACCATCCCATTGGATAATGATTTTTGTATCAATATTGATGATTACAACCAAGAAAATGGTGCCATTATTTTCCCTAACCCCAATGCGCCTACAGGTATAGGTTTAGGTTTAAACACGATTGAAACTTTATTACAAAACAACCCCAACAGTGTTGTTGTCATTGATGAAGCTTATATTGATTTTGGTGGTGAATCGGCAGTTTCTCTTATCCACCAATACCCCAACCTATTGGTGGTACAAACCCTGTCAAAATCACGCGCGCTCGCTGGTTTACGTGTAGGTTTCGCCATGGGTCATCCTGATTTGATACAAGGTTTGGTTCGTGTCAAAGATAGTTTCAATTCATACCCATTGGATAAACTCGCCACCTTGGGTGCAGCAGCAGCCATGGATGACAAAACATATTTTACTGAAACTTGTCAGCGTATCATCACAAGCCGAGACGTATTGTATAGCGATATGCAAAAGCTGGGCTTTGATATTTTACCCTCACAAGCCAATTTTATTTTTGCCACACACCCACATCATAAAGCCAAAACCATTGCTCAGTCATTACGCGAACAAGGTATTATTGTCCGTCATTTTGAAGCTACAAGAATCAATATGTACCTACGTATCAGTATTGGCACACCACAAGCCTGTGAAACATTGATAAAAGCTCTTAAAAGCATACTCAGCTGAGACCTTTATCACAGCTTTTCTTTCTTTAAAACGCTAAAATTGTATTTTATGACAGCATCGCTACAATGCGTCGCGCTTTGCATCACAGTCATATCAGAAACATGGTTAAAAAAGCAAACAAAAAGCATCAAAATATAGTTCAAAGGGGACTAGCATGGCTTTAACAAAAAAAGAACTTGCCGCATTTGAAGCGCAACTAACTGCGTGGAAAGAAGAGCTTGAAGAGTCACAAAATGACACCATGCACCAAATGCATGAACAAGAAACCACTGCTTTTCCAGACCCTGCCGACCAAGCCTCTGCTGAAACAGACTTAAGCTTTGATATTCGTATCAAAAGCCGCGAACTGAAACTCATCCATAAAATTGAAGAAACACTTTATCGTTTACGCGAAGGTGACTTTGGTATTTGTGATGCTTGCGGTGGTGATATCAGCGTCAAACGTTTACAAGCACGCCCTGTGACTACACTTTGCATCGACTGCAAAACTGAACAAGAACAAGCTGAAAAAACACGTATCGATTAATATTTCGTAAAACAGTTATAAATATATCAATAAAAAGGGAGCCCATTGAGGCTCCCTTTTTTATGCTGTAAATCTTGCTGTCTCTATTTTTGTGTACCAATAGCAGCACGTACTGCCGTTAAAAACTCATCCACATCTTTAAACTCACGGTATACCGATGAAAAACGAACATAAGCCACGCCATCAAGTTTGCGCAATTGTTCCATCACAAAATCACCAATAATTTCTGCTGAAATCTCATTTTCATTGGTTTCTTGCACAGATTTGAGCACACTATGTACTGATTTTTCCAAATCATCTGCTGAAACAGGGCGTTTCTCCAATGATTTTTGCATACCATCACGTACTTTCTCAATATTAAAAGCAACCCGTGTCCCATCTTTCTTAATGACCAAGGGTAAACGCAGTTCGGCACGTTCATAGCTGGAAAAACGTTTGCCACATTGGTCACAATGACGGCGGCGGCGAACCGCCGAACCATCTTCAACCACACGTGAGTCTATGACCCGCGTATCATCGTGTGCACAAAATGGGCAATGCATCAATCAGTCTTCGTAAATTGGGAAGCGATCAGTCAAAGCTTTCACTTCATTAAATACTTCGGCGTGCACCGCAGCATCTTCAGGTGAAGCCAATACTTTAAGAATCATAGTGCCAATCAATTCAGCTTCAGCTTCCTTCATGCCACGCGCTGTAATCACGGATGCACCAAGGCGAATGCCTGAAGTAACAAATGGTGACTCAGGGTCAAACGGAATGGTATTTTTATTGGTTGTAATGCCTGCAGCTTCCAAAGCTTCTTCAGCAATTTTACCTGTAATACCTTGGTTGCGCACATCAACACGGAACATGTGGCAATCTGTACCGCCTGAAACCACACGCAAACCACCAGCCACCAATGTTTTGGCTAAAGCTCTAGCATTGGCAATCACTTGTTTTTGGTCTGCTTTAAATTGTGTACCCAAAGCTTCACCAAATGCCACTGCTTTGGCAGCAATCACATGCATCAATGGGCCACCTTGGATACCTGGAAAAATACGTGAGTTTAGTTTTTTCGCTAAATCATCGTCATCGGTTAAAATCATGCCGCCGCGAGGGCCACGTAATGTTTTATGTGTGGTGGTTGTAATCACATGCGCATGACCAACAGGCGATGGATAAACGCCCGCTGCAATCAAACCTGCATAATGCGCCATATCTACAAAAAGAATCGCACCAACCGAATCGGCAATTTCACGCATACGTTTAAAATCAATTTCACGTTCGTATGCCGATGCACCGCCAATAATCATTTTTGGTTTATGAATTTCAGCTAATTTTTGCATCACATCATAATCAATCAGCTCAGTGCCTTCTTCCACACCATAAGCAACAACATTATATAAACGACCTGAGAAGTTTACAGGTGAGCCATGGGTCAAATGCCCGCCGTGTGATAAGTCCATACCCATGATGGTATCACCAGGGTTAAGCACAGCCATATACACAGCCATATTCGCTTGTGAGCCTGAATGGGGTTGCACATTGGCATGTTTTACTCCGAAGATTTCTTTTGCACGTGCCTGAGCCAAAGCTTCTACTTTATCCACATACTCACAACCACCATAATAACGACGCGAAGGGTAACCTTCTGCATACTTGTTGGTCATCACTGAGCCTTGCGCTTGCATCACCGCTTTGGATACAATGTTTTCACTGGCAATAAGCTCTAATGTATGTTGTTGACGGCCCAACTCATCTTTAATGGCTTGCACCACAATATCATCATCTAAATCTGCTTTAAAAAAATCTTCGCGTGTTGTCATGAAATTGAATACTCCGTTGGTTTCTCAAAACCAAAAATTCTAAAACTTATGTATTAACAAACTGTTAAAAACAAATCCTTTAAATAAAATAAGGGCTCACAAAAGGAGCCCTTATTAGAAATCATTATGAAGCTGTTTTCAAGCTTAGAAAAAAATTAGTTAAAACGACGCTCACGAATACGAGCCGCTTTACCACGCAGTTCACGTAGATAGTAAAGTTTCGCACGACGAACACGACCGTGACGTTTCACTTCGATGCTTTCAAGCATAGGTGAGTGCAAGGGGAATACACGCTCAACACCAACGTTGCTAGAAATTTTACGAACTGTAAAACTACTTGAAATGCCTTTGTTATGGCGCGCAATCACGATGCCTTCATAAGCCTGGATACGCTCACGCTTCTCAACTTTGCCGCCTTTAAGGTCTTTAAAATCAACCACACGAACGTTTACGCGAACAGTATCGCCTTCACGGAAATCTGGAATATCACTACGAATTTGGTCTTTTGTTACATCATCTAAAGCACGCATTTTGCTTATCCTCCAAAATCATCGGAACAGCCTATCAAGGTAAATTGCTAAAGCCGCTCTCACAGAAAGGTGGCGCACCTTACCGATACCTTCAATAGAATACAACCACCCATTTTCATCTGGCATATTTTTAACGTCCAAACCATGCCCCGTACCAAAAACAAGCAAGTGATTCCCTGCTTTTTCCCGCAAAACTTGCGGTGCAACCAGCTTGCTTTGCTGCGGAGGCTCTGCCGAAGTATACCAAAGCTGGTAATCGGCATCTTGCAACACCTCATCCATGGTGGATACCACCTTAATTTGTGAGAGCACATCACGCCTACCCTGATTAAGGTCGCCTCGTTTACTTGTTGTCCAATGCCCTTGAATATCCTTCACAAACTGCTGCATACCTTCTGCTGGGTGCACAATATACACAGGTGAAACATCATAAAACCCACACGTCCGCGCAAAATCATGCACATCAATGGATGACACAGACGTAGCCGAACTCTCCCCTGCTTTATTCAAAACAGGTGCATGAACAAGAGCTACGGCAATACTATTCATCACTTTCAAGCTCCTCGCTCAGTTCCATCCAAGCTTCTTCCACTTCATCCAGCTCTTGTTTCACTGTATTATGTTCTGTGGTGAGCCTTAATAGTCTATCTTTTTCACTGGCTTCATAAAGTGCACTATCGGCTAATGCCTCATTAAGCTCTGTTTCTTTGCTATGCAGCTTTTCTAGACGTTGCTCTAGCTTTTTAAGCTGATTGCGCTTGGGCTGCAACGCCTTTCTGCGCTCTGCATCGTTTTTGCGCTTGGCTTTGCGTGCTGCTTGGGTGTGTTCTCCTGTTTTACTTGGCTGACCTTCTGACTGCTGTGCCAAGCGTTGTTCATTCAACCAGTCGGCATAATCATCCAAATCACCCTTGAATGGTTCAACGTTTTGCTGAGCAACCAACCACAAATCATCACACACCGTTCTTAACAAATGTCTATCATGTGACACCAATACCATTGCCCCCTCAAAGCTTTGCAGCGCAAGGGTAAGCGCATGGCGCATATCCAAGTCCAAATGGTTGGTCGGCTCATCCATGAGCAACAAATTGGGTTGTTGATACACCAGCATCGCAAGCACCAAACGTGCTTTTTCACCGCCAGAAAATGAAACTATGGATTCCAAAGCCATATCCCCATGAAAATCAAATCCACCTAAAAACAACCGCGCTTCCTTTTCCGACAAATCAGGGTTGAGTTCAAACAAGTGTTGTACAGGTGAAGCATGGCTATCCAGTTGTTCCAATTGATGTTGCGCAAAATAACCAATATTCAAACCTTTGGACGGTATCACCTTGCCCACTTTGGGTTGGCTCTCGCCTGCAAGCAGCTTAATCAATGTGGATTTACCCGCCCCATTCGGCCCAAGCAAACCAATCCTATCATTGGGCAATAAGCTAATGGATATATCTTCCAAGATATTTTCATCCGTATAAGCAAAGCTTACTTTTTGCAATTGCAGCAAAGGATTGGGCATAAAACCTGTATCTTGAAATTCAAATGAGAATGGTGAATCCACATGCGCAGGTGCGATTTTTTCCATACGCTCCAAAGCTTTGATGCGGCTTTGCGCTTGTTTGGCTTTGGTCGCTTTGGCTTTGAAGCGGGTGATAAAACTTTCCATGTGCGCAATTTCACGCTGCTGCTTTTCAAACGAAGATTGCTGCAACGCAAGCTGCTCTGCCCTGCGCAATTCAAAAGCGGTATAATTGCCTGCATACATGGTGATTTTACTTTGTTCGATATGCGCAATGGTTGAAATCGTGCTGTCTAAAAACTCTCTATCATGCGAAATCAACAGCAATGCACCCTGATAACTTTTAAGCCACTTCTCTAGCCACAATACCGCTTCCAAATCCAAATGGTTGGTCGGCTCATCCAACAACAGAACATCTGAGCGACACATCAAAGCTTGGGCAAGGTTAAGCCGCATGCGCCAACCGCCAGAAAAGCTTTGCACAGCATGACTTTCCTGTTCAGTCGTAAAACCAAGCCCATTAAGCAGCTGTCCTGCCCTTGCTCGCGCCTGATAGCCACCAATCGCATCCATACGTTCATGCAGCTTACTTATCGCTAACCCATTTTGTTGGGTTTCAGCCTCTTCAATCTGCTTTTCTAAAACACAAAGCTCAACATCTCCCTGCAACACATAATCCACAGCCGCCATATCCAAAGCAGGCGTTTCTTGTGCAACATGCGAGATGGTTAGCTTAGATTTGGTGCGAAACTCACCTTTATCTTCTTCAAGCTTGCCAAGAATCAAACCAAACAGCGATGATTTACCTGTGCCATTGGCACCTGTAATCCCAATTTTATCTTTGGGGTGAATGGTTAGACTGAAATCTTGGAATAAGACTTTTCTACCACGCCTCAGCGTGACATTCTCAAAATAAATCATTGGATATACTCATTTATCATTCAAGAAACTCAACCTTATCGTCATTCCGCATCCCCAATCCAGTTGAGGACAAGCTTGATGCGGAATCCATACAACACAGAGCAGCATCATACAGTTACTCGTGTATTCTCAAACAGTGGATTCCCGCCTTTGCGGGAATGACGAATGATAAACTTCGTGTTCTTCATACACTTCGTGGTAAATTAAAGATTAAAGCGTTTGAGGGCATTGGCAGTGGATACTTCAGCGATATGCTCCACCGATACACCACGCACCTCAGCTAAACATTCAGCCACATGCCGCACATAAGTTGGTTCATTGCGCTTACCGCGCTTGGGTACAGGCGCTAAATAGGGCGAGTCAGTTTCAATCAAAAACATATCTTCGGGCACTTTGGCTGCCACATCTCTTAAAGCCTGATTATTTTTAAAGGTGACATTGCCCGAAAATGAAATCGACATACCCATATCCAAAGCGGCACTTGCCGCATCCCAGCTCGAAGAAAAGCAATGCATAATACCACCGCATCCCACCACATCTTCATCGTTAAGAATGCGAAGTGTTGCCTCATCCGCATCACGCATATGCACAATCACAGGTTTGTTTACGATATGTGCGGCTTTGAGGTGTGTTCTAAAGCGAGTTTCTTGAATATCGGCAGGCAAGGCATCTCTAAAGAAATCCATGCCTGTCTCACCAATGGCGACACATTTCTCATGTTTGGATAGTTCAACCAGTTCTTCAACACTTGGCTCTTGCTCTACTTCATGGTTGGGATGCACACCCACCGAAAACCATACATTGTCTCTGAACTCCACCAAATCAATCAAACGCGGCGTTTGCTCAATTTCTACTGCCACCGCAACAATTTTTGACACACCATTCTCTGCCATACGTGCAAACATTTCATCCCTATCCTCATCAAAATGAGGGAAATCGATATGACAGTGTGTATCAAATAATTGCATATTTTAATTCCTTTGCACCACGAAGCTCACGAAGAACACGAAGTTTTTTGTTTTATAAGTTCATTGATAACTGATTCAGTTGGCCGCAGATTTAATCGAGAGCAAAGCTAAAGTTTGAAGCTTACTTTTTGTTAAGCTGAAAACTTTGAATACAGCTATCGGTTAAATCGGTGGTGAACTGGACAGTTAAGCTTCGCATATTTTTCTAAGATGGTCTAAAGTCACATGATGTAAGTTATCGAGATTGTGTTTATTAATTAACACATCCACGGCTGGGCGGTCTGCTTCACCAAACTCAGACACCACCAAATCTGCACCTGTAAAATCTTGGTTCGCCGTGTAATCGTTAATCGTCACCACACATTTAAGCCCTGCATCCCGCGCAGACAACCAACCATTGCCCGAATCTTCCAAAGCAACCGTATTTTCAGCCACCATACCCAATTGTTCAAGCGCATAATCGTAAATATCGGACGCTGGTTTTTTGTTCGGCACAATATCGCCTGCTGCAAGCACAGCAAATCTATCAAACCATTCTTTACCCAATGAATGCTCAATCAAGGCATCCAAGGCTGATGGTGTGGTGGTGGTCGAAACGCCAAGTGTGATACCTGCGGCATAAGCTTCTTCCAACAAACGAAGCACGCCCGCACGCAAAGGAATCAAACCATCTGCAATCAAGGTTTGATAATGAATGGTTTTACGCGCATGAAGCTCTGCAATTTTTTCATCAGGCATATCAGGCATGTCACCCCGCTGAATATCAAAGCGGATACGCTCTTTACCACCTGTCACTTTCAGCAACTCACCATAGGTATCCACGCTCCAACGGCGTTCCAAACCCGCTTCTTCAAACGCCATATTAAAGGCAACACGGTGTCCGTCTCGTTCTGTATCTGCCAATGTGCCATCCACATCCCACAATAAACATTTTAATTCAGCCATCAAAACACCTCATTCCAATCCATATTTCTTTTCGCTAAGTGCAATGACTTATCTTGTCCAACTCGATAAGCCTCAAGCAAGGCGGCTGCAAGCTTGGGTTCGTCTGCCAAAGATTCAACATTAAAGAATTTGTTGGCAATGGGCTGCAGCACCATCAAGTCTGCTTCTTTTTGCCAAGCTTCTGCCAACCCCTGCCAGTCCACCTGCCCATTTTCCACATATTTCTCAGCAATACCTTCTGCCGATTTACATATTAAATCCTGCATCACCATCACATCATATTCATGGCGATATTCATCCAGCCCTATTTCTTTTGCCAACATATCATAGATGTGACTCACATCCCTACCCGCTTGAAAATGCTCGTCCAAGTCAATCGTCACAGAAGACGAAAAGGACTCGCCCTTAAAATAAAATTCAATACCAACCGTTAAACTATGATTCATGATACACCTTCTAACATTGCAAAGTCTTTAAGGCAGCATTGCCCTGATGGGTTGCGGATACGACATGCACATAACTTTTGTTTGGTTTGCGCCATCACATATGCTTTGGCATCAGGGTTCGCCTTGGCATCAGCTCGCGATACATCAAAACAATAACAAATCAGCGCGGAATCATCCGTGCTTTTGATTCCAACCGCTTGCCGCAAAGCATGCCCCTCAATCACCTCGCCCGTGGCATCAAAATAAATGACCTGACACGCAGGAGAAACACAAAAGAAATGGGGTTTATCCGCCTTCAACCATTGCCAAGGTTGTTTTAATTGATGTTGAATGGTTTGTGCTGACACAACCCCTGCCAACATCCCACATTGTGGACAGCTTTGTTTAGCTGACACTGTTCTTTTTGCCTATTCGCAGCAATAGATAACCCAAAATACCTGCACTAAACGACCCTACTAAAATCGCAAGTTTATCGGTGTATTGGAACAGGTCTGCAGAAGAAAATGCTAGAGAAGTAATGAACAAACTCATGGTAAAACCAATGCCCGTGAGTACCGACACCCCATACAATTGCAACCAATTGCTATCCACTGGCATTTTTGCAAAACCAAGCTTAATCGCCAGCCAACTCAAACCAAATACACCCAATTGTTTACCCAAAAACAAGCCCAACATAATACCAAGCGGTACACTCCCTGACATTTGATCCAGTGATATTTCGGTAATGTTCACCCCTGCATTGGTAAATGCAAAGATAGGCAAGATAAAGAAAGCAACCCAATAATGCAGATCATGCTCTAGGGTTTTTAATGGTGAAAACTTTTTACCCAACTCGTCCTTAGCGTACAATGGAATGGTAAACGCTAAAGCAACGCCAGCCAGCGTGGCATGAACACCTGATTTAAGCACACTTACCCACAAAACAAGCCCCACGATAAAGTAAGCAGACTTGCGAACCACACCCATACGATTCATCACAATAAGTATAGCAAGTGCCACAGAAGCCACTGAAATTGATAGCGTGGACAAATCAACCGTATAAAACAATGCAATAATCACAATCGCACCCAAATCATCAATAATCGCCAATGCCATCAAAAAGACTTTGAGAGATAAGGGTACGCGTTTGCCAAGTAAGGAAAGTATACCCAAAGCAAACGCAATATCAGTGGCTGTTGGAATTGCCCAGCCATTGGCCGCAAGAGGGTTGTCAGCATTAAAATAAAGATAAATCAACGCTGGCACAGCCATACCACCGATTGCCGCCACGATAGGTAATGTGACCTGACTAACCGATGACAAATGACCTTCCAACACTTCTCGTTTGACTTCTAAACCAATCAAAAAGAAGAAAATCGCCATCAAACCATCATTCACCCAATGATGAAGTGATTTATCCAAAGATAATGAGCCAAGTTGAATCGAAACAGGAATATGTAAAAAAGCCTCATAATAAGGAGCCAATAAAGTATTGCTAAAAATAAGCGCTAAAATTGTAGCAACAATCAATAAAATGCCGCTGGATGATTCTTTATGGATAAATGATTCAATAAACTTCATGCTGACAATGTGATGTTTTTTACACTTTTGGTCAATCATAAAAATGTTAAAATTGCTTAACTTTTCAGGGTGTTGCACTATTTCAGCTAAAATACCACACTAGGAGTCTGACGGGCTTATGATAATCTACTGCGAAAAATCGAATATTCATGCTTTTTCACCTGTACTTTCGTTGAATAGCCCTGCTACTCGCCTCAAACCCATGCAAAAAATCAAAGAATATCGATGTTTCTCGCCACAATTCCATAAGTCTGACAGACTCCTAGCCCAATGAAGCTACCCTTGGATTTTTATTTGCAACAAGATGTCGTACACGTCGCAAAAGATTTATTAGGAAAAGTATTATACACCCATATTCATGGTGTGATATGTGCTGGCATCATCACCGAAACCGAAGCTTATGCAGGCATCACAGATAGAGCATCACATGCTTATGGTAACCGCCGTACCGCGCGCACTGAAACCATGTTTCAACAAGGTGGCATAAGCTATGTATACCTTTGTTATGGTATGCACCACTTATTCAACGTCGTCACCAACCAAAAAGACATTCCACATGCTGTTTTGATTCGCGCTATTCAACCTTATGCTGGTTTGGATACCATGTTACAAAGGCGCGGTGCACGGCAATATCACCAACAACTACTCAATGGTCCTGGAAAATTATCTCAAGCGATGGGTATCAACCAAAGCATCAATGCCCAATCTTTACAAGGTGAGCAGGTTTGGTTAGAAGATAAATCCATTGATGTGCCCGATGCCTGTATTGAAGCCACACCCCGAATCGGCGTGGCTTATGCCAAAGAAGATGCGCTGCTACCCTATCGTTTTGTGGTCAAAACCCAGCTTCAGCCTTAATCACAAACATCATTATCCACCACTAAATAACGTCGCCCATTCAAATAAAGCGTACCATTATTATACGATAAATCATGTTGCTCCACATCACCATTGCCATAGCGCAATACCAATGTTTGTTCTTGTTCCACCCACCACTACCTACTGCTTGTACCTTGCGATGCCGCAGCAAACCCTGCACCACCTTGTAAACGATAATGTGTTGATTGCTACACAGCCAAAAATGTCATTTATTGCGCACACAAGCCGTCGTTTTCATATACAACAAATGTTTACCTTTGAGATACACCGCCCAGCTATCACTATCGTCTGAATCATTTTGCTTTTTCTTATTTTTTACTTGCTCATCTTTTGCTTGTGTCGTGGTAGGTTCCGCCACTGCGACTTGTTTCTGTTGTTTCACTTCAACTTTACTGCGATAAATATGCCAAATTGGATAATTATAAACCTAATAACCCACTGCTGCAGCCTGACCACACCAATAACCACCCTCATAGTAACCATAGTTACAATATTCCCCATAATCGGCTGTATCACTGGGACGCGCAATGGTCTGAATCAAATCAGTATACGCACCAAAAGCAGAACATTTGGGCACATGAGCCCAAGCTGCGGATATAAATAGCAATGTCGTCGCAAGATACAATAAGGCTTTCATTACACACCTCCCAACACAGTTATACCTACTGAGTTTAGCCAAGTTACACATAAAAAATAAGGCAGCTTGTTTGTCTTATCCTCATCTAGCCTACCAAAAACTTGATTCAGTGCAGAGAAAGATATAAAGTATTACGAAATAGTCATCGATAGAGGTTTCGTTATGCAAACAGTTACAGTCTCACCCAAATTTCAAGTGGTAATACCTAAAAGTGTTCGTGAACAACTGCACATTAAAGCGGGGCAGAAAATGATGGCTATGCCTTATGGTGAGCATATTCAACTTGTGCCTGTCAAACCTGCCAAGAAATTGCGTGGTATGCTTAAAGGCTGTGCTATTGATATGGATAACATTCGGGATAAATCAGACCGTATCATATGATTATTCTCGATTCATCATGTTGGCTTGAATATTTTTCAGATGGCAAAAATGCCGAGACTTATGCTCCTCTGATTGAAAATCATGAGGAAGTGATTGTCCCTGCCATTGTTTTGCATGAAGTGTTTAAAGTCGTGATGCGTGCAACCAGTGAAGAGTCCGCTTTATCCGCCGCAGGTGTATTGCAACAGTTCCCTGTCATCCCTATTGATGAAAATATCGCCATGTATGCCGCTAAACTTGGGCAAACACATAAGCTAGCCATGGCAGATAGCTTAATTCTTGCAACCGCCTTTATTCAACACGCCGAACTTTGGACACAAGATGCTGATTTTAAAGGGTTAGCTTCCGTTCGTTATTTCAAAAAAGATTAAGTTTCATCACTCCGTACGAAGCATATCATGTCAAGCGATGGGTGAATAGCGATACCCCCTGCCGAGACATCTAAGATACCTCCAGTGCGAAGCCTGCCTGTGTTACGCTGGTCGGCATGACAAAAAGGTTACTCTACTTCTTGAACTGCTTTGATTTTAGCGAGCACTTTAGCGCAGGTGGAAGTCACCACGCCTTGATTTGCCACCAACACCAACGGCGCATTGGCACACTGACTGCGGCAATCCCCCATCACAATGGTATATCCCAATGCTTCTAACTCTTTAGCAAGCGCAGGGCTGCCCTTATCACCACATTCAGGGCCAAAACATACTTCAATTTCAGGTTGTTCTTTATTCATAGCCGAAGTTTTGCAGTATTTTTTTGTCATGTCGAGCACACCTGTCATCCTATGCTTCATACTGAGAAGTAAGCTATCATACTAGCCTACTTAGGAGGCAGGATACACTACAGGTTGTCATGCGTGTTTAAACACCGTTCGAAATGTGAGTACCTGCTTTATTTCATGAGCGCTAATCTGGATTCCCTCTGCCTTCAAGCTGGAATTCAAGGACTGAATCAAGCTCATATAAAAGCTTATTTCCGTCATTTATTCATCTTTGATATTTTGGAGCCTTCGAATGTAAGATTATACATCAAACCTTTATTAGAAAAGATAAAACCTATAATAGGATCTTTCAATGTATCGCTGTCAATATTACCACCAACCCCGACCGTTACCAAAGCTACACTGCCATCTACACCTGCTTTCCACCCTTCACTTGATTTAAATTTTTTCAGAGCATCACGCGTCATAAACAAAATAATTTGAGATTTTATTTGCGCACCAATTTGAAAACCTATAGAGGCAGCTGCTGTACTATAATAACCTGTAGTTTTACCACGCTCCATCATAACACCTTCGCCATACTCACCACCAATACCAAAACCAGCTTTGAATACTTCTGGGAATACCAACATACCGTATGCTTTCTTGCTCAATTCTCGTCCCGATGCCACTTGTTTATAAAATGCTGTCATTGCAACTTTTACCTTGGCATTTATTTCCGCTTTGCTTGCTGCATGCGCCGCAGGAGCCACCAACATCATAACTAGACAAAGCAGCACCACCCTTTTAAATTCTGTGATAACAAACATAACAACCTCCAAACATTGTGCTACAACAACACTATCATGATACCAGTTTAGCACCTTTGCATGACACTTGCCAAACATCTTCTTGTTTAGAGAAGCTAACCTTTTAATAGAAAACACTGGTTCTTCGTTGTAATTTAACCGCTTTATTGCATCATTACCCACATTGTGCGGCGCAAACGAAGCGTAGTTTACATCCGAACGAGCGTATTGTTAGACGACTTCAATGTTGCAGCCTTCTTGCAATGACGACTTCTGATGGAACACCGTAAGATACAATAGTAGAATCATGAAGAATATGCCATTTATCATTTTGCAAGTATTCTGATATTTTTATTGGGCGGCACCCACCTACAATGGATGGTTTTAATTTATATAGGCTGCTCCAAATGAACTCTACAATGTGTGAAACAAAAGAAGTACCATGAGTCAAACTAGCAAGACAAAGGTAACCACCTGGTAAGAGTATACGGTAAGCCTCGTTTAGTAAGACTATTATGTCTTCCTCAGTAAGTAAGTCCAGTACATAGGTAGAAATAAATCTATCTGCGGACTGATCTGTAATATTAATTATAGGTTTTCCTTCATTTTTATAGCATTTTGCACGATCAGAATACTGTTCAATATTTTTTTGACAAAGAGCGACCATTGTTTGACTAATATCAACACCTAGATAATAACATTTTCGGGATAAAATATTTTTCAATAATCGAGATGCTAACTTTCCAGTTCCACAACCAAATTCTATAATATTTTTTGCTTCGTCAAATTTGCCTAGCTCGATTAAATTGTTCATTGCTGATTCTTCGTAAAACTGCTTACTCTGCTTTTTTCCGAACGAGTCATAAAATCTTTGTGCTTCATTATATGTAAGCATTTTCTTTCCTCACCCAGCTCGGTAATACACGTATTTGATGCCATGTATTACCCCCCTATTTACATCCTTATTTTAAACTACTCGCAGCTTTGGCAACTCGACTCACGGCATCTTCCAATGTGTCTTGTGAAACCGCATAAGAAAAGCGAACTTGCCCAGGTGAGCCAAATGCTGTGCCAGGCACAAGGGCTACGCCTGCAGCTTCAAGCAACCATTCGCAGACCGCTACATCATCTGTGAGTACTAAGCCTTCTGGCGTGGTTTTGCCTAACCAATCGGTGATGGTTGGAAAAACATAAAACGCACCATCGGGCGTGATGCAATCCATGCCATCAATTGCATTTAAGGCATTCACCAACCAAGTGCGGCGGGTTTCATAGGTGCGCACCATTTCATCAAGCTCGTTTGTTGGGCCTTGAAGAGCTGCAAGGGCTGCTTTTTGGGCAATCGATGATGGATTAGACGTGGACTGCCCTTGAATCTTGCTCATGGCTTTAATCAGCTCCAATGGTCCTGCACAAAAACCAATGCGCCAGCCTGTCATACAATAGGCTTTGGACACACCGTTAAGCGTGATGGTGCGGTCAATCAAATCAGGATTTATTTCGGCGAATGTGGCAAATGTTTTGCCATCAAACATGATTTTCTCATACATATCATCGGTTGCCACCACGATATTCGGGTATTTACGCACCACTTCACCCAAGGCTTTCAAATCGTCGGCTGAATATGCCATGCCTGTTGGGTTGGATGGTGAATTGAGGAACATCATTTTGGTTTTTGGTGTAATCGCAGCTTCTAACTGCGCAGCGGTCAGTTTAAAATCGGCATCAGCCAAACATTCCACAATCACTGGCTCACCTTCGGCAAGCAACACCATGTCGGGATAACTCACCCAATAAGGCGCTGGGATAATTACTTCATCGCCTGCGTTGATGAGCGCCATGAGTAGATTATAAATACATTGCTTGCCGCCTGTGCTGACAAGGATTTGTTCGGGTGCATAATCGAGGTTGTTATCACGCTTAAACTTGGCTGCAACTTCTTTGCGCAACTCCGGAATACCAGGTACTGCGGTGTAACGGGTAAAACCTTCTTCAATGGCTTTGATGCCTGCAATACGCGCTGCTTGCGGCGTTTCAAAATCAGGCTCACCCACAGATAATGAGATAATATTCTTGCCCGATGCGCGTAACTCAGCGGCTTTGGCTGTGATGGCTAAGGTGGCAGATGGTTTTACTTTGGAAAGGCGGTTGGATAATTGAATAGTCATGTGCTAATCGTGGCAGGCTTTGGGCTTCTTCGCAATAGCTATTCACTAATACGTTAAACCGCAGAAGACGCAAAGTTTCGCAAAGGAACGAAAGCAATACATCTTAATAGTCTGCGTATATCCTGTTCATCTATGGCTCAATAAATTGTTTTACTCTGCGAAACTTTGCGTCCTCTGCGGTTCCTTGTTTAGCGTTTGTAATAACTTGGGTCGATGTCATAGTGTTTGAGCATTTTACGCACAGTGTTTCGGTTTAAACCCAACATATCCGCAACCCTTAATTGATTACCCTCAGACTTTTCCAACGCAAGATGCAACAACGGTGGCTCCACCTGCTCCAACACATGCCTGTGCAAACCTTGGGCATCTTCATAACCCAGTTGATCCATATAACGTTTGATGCAACGCTCCACTGCCCCTGCCAATGTTTCAGGCTCGGCTTTGTTGCCTTCATCATTGCCCAAAGCCAATGCCACATCAGTCATGGTGATGCTTGCACCTGGGGTCAACACGGCAAGTCTACGCATCACATTTTTCAGTTCACGCACATTGCCCTGCCAATCAAAGCGTTGTAACAATCCAATGGCATCATCCATCAAAATCGGTGCTGTAATATGTAATTCTTCCGCAGCTGATGCCAATAGTGCCGCAGCAAGCTCTGGAATATCATCCCTACGCTCGCGAAGTGGTGGGATGTGTACGGGAATCACATTTAAACGGTAATACAAATCCTCACGGAACTGACCTTTTTGAATTTTATCCTGCAAAAATTGATGCGTGGCAGCCAATAAACGCACATTCACCCGCTTGGTTTTGGTGCTGCCTACCCGCTGCACTTCACCCGTCTCCAATACGCGCAACATTTTCGCCTGCAAAGCCAGCGGCATATCACCAATTTCATCGAGAAACAATGTGCCGCCATCGGCTTCTTCAAAATGCCCTGCTCTAGCTTTATCTGCACCCGTAAATGCGCCTTTTTCATGACCAAACAATTCAGCTTCCAATAATTCAGCAGGAATAGCTGCGGTATTGATCGCAATAAAGGCTTGATTGGCTCTGGGGCTTTGCCTGTGCAACTCTTGTGCTACCAATTCTTTGCCTGTACCCGACTCACCTGTGATGAGTACTGTCATGTCCGATGCGGCAACCCGACCAATCATGCGGAACAACTGCTGCATGGCAGGGCTTTTGCCTAGGATGGGTTGATGGGCTTGGGGCTGATGTTGTGTTATTTGCTCTGAATTTTCGTCTTGATGTTGTTTTTTACTTCTTTTTTTCACACTTGCTTTGGGTTTAACCCGCTCGATAAGCTCGCGCACTTCATCCAAATCAAAAGGTTTGGGTAAATACTCCATCGCACCCGCACGGTAAGCTTCCACGGCATGATCAAAAGTCGTTTCTGCTGTTAGCATAATCACTGGTGCATCAAACACTCCCGATTCCAATACCTGCATCCCATTACCATCGGGCAAAAATACATCCAAAAAGATAATGGCAAATGTATGCTCAGCGATGGCTTGGTGTGCGGTTGCCAAATCAGGTGCTTCCACCACGTCAAAACCTTGCTCTTTGAGCACCCTGCTCAATACCCAGCGAATGCCGTCATCATCATCTACAATCAATGCCTTTTGCATCATATCTCCCTAAGCCACTTTTAATGGCAGATACATGGTAAATGAAGTGCGCATCAATTCACTTTGCACCACAACCTTACCCCCGTGTTCCTGCACCACCTGCTGCACAATGCTTAAACCCAAACCATTGCCCCGCGCTTTGCCTGTAACATAAGGCTCAAACATTTTATCACGAATATGCGCAGGGATTTCTGCACCATTACTGATAATTTTAATCGATAACACTGTGCCTTTATGCCCTGTAAGCACCACACCATGTTCAATGCGTGTTTCCCAAATCACCAAATCAGAGCCTGCTTCTACCGCATTGCTCCATAAATTTTCAATGGCTTGGCGAAATCTACGCGCATGACACATAATCGGCGGAATACTGGGGTCAAACGAACGCTGTAATTTCACAGCCACATCACTTTTACTCACTTCATCAATCAACACATGAATATTAACCAATGTCATCTCTACATTGGCTCTTGGCCCTACTTGTAAAAAACTATCCACCCGCTCTTTGATTCTATCCACATCGGCAAGCATATGCTCCACGATTTCTAAAGCATCACCTTCGACTTGCTCACTCAATAGCTGGGTTGCCCCGCGAAGTGCTGCCAATGGGTTTTTAATCTCATGTGCCCGCTCCAAAGCAATGCGAGAGACAGCTTCTGCCACTTCATGTCGCCGATTTTGCATTTCAGCTTCAAGCCTATTGCCTTCTGCAATCATCACCACGGAAATATAACCATCAGCTTGTTGTGAAAAGTATAAAGTATAAGGTTTATGACCCGCCACGGTATAAAATGCATCCGAAGATACCGTCTCTGCATTGGTAGCATGCGTCAATAAACGCTGCAACTCATCTTCAGGCGCAATAAATGTTGCCAAGTTTTTATGCAACATACGTTTTTCAGAAACATTTAAGTGCTCTTGTGCCAATAAGTTAGCACTTAGAATATTGCCTTCCCTATCCAGCAGCAAACAAGATACAGGCAAGTCTGAAAAAAGAACTGTCACTTCAGCATCAGGCTGCAATGCCATTCACCGTATGTGTTGCTTCTTCAGCGTGAATATTGGATAAAAAATAAGCTTTTGCTGTCTCAATTTGTTGTTCCCATTCAAATATCTTTTGGAATGATGAACGAAATTCAGCAGAACCTCTGTGTCCTTTGGAATACCAAGGCACATGTTTACGCACCAACTTGGATGCGCGTTTGACACCATGAAAATCTGCCAAATGCAACATATGTTCATGCACCACAGCCCACACTTCTTCGGCATTTGGTTTTTCAGGTTTGGGCAAGCCCATAATCGCGGCATGCACTTCCGCCAGCACCCAAGGATTACCTTGCACAGCGCGCCCAATCATCACCCCATCGCACCCACTCTGACGAATCATCTCTAAAGCTGATTCACCATCAATAATATCACCATTACCAATCACAGGAATCGACACCGCAGCTTTTGCCAACCCTATATCTTCCCATGATGCTTTACCATTAAACATTTGCGCTCTTGTGCGCCCATGCACCGTCAACATTTGAATACCATTATCTTCAGCAATACGTGCAATATTTTCTACATTTTTGCTCTCATTATCCCAACCTGTACGAATTTTTAGGGTAACGGGAATATCCACAGCCTTGACAACCGCATCAATCACACGAGCCACCAAAGCCTCATCGCGCAACATGGCAGAACCTGCCACTTGTTTGACCACTTTTTTTACAGGACACCCCATATTGATGTCCACAAAATCTGCGCCGTGATCCACAGCCCACTTGGCAGCATCGACCACAAACTTAGAATCAGAGCCTGCAATTTGAATCGAAACGGGGCTTTCATCTTTATCCAACTCAGCCATGCGCTCGGTGCGCTCTCTGCCCTGCTCTACGGCGCGGGAAGCAATCATTTCAGTGACGGTTAGCCCAATACCAAAACGCCTGCAAATGCGGCGAAAGGGTAAATCGGTGATGCCTGCCATGGGTGCCAAAGCAATGGGTGGGTTTATCTCAAAATCTCCCAACTTAAAGCCAGGTAATACGGCTTGTAGCTGTTTGGCTTGCGTATGCTGAGTTTGGGCTGACTGGGGTTGAACTTGTAACGTCATGAATCTCTCTTACTAAAGTATGATGAAAAAGAAGGCTTTGCCTAAATTTTGGGCAACAATAGGCTTTCCAACGACCTTTGTCGATAATACAATTTGAACATTGTAGCTAAGCCATGCAGCTTATGCCGCATGACTACTTCTGTACACTGGCAAAACACCAATTTTCAGCTCTCTGTGGCTGATGCAAAACAATTCCCTGACACCCACTTACCCCAAGTGGCTGTTGCAGGGCACTCTAACGTAGGTAAATCCTCATTATTAAACACCTTATTTGGGCGAAAAGGTCTGGTAAAAACCTCTAAAAACCCTGGTTGCACCCGCCTTTTAAACCTGTTTGAAGTGGATGAAAAAATCTTGGTCGTAGATTTACCGGGTTATGGTTATGCCCGCGCTTCTAAGGTCGAAAAATACAAATGGGCGGGTTTAATTGAAAACTACCTCAAAAGCCCCAAGGTCGCCCAGCTTGTGTTAGTGCTTTTAGACTTTAGGCACGGCCCTAAAGAAAGCGACTTACAACTCATTGATTGGCTCAATGAATCAGGCATTCGTTGGCAGCCCGTGGCAACCAAATCAGATAAACTCAAAGGCAATGCCAAACGCAAACGCAAACAAGAAATGATTGATGCTTTGGGTGGCATGCTTGAGCCGATATTAACATCCAGCCTTAAAAATGAAGGCATGCAAGCGCTAAGAAAAGTTATCATTGAAGAGGTTTTACACACGAATGACTGACCAAGAACTACGCACTTATGCTTTTATCAGCATTATTAGCTTTGTGATTCTGTGGGAGTTCATAGCAAACAAACGCCCATTAAAGCAGCGTAAATTCAAACGTTGGCTCAACAATTTTGGTTTAATTGCTGTGGATACCGTTGTGGTCAAACTACTCTTACCAGCAGGTGCGTTTGGCGTGGCACTGTGGGCAGAAAACAATGGTTATGGCCTGCTCAATAACATCGATATCTCACCGCTTGCAGCAACAGTTGTTACCGTGATTATCTTGGATATGATTATCTATTGGCAACATCGTTTATTCCATGTGGTGCCCATGTTCTGGCGCTTGCATCAAGTGCATCATGCCGATCGTGATATTGATGTAAGTACAGGTTTACGTTTTCACCCCATTGAAATTATATTGTCCATGTTGATTAAATTTGTTGCAGTGATAACCCTTGGTGCGCCGGCAGCTGCCGTGGTTTTATTTGAAGTGATTCTCAATGGCATGGCAATGTTTAACCATGGTAATATTCGTATGCCCAAAGCTTTGGATAGTTTGATTCGTTTACTGTTTGTCACACCCGATATGCACCGCGTACATCATTCGATTTTCAAACATGAAACCAATAGCAATTATGGCTTCAACTTGTCTATTTGGGATAAAATATTTGGCAGCTACCATGCCCAGCCCGACTTGGGACACGATAAAATGACCATAGGTTTACAGCAATACCAAGGCAATACGCCCACATCTTCCCTTTTGTGGATGCTCAAGCTACCGTTTACCCAATCGGGTGGTATGTATGCCCAAAAAGATAAACCAACAACCAAGGAAACAGCTTTATGAGTGATGAAATTGTAAACCGCTGCGAATGTATGCACAAAACCTTTGCCGAACTTAAAGAGTTGGGCTCAATTGAAGCTGCTATGGCAGCAGGCGCTGGCATGGACTGTGAAGGATGCACACCTTGGCTCAAACTATCTTTTGCCTCAGGTGAAAATGAATTGGCATTGGATGACCCTCGTTTGAAGGACTTCGAATAGTGGCACAACCTACCCCAGTCAGCCGCGGCGAACATATTCTGCTGATTACAGCCTGCCTCATTATTATTGTGGTTGGGTTAAAGCTGGCGGCACCCTTAATGGTGACCTTACTATTATCCGCATTTGTTGCGATTATTTGCCTGCCACCGCTTTATTTCTTACTCAACAAAGGTGTAAATGTATCCATAGCCGTATTTATCGTGGTGGGCTCGTTAATTCTGATTGGTTTATTGGTATCTTTATTTGCAGGCTCAGCTATTGCAGATTTCTCAAGGAACTTACCCTTTTATCAAGAACGCATACAAGGGCAAACAGCACAACTTATAGCCTTACTCACTAAAATAGGTGTAGAAATACCCGCAGGCAACCTACTCGAATCCTTTGACCCATCTGCTGTGATGAAATTTGTCGGCAGCTTGTTAAGCGGCTTAGGCAATGCGCTGACCAATGTGTTCTTATTACTTCTTATCGTGATATTCGTTTTATTTGAAGCTGTCGCACTTCCTCACAAGTGGGCTGCTATGAATAGCCATGCCCCTTCAACGGATGCATTTAAACAATTTTTAAAAACCGTGCATCGTTATTTGGTCATTAAAAGCATGGTAAGTATTGCCACGGGCATATTCATCACCATTTGGTTGAGTTTTTTAGGTGTCGATTATCCTGTATTATGGGGTTTAATGGCATTTTTATTCAATTTTGTACCCAATATCGGTTCGATTATTGCTGCAGTGCCCGCCATGATGCTGGCAACTGTACAATTGGGTTTAGATAGCGCTGCATATACAGCGTTGGGTTATATTATTGTTAATGTTATCATGGGTAATGTGATTGAACCCCGTTATATGGGCAAAGGTGTAGGTCTTTCTACACTGGTCGTCTTTTTATCACTGGTGGTTTGGGGCTGGATTTTAGGTCCTGTGGGCATGCTTTTATCTGTACCCCTAACCATGATTGTTAAACTCGCCTGTGAAGCCAACCCCAAAACTCAGTGGATTGCCATATTATTAGGCCCTGACATCAACCCAGAAGAAAATCAAAAGGAAGCAACACAAGTATGAGTAGAAAAGTTATCCCCATCCAAGTTGTAGGTTCAACAACCCAACAAGAACAACCTATGGCAGGTAAACCCAAGTGGCTAAAGGTTCGCGCACCCATGTCCAAAGAGTATCAAAATATTACGAAAATGATGCGTGATTTGAAGCTTAACACCGTATGTGAAGAAGCTTCCTGCCCCAATATTGGTGACTGTTGGAAACAAGGTTCAGCAACATTTATGATTTTAGGCAAAGTATGTACCCGTACATGTGCATTTTGTGATGTCGCAACAGGAAAACCCGATGAAGTTGACCCCAATGAAGCCATCAATCTTGCCAAAGCCGTGGCTAAAATCGGCTTAAAACATGTTGTTATCACATCCGTGGATAGGGATGATCTCAAAGATGGTGGTGCTGGGCATTATGCCACCGTGATTCGTGAGCTTAAAACACGGCAACCTGAAGTCACCATTGAAATTCTAACCCCTGATTTCCAGCGCAAACTCGATTCATGTTTAGATACCATCATGGATTCCAAACCTGATATCTTTAACCACAACCTTGAAACTGTACCTCGCCTTTATCGGTCTATTCGCCCTGGTGCGCGTTATTTCACTTCTTTGCGTTTATTACAACGTGCCAAAGAAATTGACCCGAATGTAGTCACCAAGTCGGGTATCATGGTTGGGCTTGGTGAGGAAAAAGATGAAGTATTGCAAGTACTTGATGATATGCGTGAAGCTGGCATCGATATTCTTACCATCGGTCAATATCTACGCCCAAGCCAAGCACATCACCCCGTGATGAAATACTGGACACCCGAAGAGTTTGATGACTTAAAATATATCGCTGAGAAAAAAGGCTTTGGTATGGTGGCATCAGGACCATTGGTGCGCTCATCATTCCATGCCGATGAAGTGTTTCAGGCATTAAAGCTAAGATGAGTTGTTTTGACACAGCCAAACTTGTGCTTCGCACCACCGATACATAAAATAACCTCGTCTATGATAAGGAGATATATAATGAAAAAAATAATTATGGCTTCTACTGCTGCATTATTACTCAATATCACACCATCTTATGCCGACACAGTGGATGATATTGGCAATGCTATTGGAGATTTAACCCGTGATTTACAGTTTGGTGTAGGTATAGGTATTAACAACACCAAAAACTTATCCAATGCCTCTTTGTTTTATGGTATTGCTGAAAAAGATTTGGATATTTATGCAGGTGACATTTTATCCTCCGCACAAGTCCGTATCGGAACGGGTACAAATGCAGATATTCAAGGGCTAGCTGTTGGAACGACGGGCTCAGAAGGTATCGACTTCTTAATTTCAGGGTTATACAAGGCAAGGATAGAGCTTGAAGATTTTAATGCATATGGGCTGGCAGGATTAACATACACATCATCATCAGCCTCTGTCACTTCTGGTGGCATCACCACAAACACATCATCAACATCAACAAGCATCACATTGGGTCTTGGTGCAGAATATGAGCTGAACCCTGGGCTAAAAGTTGCTGCGGAATACCAGAAATTTGATGCTACATCAGTATTAGGGGTTCATGCCTATTTGGAATTTTAAAACATCATAAGTCATAAAAAAAGTCTCTATACGGAGACTTTTTTATGATTTGTTTAACAACACCACAGCTTGGGCAGCAATACCTTCACCTCGCCCCGTAAACCCTAATTTTTCGGTGGTTGTAGCTTTGATATTGATAGCGGTAACATCTAACTTTAATACTTCTGCCAATCGTACACGCATGGGTTCAATATATGTTGCCAATTTGGGTTTTTGCGCAATCACAGTCACATCAATATTACCAATATGATAGCCCAACGCTTCAATACTTTCTAAAACCTTAGCCAATAAAAGTGTGCTATCCACACCTTCCAAGGCTGGGTCAGTATCAGGAAAGTGATGTCCAATATCACCCAAACAAGCTGCACCCAGCAGCGCATCACATAACGCATGAATCAATACATCAGCATCCGAATGCCCTGCAAGCCCCAAATGATATGGAATATCCACGCCACCGAGCATAAGTTTGCGATTTTCTGCAAACGCATGCACATCAAAACCCTGCCCCACACGTATATTCACGGTGCTACTCCTTGCAAATGTTTCTCCAACCATAACATATCTTGGGGTGTGGTAACTTTTCGATTGTTCACATCACCTTGGCTGATATAAACATCAAAACCCGCCGCTTCCAGCACTGATGCATCATCTGTGTGTAAATGAAGCCTGTCTTTTTCTTTGACTAAGGCAGATTCAAACCATGTTCGCCTTGCTACTTGCGGCGTTTGCACTGCCATCAAACGATTTCTATCGGGTGTTTCCAATACTTTTCCATCCGCATCAATACGTTTAATGGTATCATGTACAGGCAACCCAGGCACAGCTGCACCATGTTGATCAGCTGCCTGAAACACATCATCTAACAACATTTGCGAAGGTAAAGCGCGAGCAGCATCATGCACAGCCACCATATCAATATCATCGGGTAACGCAGCCAAACCGCGCTGCATGGATATAGAGCGCTCTGCACCACCAACAACTGGTTCGAGCAAAGTAAAACCCCACTGATACCCTGCAACCGCATCGCGATACCATAAATCTCTATCGCCAATCACTGGCTGTACCACAACAATATGTTTGGATTGATTCAAACTTTCCAAGGTGTGAATAATTAGAGGTTTTCCAGCAACTTCAAGGTATTGTTTGGGGATTGCGCTTCCAAATCGTTTACCACTACCTGCAGCCAGCAATAAAACCCCAACCTTCATGCCTTACTTGCACCTTGCATCATCCTAACCGCTTCATTTGCAGCTTCCGCAGGGTTTTCAGCTTGCAAAATCGGGCGACCAATCACCAAATAATCAGAGCCGTGTTCTACTGCCATTTTAGGGTCTGCAACCCGTTGTTGATCTTGGGTAGATTGATTGCCCCAGCGAATACCTGGCGTGACCGTGATAAATTCAGCACCACATACTTCCTTGATTTGTGCTGCTTCATGTACGCTGCATACCACGCCATCCAAACCTGCATCTTTCGCCAGTTTAGCACGCTCCAGTGCAACCTTTAAAGCCTGTTCTTTGGGCATGGTATCACTGGTTAAAACGGTTACAGCGATAAGCAACATATCAGGAAAAGCTTTGGCAGCCTTTGCCGCAGCTTCTAACATGGGTTTCCCACCACCTGCATGCACATTCACCATTTGTACACCCAAAGCACCTGCACTTTCAATCGCTTGTGCGACAGTGTTTGGAATATCATGGAATTTAAGGTCTAAAAACACTTTATGCGTTTGCGTCAAATCAGCAATCAATGCTGGACCCTCAGCCACAAACAAACGTAAACCAACCTTTAACCAACCAACACTTTCACCCAATGTTTCACGCATCGCCAGTGCTTGTGCTTTATTCGTGACATCCAATGCCACCATAATTTTATTGTGCATGCTGTTCTTCTCCAAAGGCATAGGCACCCTGCAATGGTTCCATCGTGCCCCAGTGATGACATTTCGGACAATGCCAACGCATATCATGCACTTGTACACCACATTGTTTACAAGCAAACATTTTACTTAATAAGCGCCATTCTCTTGCTTGTTTATGCAAATTGTCTGAGCCATCTTGCAATGCCATCAGACGCAACTCATGACGCAGGCTTAAATCCGATAGGTTCAGTTCTTTTTGTAACGATATAGCTACTGGCAAATCGATGGCTTTGGCTATTTGTTCAACCCAAGCCACACCAAGTTCCATGTTTTTGTTCGTTTGCCAGTAGTTCAATAAAAATGGTTTCGCATATTGTTCGTAAAACGTTAAATTTTGTAACAATACTTTGGGTAATAATACGTGATGCTCTTGTTTAACATCCGATAAAAAGGATTCTGTTTGTTTGACCGCTTGCTCAAAATTATTGTCTTTTTGTAATAATTCAATGCGTAATAAATGAGCATGAGAACAGCCTATCGATAATTTAAGTGCTTCATCCAATAACGCTTCAGCCAAAACAATATCATGTTTTACCAATGCATCATTCGCCATTTCAACTTTGAGGTAAGCTCGGTGTTCATGGTATGATTGATTTTCAACTTGCTCCAAACGGCTCACCAACCATTCTGCCTCATCCCATTCATTACTTTGCTCACGAATACGCAAACAAGCATGAAGTGACTCAAGGTGGTCAGGTTGTATAGCCAAGGCTTTGGCATAATGTTTCAATGCTCGATCCAATAAACCACCAGCTTGAAAGTCTCGCCCAAGAGATACATAAGCTTGAAACTGAAACTCTAAAGAAACTTCGGGTCTAGCCAATAAATTCTGATGGATGCGTACTGCCCGCCCATATTCACCTTGGGTACGAAACATTTCGCCCAATGCCATATACACTTCAGCCGACTCCGAGCGAATTTTGGCAACTTGCACCATTTCTTGTAGGGCTTGGTCTGGTTTATCTGATAGTAAGTAGTTTATACCACGCAGTAGTGGCGTGACACGCGTATCTTCGAGCTCATGTTCTAAAGTTGGATCCGAAAAATCCAAGTCATCTTTTTTTTTCCATAATAAGGCTGCTGCAACCAAACCTGCAACTGCAATGATAATCAGTAAAAAACTGCTCATAAGTCATCTTGCAAAGGGATATTGCGCAAATTCTCAACTTCTTGATTCAACAAAGCATTCTCTTTACGAAGGTATTTAATTTCTTTTTTATGTTTACGACGTGAAAAACTAAGCGCTAGCAAACCACTGGCAAAACCCAATAAAAAGGACATCACAACGGGTAAAAACAAGGGCATTTCATCTGATTTGAAGTTCAGGAATGACAAATGCACCGGCATCATATTTTCAAAGGCAAATGTCACTGTAAAAAGCGCCAGCCCAATACTGACGCTAATATTAATCCAATTCATCTCAACTTTCCTCTTGAAAAGTCAAACTACTTATGATCAACACGTTCCCTTAATTCTTTTCCTGGCTTGAAATGTGGCACTGCTTTCGCTGGCACAAATACAGACTCTCCAGTTTTAGGATTGCGACCTGTGCGAGAATCACGATTTTTGATGCTAAAGCTACCAAAACCACGCAACTCAACGCGTCCTCCTCGCGATAACTCCTCAGAAATCGCAGAAAAAACAGTACTCACCACAACTTCAGCTTCTTTCCGAGTAATATCTTGATTTGCAGCTGATACCGCATCAATAAGTTCAGATTTTGTCATGCTCTACTCCCTCTTCAAACCCATACACTTTAAAATGATATAGGGTCAAAGTAAACGACCCTATCAAAAAACGCAAGTAAGCCAGGCTTATTGTTTGTCCAAAAACTTCCGTTGAAGCTCAAGTGCCAATGCCGATGGCGCACTTTCTTGTTGCACTTGTTTAGCATAATGTTTAATCGAATCACGTTCTTCATCACGCAATAATTGACGTACAGACAATTCCACACGTTGGCGGCGACGATCCACATCTGTAATTTTTGCTTCGACTTCATCCCCAACAGACAACGCGCCTTGCTCACGTGGTATTTCACGTTGCGCCAAACGCGCTACGATACCATCAGCAACTTCTACCAAATAAGCATTGGGTAAAACTTCAACCACTTTACCATTCACTGCCGTACCACGTTTTGAACCATTGATAAATGTATCAAAAGGATTTTCAGTGAGTTGCTTAATACCTAAAGCAATGCGACCACGTTCTACATCAACACCAATCACAGCACATTCAACTTCTTGACCTTTTTGATAATCTTGAATGGCTTCATCACCTTGTTTATCCCAAGAAATATTGCCTATATGTACCAAACCATCCAACTCATCAGTCAGACCTACAAAGAAACCAAATTCTGAAATGTTTTTTATTTTACCCGTGATTTTTGAACCTGCAGGGTGCTCTGCCATCCACACTTGCCAAGGGTTGTCACTGACTGCTTTTAAACTTAAACGTAAGCGTCTGTCTTCTGCATCAAAGTCAATCACTGCAACATCAACCACATCACCTTCAGACAATACTTTTGCAGGCTCAACATCTTTACGCGTCCAACTCATTTCCGAACGATGAATCAAACCATCCACACCAGGTTCTAGCTCAACAATAGCGCCTGCTTTGATGAGTTTGCGCACAGTACCTGTAACTTGCATACCACTTTCGTAAGTTTCAGACACTTTTTTCCATGGATCTTCAATCAAGTTTTTCGTTGAAATAGAAACTTTGGCTGTATCAGCATCCAACTTGATGATTTCGGCAGTCACACTCTGACCCACACTTAACATTTCAGCAGGGTTATTGATATGTTTCCAAGCAATATCTGAAACATGCAAAAGTGCATCAAGGCCACCAAGGTCAACAAAGGCACCAAAATTTGTTAAACGTTTCACTGTGCCTGTAACTTTACTGCCCAACTCATGGCTGGCAAAAAATGCTTCGCGAAGTACAGCTTCTTGTTCTGCCAAAGGCTGCTTGCGTGAAACCACCACATTTTCAGGACGGTGTTGCACTTCGATAATCGCCAAATCAAATGTTTGGTTTAACAACTCACCAGCATTTACAAAACCAGTGTCTGCCTCTGAGCGTGGTAAAAATGCTTCCAAACCGCCCAAATCAACGCGGAAACCACCTTTGACTTCTTTTACAACTTTGCCCGAAATTGTTTCGCCTGCTTCTTTGGCTGCAACAACAACATCCATCAGCTTACGACGTTTGGCTTGTAAAACAGATAATTCCACACCCAAGCGGCCCTTACCAACCATCAATGCCGATATTTCATCACCAATACTTGGCACATCTTCACCAATAGAAGCAAATTCTGCCAACTTAATCACACCCTCGCTGTTACCTTTAAGGTCAACAGTTACCACTTCAGCATCTATGGCTACAACAACACCCGTCACATATTCGCCACGCGAAAGCTTGGGTTGCTCTTCTAGCGAAGCTTCAAAAAGGGCTGCAAACGATTCTTCTTCGTTGGCAATGGCCTCTGTTGGCTCAGTTGGTTGAACTTTTTGTTCAATAGTATCATCAGGTTTGGCTTCAGTGTTCATGTTTAACTCACTCATTTTTTATTAATCAACTTTCTTCGTTCTAAAACATTTAATATTCTATCAACAACATCATCCATTGCCATGGTTGTTGAATCAATATGAATGGCATCCATTGCTTTTTCCAATGGTGCACAATCCCTATCTGTATCCCGTTCATCACGCGCTCTTAACTCTGCTGCAATACGCTCCAAGTCAGCATCTTCACCTTTGGCTTTAAGCTGGCTCCAACGTCTTCTTGCCCGTTCACGCTGGGATGCTGTCAAATAAAACTTTGCTTGCGCATCAGGTAAAACAACCGTGCCAATATCACGTCCATCCATCACGCAACCCAACTTGGCAATATCTCGCTGCACATCCAATAATGCTGTCCGAACTTGAGGCATAGCAGCGACTTTGGATGCACGGGCGCCTGCATTCTCATCACGAAGCCGCGAAGTGCAATCCTTTTCAGCATCTGCCTCTTTTAAGAAAATACCTTCAGCCTTCCAAACCATAGAAGTTATCGCCGCATCAAGCATAGATAACACTGCATTTTCATCATCCAGCGACACCGATTCTTCTTCAGCACGCCAACCCACATAGCGGTACAAAAGCCCTGTATCCAACACTGGCAAAGCCAGTTCCTCACCGATCAGTGCAGCAATCGTACCTTTACCTGAACCAGAAGGGCCATCAATAGCAATTTGTAAACCTTGATTCACCAACCATCTACTCATACATCATCCCAACGCACATTCATGCCAATATTTTGTGCCAAATCAACAAAACTTGGAAATGATGTCGCAATGGCAGCTGCATTTTCAATGCGAATTTCTTTGTCCATTTTCTGTGCCGCAACAACCATCGCCATGGCAATTCTATGGTCACCGTGGGCATCTACAGTTACCCCACCTTTGAGGTTTGGTTTTCCATGAATAACTGCGCCATCCTCTTTTTCTTCAATATCTGCTCCACAAGCTTGCAAGGCTGCAACCATAGTTGCGATTCTATCGGACTCTTTCACTCGCAATTCTTCGGCTTCATCCAACACAAAGGTACCTTTTGACAATGCTGCTGCCACAAACAATACAGGGAACTCATCAATGGCATCAGGAATATCTTGTGGGTTTACCTTCATGCCCTGCAAGGTGGTGGACTTCACGCGAATGTCTGCCACAGGTTCAGCACCCACGGTGTTTTCAGTTTCCAATGTTAAATTCGCCTGCATATCTGCCATCACCCTGCGCCAACCATCACGTCTTGGGTTAATACCAATGCTGTTTAAAACCACATCAGAACCATCCACAAGGGATGCAGCTACAGCAAAAAATGTTGCCGAAGATGGGTCTGCAGGGATTTGCACCACATCTTTGGGTGCTGTGAGTTGACCACAAGGTTGAAGTTTACTTGTAAATGCATCAACACGTTCTACGGCTTGCCCAAATAAAGGTAACATACGTTCGGTATGATCGCGGGTTGCCTTGGGCTCAGTCACCGTTGTTTCACCATCAGCAAACAATCCTGCCAACAACACACATGATTTCACTTGCGCTGATGCTACAGGGGAAACGAAGTTCATACCCTTTAGTTTACCGCCGCGAATAGATAACGGCATTTTATTGCCGCCTTCACGACCATCAATTTTTGCACCCATCAAACGCACAGGATCAGCAACCCTTGCCATGGGGCGCGAATGCAAAGAAGCATCACCCACCATCACACTATGAAAATCTTGACCAGCCAAAATACCTGTAATTAAACGTGCTGCTGTACCTGAGTTACCTGCATCCAACACGTTTTCAGGTTCTTTCAAACCATATAAACCAACACCTTGAACTTCCAAAGCTGTTTTTTCTTCATTTAACCATGTCACTTTCGCACCCATGGCTTCAAACATGGCTGCCGTGGCGAAGTTATCATCACCAGGTAAAAAACCTTCAATACGAGTCACACCATCTGCCAATGCACCTAACATAATAGAACGATGAGACATGGACTTATCTCCAGGAACCGTAATATTACCTTTAAGTGCGCCTTTTGCAGGCCCTGCGATTAATGTGCCGCCGATATTCATGTGTTTTCCTTTTCCCGCTTTGCTAACCAATCATCTCTTGCATCTTTTGCCGATGAAAAAAGCGCTGTTAAACTTTTTTTATCACTTGCCTGCAATGCCACCCTAATGTTTTGCAATTCATCCATCAAAATATCAATTTGCTGTTCTAAAGCATCTCGATTTGCCAAGGTAATATCTCGCCACATTTCAGGCGATGAAGATGCAATGCGTGTAAAGTCTTTAAAACCACCTGCAGCATAAGCCATAGGATCAAAGTTATCTGTTTTTTGCTTATTCACTGCATTAACCAAAGCAAAAGCCGCCAAATGTGGTAAATGACTCACTGCACCGAGCAACTTATCATGTTCATCTGCAGGCATGGTTAACACATTAGCCCCAGCGCTTTCCCATATATGTTTAACCACAGTCAAAGCTTGTTCATGCGTCGAGTCATTAGGTGTAATAATACATAAGTGATCTTGGTATAATGTTGAAAATGCAGCATCTGCACCTGATTTTTCAGTGCCTGCTAAAGGGTGTGCTGCCACAAAGTGTGCATGACTAGGTAAATATTTAGCTGCGGCAGCAAGCGCATGTCGTTTGGTGCTGCCTGCATCAGTAACAATCACACCTGCCTTCAGTGCTGGTGCAATAGTTTGCATTACATGAGCATACGCACCCATGGGCACAGCCAAAAGAACCACGTCTGCATCTTTCACAGCATCCGTTAAAGAAGTCGTCCAACTATCAACAATACCTAAAGACTGAGCAAGTTTAAGATTACCTTCATTACGCCCTGCGCCAATCACTTTACCCACAGCACCTTTTTCTTTGAGTGCCAAAGCAAGTGAGCCACCAATTAAACCAACGCCAATGATTGCAAGTGTTTGAATCATGGCAACACCTTACTTAAAGCCGCTAAAAAAGCATCATTTTCTGCAGCTGTGCCTACTGAAACACGCAACACATCAGGCATACCATAGGGCGCTAACGGGCGTACAATCACACCTTCTTGTTCCAGTTTCTTAACCAAATTCAAGCTATCTTGGTGTTGAAACAATACAAAATTACCAAAACTTGGCGCAGCCAAACAATGTAAATCCGACAAGGCTAGCTCAAGCCTAACTCGCTCTGCTTTACATAAAGCAACCTTATCCATCACCCAATCATGTTCATCCAAAGCTGCCAATGCCGCAGCTTGCGCCATGCTATTTACATTAAATGGCTCTCTAAATCTATTCACCACGGCCAACAAACCCTTATCCGCCACAGCATAACCCACTCTTAAACCGGCTAAACCATAAGCTTTAGAAAAAGTCCGACTGACAACCAAACCTGCATAATCCAATGCGTGGATACTATCTTCAACCATGTCCTCTACATATTCAACATAAGCTTCATCTATGATCACTACAATATGTGACGGCAACTTGTCTAAGAAAGACTGCAAGGCTTGTGTCGGCAGTAACGCACCTGTGGGGTTATTCGGATTGGCAATACATACAACCTTGGTATGCTCATTCACAGCATCAAACATAGCATCCAAATCATGCGTAAACCCATCACTCTCAGGTACCGCAACACCTTTTGCCCCTGCAGCAGTTGTCGCCAAGGCATAAACAATAAAACCGCGTTGGCTATAAACAACCTCATCACCAGCACCTGCAAAGGTACGAATGATAAGTTCTAATGCTTCATTGCTTCCATTACCAAGCAGTAGTTGTTCTTGCTTAATATGGTGTTTTTCTGCTAAAGCTTGTTTCAGTTCAAAACAATCACCATCAGGATACCTATGCACTTCACGAGCTACTTGCTGGATAACCTCTAAAGCTTTGGGTGGTGCACCATAAGGATTTTCATTGGATGCAAGTTTCACTGTGGATGTTATACGGCTTTCAACTTCTTGTTCACTTAAACCAAACTCTCGCAACATCTGAGCAATCGGTTTCCCTGGTATATAAGGGTGCAAGCTTTCAGACTGTGCAACAGCCTGCTTCAACCAATCTATGCTCATTTAAAGCTTCCGAGAAACGGGGCAAGAACCAAGAACTTTCAACATGACACCGTCTTGTGCTTGAATTTCCTCTAATGCCTCTTCCACATTAGCATCATCCCTATGCCCCAACACATCAATAAAAAAGACATATTCCCAAGCTTTTTTCCGCGACGGGCGAGATTCTATGCGTGTTAAACCAATATTACGGCTAGCAAAAGACTGAATCAATTTGTGCAATGCACCAGGTTCATCCTTGGTTGAAATAACCAATGCCGTTTTATCTTCACCTGATGGCGGGGAATCATGCTGACCTATGACAAAAAAGCGGGTCACATTATCGTGATGATCTTCAATATTCTTTTGCAATAATGGTAACTCAGTATAATCAACAATGGAGTATGGACCAATCGCCGCTGCATGTTTCCAATCTAAACCCGAATCGCCACCTTTGCGGGCATCCTCAATCATTTTCGCTGCATGCACTGTTGATGAAGACTCCATCAGCGTAGCCTGCGGTAAATGCTCTTGTAACCAATCATGACACTGTGCCAAAGGTTGCGGGTGTGAAATCACCAACTTAATATCTTCTAATTTTCCAGCATGACTGAACAAATGATGGTGAATCGACAACTGCACTTCTGCACAAATATAAATATCACGGTCAAAGTCAGCAAATAAATCAAGCGTATGCGTCACAGCACCTGCAAATGCATTTTCCACTGGCACAAGCCCGTAGGTCGCTCTACCCGATTCGACTGCATCAAACACCAAGGCTAGGTTTGCACATGCCATATAGTTTACCGATGAACCAAATTGACGGGTAGCTGCAGTGTGCGTGAATGTGCCTTCAGGCCCCAAGTAAGCAATGGTCATAGGGTGTTCTAAAGCAAGACAAGCACCAATGATTTCACGAAAAATACCATGGATAGCTTCATCGGGAATACGCGTACTATGATTGTTTACTGCATCCACCCCATTCTTATTTAAAAGGCGGCGGATAATAGATGCTTCCCGACTAGGCACATAAAATGGTGTGTTGGCAGGTTGATTTTTCTTATGCTCACCAACTTCTGAAGCTAACGCTGCCCGCTCATAAATAAGCGCCAATACCTTATCATCAACAGTATCAATAGCTTGCCGCAGTTCATCTAAAGTCTTGTTTGGTTTACCTGAATCAGAAGTAGAAGTCATGAGCGAAGCATAAAGAGACTGCTCAAGATAGAAAGCCTGAATTTAATTTCATAACATATACCACAAAAAAGACTGCAAGTGTTTCCACTTACAGCCTTTAAACATATTACTTAAACAAACAGTTTAAGACTTTTTAGAACCTGCGCGTTTACGCTCATTTTCGTTCAAAATACGTTTACGCAAACGAATGTTTGTTGGTGTAATTTCCACCAATTCATCATCTGCAATAAATTCAATGGCGCGCTCAAGCGACAAATTCAACGGCGGAACCAAATCAACTTTTTCATCTGTACCCGATGCCCTAACGTTAGTTAGTTTTTTCTCACGGCTTGCATTTACAACCAAGTCAGAGTCACGGCTATGAATACCAATAATCATACCTTCATAAATCTTCACGCCAGCACCCAAGAACAATTTACCACGTTCCTGAATTTTCCAAAGACCAAAAGATACTGTTTCACCTGTACCATTGGCAATCAATACACCATTTTTACGACCAGGAAGCGCACCCACAAAGTCACCATAGGAGTGGAATACGTGGTTCATAGTACCTGTACCACGTGTATCGGTTAAGAACTCAGAAGTATAACCAATCAAACCACGTGTTGGGCACATAAACTCAATACGTGTCATGCCATCATCAGCAGTTTCCATACTGGTCATTTCTGCGCCACGTTGACCCATTTTCTCAATCACAGTACCTTGATACTCTTGCTCAACATCAATAGTTACATGTTCATATGGCTCTTGTTTTACACCATTTTCTTCACGCACAATCACGGTTGGGCGAGATACTGCCATCTCAAAACCTTCGCGACGCATGTTTTCTAACAAAATACCAATATGCAGCTCGCCACGGCCAGAAATCTTATAAATATCAGCCGAATCGGTTTCTTCAACACGCATCGCCACATTGGTACGAATCTCTTTGTACAAACGGTCACGAATTTGGCGTGTGGTAATAAACTTACCTTCTTGACCAGCAAGTGGGGATTTATTCACATGCAATTCCATGCTCAATGTTGGTGCATCCACTGTCATCACTGGCAATGCTTTAGGGTTATCTTTATCGGTAATGGTTTCACCGATATTGATATGCTCAATACCTGCAACGGCAACCAAGTCACCTGCTAAAGCTTCTTGGACTTCAACACGCTCTAAACCTTTAAAACCAAGCAACTTGGTCACTTTAAAGTTGGATTGTGTACCATCAGCATGAACCACACCCACTTGTTGCCCTGATTTAATCGTACCATTGGCAATACGACCCACCACAATACGTCCGATATATTCATCCCAATCCAAAGTGGTCGCTAACATTTGTAATGTTGCTGCTGGGTCACCTTTGGGTGGTTCAACGTGTTCCATGATGGTTTCAAACAAACATGTCATATTATCTGATTCTTCTGTATGATCCATCATAGCATAACCATTCTTTGCTGATGCAAACACTACAGGAAACTCTAATTGCTCATCACTTGCACCCAAAGCTGCAAACAAATCAAATGTTTTATCCACAACCGCATCAGGATCTGCACCATCACGGTCAATTTTATTTACAACAACAATTGGTTTCAAACCAAGTGCCAAAGCTTTACCAGTTACGAAACGTGTTTGTGGCATTGGGCCTTCAGCCGCATCTACCAATAAAACAACACCGTCTACCATGTTTAATACACGCTCTACTTCACCACCAAAGTCAGCATGGCCTGGAGTGTCTACGATATTAATATGCGTACCGTTGTATGTAATCGCTGTGTTTTTCGCAAGAATCGTAATGCCACGTTCTTTCTCAATATCATTAGAATCCATCACACAAGTTTCCAAATCTTCACGCATATCATCCAGCGTGCCTGATTGCTTCAAAAGCTCATCAACCAATGTTGTTTTGCCATGGTCAACGTGAGCGATGATGGCGATATTTCTTAAATTACGGGACATAGTCTTAACCTCAAATCTCTTTCAAAAACCTTCGCAGCTTGCTGCAAAAGGCGGCGCATAGTAACAGGAAGTGAGACAATAGAAAGGAAAGCTATTTTTCTGTCAGCCTAAAGTAAAAACTTACGCTTTTAGCAAAATAAAAATTTGCTATTCATGCTTCAGTGAGAACGTTTTGTATGACAGCGGAGATATTAACAATGAGTATCAAAAAACAAGAATAATTGTGTATTCTTATGAAAAAGCCCACCCACTCCTGTAAAATACCCATCAAATATGATTCAAAAAATCCACTAAATATTTTTTCCTTAAATAATTTAAGCAATCCAACTGGCGCAAAACCTCATAAACCACAATTGAACAAGCATTGGATAAATTTAATGAACGCACAAAAACAATCATATTCACATTCCATAGCATAAAAGTTTTGTTTTTTCATTACGAACAAAACGGCAACCCAGTTGTACCAGCAAAAATCACCTTATATTATTTCTTAAACGGTAAGAAGGCATCACAGTAAAACAATTTAAATTGTAGCAAGTCATCCCTTCTGTATAATAAGGCTGGACTATTAATTAAGAAGAGGATTTATATGCCTAGTATTGCACTATATGAACCAAAAATGCCTGCCAATACAGGCAACATTATCAGGTTAGCTGCAAACTGTGGTTTCAACTTACATTTAATTGAACCTCTAGGATTCAACTTTGAAGACAAGCAGCTTCGACGTGCAGGTTTAGACTACCATGATTTAGCTAATGTGAAAATTCATTCAAATTTCTCTGCGTTCTTAAACACCGTAAAAGGGAATAGAATATTGGCGCTAACTACTAAAGGAAATTCATTCTACCACGAGTTAAAGTACCATAAAGATGACATCCTGCTGTTTGGAAGTGAAACATCAGGCTTACCCGCTCAAATATTAGACAGCTTACCTGAAAGTTTAAAGCTTAGGCTTCCAATGCAACCAGACTCTAGAAGCTTAAACTTATCAAACACAGTAGCCGTAGTCTGTTACGAATCTTGGAAACAACTTAGCTTTCAGGGTGGTGCATAATGTTAAGGGAAAACAACTAACCATTGCTCGATTTGTTTTAACGTTAACAGAATAATGTGGGCTCCCTAGACTTGGACTAGCCTTCTTAAAATATCCATTCAAACCTTCTACCCTTATTTTCAGCCCCTAGCCATTCCATTGAAGCTTGGTTAGCTTCCACCTCATCTTCTTAAAGGGGAACTTTATCCATGATTTCAATTCAAGTATCACTACGTCCACAGAGCCCAGTTGCTGTACACCCATTACTGCCTGAGCAGAAACTTACTACCTCAGCTCAAGCTATAACTACCGAGCAGGTTATAGCCAACTTCTTGGCTTCAAATGAGCACCAAGGAAAGTTTGGTTCAATTCGTAGTATTTATATGAATGATGGTACTCGTGTGGCTTTTGTTGGCACAGGCAACATTGACAAACTAAACTTACAAAAGCTTCGTTCTTTAGCATCAAAAACCGCACAAAAACTAAATAAAAACAACATTGAGACTGCTGATGTATACCTCACAGAGCTTGAGGTGGCTGGTGTTAACCTTGCCGATAAAGTACAAGCCATTGCAGAAGGTATCTGGCTGGGTTTATACACATTTGATAACTATCAAACCAAAGAAAAAGATAAACAAACAAAACTTTCATCCATCAACATCGTAATTCATGGTGATGAGAGTAAAGCAAAACAAGCACTTGCGGCGGCTAAAGCCATTGCTGCAGGCACTATCTTTGCTCGTAATTTAGGCAACCACCCAGGCAATGTGTGTACCCCAGAATATTTAGGTGAACAAGCTTCTTCACTAGCCCACCCTAAACTTAAAACCACTGTTATGGACAAAGCTGCCATTGAGAAAGCGGGTTTCACTGCCCTACTTGCAGTCAACCAAGGTTCAAACAAAGAACCTAGGTTTATTATCATGGAATATCGTGGCGCAGATAATGATGATGCACCTATTGCCTTGGTCGGCAAGGGGCTAACCTTTGATGCGGGAGGTATTTCGATTAAACCAGCTAGTCAAATGGATGAAATGAAATTTGATATGTGTGGCTCAGCTGCTGTGCTTGGTATTTTTAAAGCCGTCATTGAAATGAACTTACCTATTAACTTGCTTGGTGTGATTCCATCCACAGAAAACCTACTTGGTGGCGCTGCTTATAAACCTGGAGATATTATTACCACCTACAAAGGTTTGACCATTGAAATCCTCAATACTGATGCTGAAGGCCGTGTTATCCTATCTGATGCATTGGCTTATGCCGCAGAGCAAAAACCTGCGGAAATCATAGACTTTGCCACACTGACAGGTGCATGCGTGGTTGCATTAGGTGGACAGGCCACAGGTTTGATGGGCACATCCGATGCCATTAAACAAAGTCTGATTACATCAGGACAGAAAACCCATGATAGAGTATGGGAAATGCCTATGTTTGAAGAATACCAAGAACAAATTGATTCTAAAATTGCTGACATTAAAAATACTGGTGGGCGTGAAGCAGGCACGATTACAGCCGCATGTTTCTTATCGCGTTTTGTTGATGATATCCCTTGGGCTCACTTGGACATCGCAGGCACAGCTTGGAACATGAAGGGAACTGACATTTCACCTGTTGGAGGTGCAACAGGTGCCGGTGTACGCCTGATTGTTGATTACTTACAGCAAAAGGTGCAATAAATCCATAATATGAATTACCAAGGGGCTAATAATCAGCTCCTTGGTAATTATTATAAAGTACTTTGCAGGTTAGCAACTGCATCATTGAACGCTTAAACCACCTTGTTTAACGAATGCTTTAATGCAACACTTCTGGCATGTCTTGGTTAAAATATTCCCTACTATTGTTACTGCTCGTGGGCAGCATTGGCTGCGCAAAAAAGCCACCTTCTAACCTTGATAATAGCTGCTCTATTTTTAAAGAAAAAAGCAGCTGGTATGATGATGCTAACGACTCGTTCAAAAAGTGGGGCGTTCCTATTCATGTGCAACTTGCCATTATCCACCAAGAGTCACGCTTTCGCGCCCAAGCCAAATCACCCAAAGATTATTTATTGTGGTTTATCCCTTGGGGGCGCAAGTCTTCGGCTTATGGTTATGCCCAAGTCAAGGATGCAACTTGGGATTGGTACAAAGAAAAAACTGGCAACTGGCACGCCAGCCGTGATGATTTTGCAGATGTGACCGACTTTATCGGTTGGTATGGCAACTACACATATAAAACATTGGGTGTTTCCAAATGGGATGCTTACAAACAGTACCTTGCTTACCATGAGGGTCATGGTGGTTTTAAACGCAAAACCTATTTAAAAAAACCTTGGCTTATCAAAGTCGCCCGCAAAGTAAAAAAGCGAGCAAGTATGTATCATAGTCAACTACAACGCTGTAAAGACCAACTGGGTAGCAGTTCATTTTGGCCGTTTTAATAAGTCTAAAAACATATCTCTAGGTATATCTTCTGCACCCAAGCTATGCAGGTGTGGTGTTGGCATTTGACAATCAATCATCTGCACCCCCTCTTCTTTTGCCCATTCACACAGATAAAACATCGCCATTTTTGAACCATCACGTTGTTTACTAAACATAGATTCAGCAAAAAACACATGCTTCAACCGCACGCCATAAAGCCCACCAATCAACTCACCTTCATCATACACTTCAAATGAATGCGCATAACCCAACACATAAAGCCGCGAATATGCCTCCATCATTTCGGGTAAAATCCAAGTGCCACCTAGGGTTCCATCTTTTTCCCTGCGCGGGGCAGCACAAGCTTGAATCACTGCCTCAAAATCCTTGTCCACATAGGCATGGTAACGTGTTTGTTTCAACCTACGGCGCAAACGCCTTGAACAATGAAAATGCGCTGGGTTCAATACTGTTCGTGGATTAGGCGACCACCATAGAATTGGTTCACCTGCTGCATACCAAGGGAAAATACCCATACTGTATGCTTCCAATAAAGTCTCAGGATACAAATCCCCGCCTGCAGCCAACAGCCCTTCTTCATTGGCTTGGCTAGGGTGTGGAAAACGTGTACGCTCTGCTTGATTCATACGCCAAGCATAGGTAAATATTTGACATGCTTCATCTGTTTTTCAGTATCACCCCTAGGCAAGGACAAAAGCAACCGCTGTAAGCAACAAATAAACACGAGCAACTAAAGCAAATATGGAGAGCTAATTTGAACATTGATGTTTGCGTGCCAAGAGACCGAAAACTTGAAGCTACACCTTCCATCCAAGAACTTTACGAACAACCAGAATCTGAAGTTGTTTCTCGTATTCATACGTTAAAACAACAGCTTGGTGACCAGCTTCTCATCTTAGGACACCATTACCAACGCGAAGAAGTGATTGCCTTTGCCGATATTACGGGTGACTCTCTTAAACTTGCGCAAGAGGCTGCAAAAACCCAAGCGCCTTACATTATCTTTTGCGGCGTTCACTTTATGGCTGAAATGGCAGACGTACTCACCGATGAGCACCAAACTGTCATTTTACCTGACCCTGCAGCAGGCTGTTCTATGGCAGATATGGCCAATGATGAACAAGTACAACGATGCTGGAATGAACTTTCACAAGTCATCACCCCTGATGATTGCGTCACCCCTATGACTTATATTAACTCTACGGCTGCACTCAAAGCATTTTGTGGTGAACATGAAGGCATTGTTTGCACCTCGGGCAATGCCAAACGTGTGATGCAATGGGCATGGAACAAACGCGAAAAGATTTTATTTTTTCCCGACCAACATTTGGGTGAAAACACAGCCTTAACCATGGGCATCGCCGATGAAGACATGATTATTTGGGATCCCTTCAAACCTATGGGTGGTAATAGCGAAGAAGATATCAAACGTGCCAAACTCATCCTTTGGAAAGGTTTTTGCTCTGTACACCAACTCTTTAAAGCAGAACACGCAGACACCATGCGTAGCAACCACCCTGATATTCAAATCTTGGCGCACCCAGAATGTTCACGTGAAGTCTGTGAAACAGCAGACTTTGTTGGCTCAACAGAAGTCATCATCCAACATGTGAGCAATGCACCTGCAGGTAGCAAGTTTGCCATTGCCACAGAGCTCAATCTGGTTAACCGCTTGCGTATCAACCACCCTGACAAACCCATTTGGTTTTTATCACCAACTGTAAGCATGTGCTCTACCATGTTTCGCACCGACCCCCAGCATTTATGTTATGCTATGCAAGCCATTGTGAATGGTGAGGGTTATCATCAAATCAAAGTAGATCATGCAGACAGAAGCAATGCCTTAAAAGCCTTACAAACCATGCTAGACTTAGGCTAATATGCATATAAGCCAACGTATTTTTACATTTATCCTACTTATATGCATAAGTAACCCATTGTGGGCAACCACGCTTGATGAGCTTAACCAACAAATCCAAGCCTTTGCCAGCAGCAATCAGGCCCGCTTTGCACCAGCAAGTATGAAAAAAATTACAGCCTACCAAGGCGCAGCTATGTTGGCGGCAGAGGAAACCTCTGCATTTGATAATACGGATAAATCATCAGACACATTAAAACATGCCATCAAACAAGCACTCATCACGCTTGATGAAGCTAAAAATACGACTCAGTTTTTTAGCCAAAGCTACCACGACTTATTACAATTGGAAAAACAAGCCGATAAAGCCTATGTATACCATCATAAACCACGTATGCTGGCTGAACAAAACGTTGAAACATATTACCAGCAAGCCAAAGTAGCCATGGACACAACCATACAGGCAACTGAAAAAGGTGAGCTTAACCAAGCCACGCAAGCAGCCAAACAAGCTAAGCTTGCTTTTTTACAAGCCATTGATGCCGCAATGCCTGGTTTAGTGGAACAAAGTAACAACGCCCTATACCAAGCCAGTAGCATGGGAGCCAAACGTTACGCACCACGCACATGGCACGATGCAGAACAAGCATTGCAAGCATTAGAGTTATACGCTGAGAATATACAACTGCCTCAAGCAGAAAGGAAAAATATCCCGCGCCCTGAACGCATTGGTTATGCCTTAGAGCTTGCTGTATATGCGCAAAAGCTTGCAATCCATGCCAAAGCATTAAGCCGCGACAAAGGCAGTTTTGAAAAACTCATGCTACAAGCCAAACAAGAGCGCCTTGCCTATGCCAAGGCATTACAACTTAAGGTTGACTATGATGAAGTCGGTGTTGATGTGGAATCATCCGTCATCATAAAGGCTATTCAAGCACTTGCCCAAGAACCCGACCAACATATCCAACAAATTCAAGTCTTAAAAGCTGCTTTTGCCAAAGAACTTCAAGAAAAACTACAGGCGCAGCACGAACAAGATCAAAAAATCTTTAGAGAAAAATTATTAAACATGAAGTCGGCATTTTCTTCACGTTTAGAGCAAGAAACCTTTGAAAATAAAAGGCAAAAGAAACTACGTTCATTATTCAAAAAAGGTGAAGTAGATATTATCACCAACCTTGATGGTTCTCTGATTATTCGCGCCAAGAAAATTCAATTTGAACCCAACAGCAGTAAAGTGGATGGTAAATATTTCGATTTCCTAGCTCGAATCAAAGATGCGCTTATGTTGTACCCCAATCGTAAAATAAGCATAGAAGGACACACTGATAGTACGGGTGATGCCAAAGCCAATCGTAAACTTTCGCTGCAACGTGCTGAAGCCGTACGTAAATTTTTAACTGCTGCAGGCATGTCTGCAGAACGTATTCGTGCGCTAGGATTCGGTGAAGCCAAACCCATCGCCAGCAATATGTATAAAAAAGGTCGCGCCATGAATCGGCGCATTGATATCGTCATTGGAGCACCCCGTGGTTGAATTGGAATTATTACATCAGCGTATGAACGATGCCCTTGCAAGCAGTGAACTGGATTCACCGCACAAAAGGAATTTACTTGATGAAACTTTGAGCATCATTGATGAAGACTTACCCGATGCCGATTTAAAATTGATGAGCAAGGTATTGCATGAAATCCACCATGGTTTAGAAGTGTTTAAACCCTACCAAGCTTGGCGAAAAGTGAGTGTATTTGGCTCTGCCCGCACCCAAGAAGACCATCCCCAATACCAACAAGCCAAAGCTTGCGGCAAAGCACTAAGAGATGCTGGTTTTATGGTGATTACGGGTGGCGGACCTGGCATGATGCAAGCGGCCAATGAAGGTGCTGGTCGCAAAGTATCATTTGGCATCGGCATCAACTTACCCATGGAACAACAGCTTAACCCTGTTGTTCATGACTCTCCTCGTAGCTTTGAATGCCAATATTTTTTCACACGTAAACTCTTTTTCCTTAAAGAAAGTGATGCTGTAATTTTAACACCTGGTGGTTTTGGTACATTTGATGAAGGTTTTGAGCTACTCACCTTATTACAAACAGGGCGTAACCCGCCAATTCCAGTCATCATGTTAGAAGCGCCCGGTGATAATTTCTGGGGTCCTTTTTTACACTCATGGGTACGCCGCTTGATGGATGATGGTTTGATTAGCCATGAAGATATTCAACTCATCTATCATACTGATGATGCACATAAAGCAGTACAACACATTGAAAAATACTACACCAACTACCATAGCTTTCGTTATGTGGGTAAATACGCACTACTTCGTATCAATAACCCACTTTCTGATATTGCCTTAAAACGCTTAAATGCTGAGTTTTCTGATGTGTTGCATGAAGGAAAAATTGAGCAGGTATTTCACTGGCCTGATAATGATGATACTTGTTATGCGCATTACCCAAGGCTACGCATGAAACTTAAACACCACCGCATGAATGTATTACCTCTACTCATCCAACGCATGAATGCCTTATACCTTCAAGAGCATTAAAGAGACTCTGACCGCAAGATGCAATGCAAATTCAGGCTTATTCAGTTTTTCCTCAATAATCTGGAATATTCAGCAACGATTCAGCCTGCTCTAACACAAAGCTTTTAAAGGCTTCAGGGATGGCAGCAAAACGTTTGCCTTCTCGGTATACAATGTGCCATTGTCGACGAATAGGGAAATCTTCGACCTCAAGCACAACCAACCGTTTGAGTGTTAACTCCATTTCAATAGTGTGCAATGACACAATACCCAAGCCAAGCTCTGCCATTACAGCTTGTTTAATTGCTTCAGAACGATTCATCTCCATACCCGCAGTCAGTTCCAAGCCATGTTGTTCAAAGAAACGTTCAACCGCGATACGTGTTCCAGATGCTGATTCACGAACAATAAACGGTTCACCAGCCAAATCTTGTAATAAAATGGGTTGTTGATGCACCAGGGGGTGTGAAGGTGCGGCAATCACCACCAAAGGGTTATCCATAAAAGGAATACCTTTAAGATGATGCCCAGATGGTGGTTTACCCATGATTGCCATGTCTGTGTGATTATTTTCAACAGCATCAACCAAACCAGATCGGTTGGTCACATCCAATGTGATTTCTGCCCTAGGATGTTTATGCTTAAATGCTGCAATAATTTGCGGCGCAAAATAGTTGGCTGTTGAAGCCATGGTCAAATGCAACTTACCACGCTCCACGCCTTTGAGCTCATCAAGCATTAATTTGGCTTCATTCACTTGTTGTGCAATAGACTCAGCATAATGAAGCAGTTCTTGCCCTGCTTCAGTTAAAGCCACTCGTTTACCAACACGTTCAAACAGCGGCATGCCAACAAATTCTTCTAGCTGCTTCACCTGCATGGAAATGGCAGGCTGCGTTAAAAACAATACCTTCGCTGCAATCGTATAACTTTGATGTTCAGCTACCGTTGCAAATATCTTCAGTTGTTTAAATGTGAATGCCATGGCAGAATACTATAAGAAAAACTTATGCTTGTCATTATGAGCTTTGATTGTACATGATACCTACCCTGTGTACAATTCGCCATGTCGGAGGTAGCATTTCTCCGAAGTATTTAAATTTTTGGAGGATTCCTCAATGGATCAATCGAATCGTTACGCTGACTTAAGCCTTAAAGAAGAAGACTTAATCGCAGGCGGTAAGCATCTTCTTACTGCATATAAATTAAAAACAGCACCAGGTTATGGTTTCTTGGAAGTCGCAGCGCACATTGCAGCTGAATCTTCTACAGGTACTAACGTTGAAGTTTCAACAACTGATGATTTCACACGTGGTGTGGATTGCATGGTTTATGAAATCGACGAAACTGCATTTGAAGATGGTTTTGGTCTTTTCAAAGCGGCATACCCAATTGAATTGTTCGACATCAATATCACTGATGGTCAATACATGGTTTCACAAATGCATTCATTGATTCTTGGTAACAACCAAGGCATGGGTGACCACGTTGGTCTTCGTTTAATGGACTTCATGGTTCCTGAAGCTATGTTGAAAAAATTCGATGGTCCTAACGTAGGCATTAAAGATCTATGGAAAATTTTAGGTCGCCCTGAAGTAGATGGCGGTTATATCGCTGGTACAATCATCAAACCTAAATTGGGCCTTCGCCCTGAGCCATTCGCAAAAGCTGCATACCAATTCTGGTTGGGTGGCGATTTCATTAAAAATGATGAACCTCAAGGCAACCAAACTTTCTGCCCAATGAAAGAAGTGATTCCTAAAGTTGTAGACGCAATGGATCGTGCTCAACAAGAAACTGGCGAAGCTAAACTTTTCTCTGCAAACATCACTGCTGATTGCTACAAAGAAATGATTGCTCGTGGTAATTACATTCTTGACGAATTCGACAAAATCGGCGCTCGTGATCATGTAGCATTCTTGGTAGATGGTTTCGTAACTGGTGTTCACGGTGTGACCACTTGTCGCCGCGAATTCCCTGATACGTTCTTACATTATCACCGTGCAGGCCACGGCGCAGTAACTTCTTATAAATCACCAATGGGTATGGATCCATTGTGCTTCATGAAACTTTCTCGTTTGATGGGTGCTTCTGGTATTCACACAGGCACCATGGGTTATGGTAAAATGGAAGGTCATGGCGACGAACGTGTTCTAGCATATATGCTTGAGCGTGATGAGTGCATGGGTCATTACTTCAACCAAAAATGGCATGGCATGAAACCAACAGTTGCCATTATCTCTGGTGGTATGAATGCACTACGTCTTCCAGGTTTCTTCGAAAACTTGGGTCATGGTAACGTGATTAACACTTGTGGTGGTGGCGCTTATGGTCATATCGACAGCCCAGCTGCTGGTGCGAAATCTTTGAGCCAAGCATACGATTGCTGGAAATCTGGTACTGATCCAATTGAATACGCGAAAACACACAATGAGTTTGCTCGCGCATTCGATTCATTCCCAGGCGATGCTGATGCAGTATACGGCGAAGACTGGCGTGAAAAAATCGGTTCACACAAATAAACCGAGACTTTCTAAGTCACATATTAGAGAGGCATCCGCGCAAGCGGGTGCCTTTTTTATGCCTACTGCAATAAATATCAGAAAAACTGATGGTTTTCATAAGAAATATAAGCATGTTTTTTTCTCATTCAGGACTATACTTACGCTTTACCAATGATGGACTACAAGTTTAGGAGAAACCTTTGCCATGAGCGACACGACACAATATACAATTAAAGAAAAACCATTCTACCAAGCACAAGGTGATGAAGTAGAACTTTACGAAGCAGCTTATGCAGCACGCCTGCCCGTGATGGTTAAAGGCCCAACGGGTTGTGGTAAATCACGCTTTATTGAATACATGGCTTGGAAGCTTGGTAAACCATTGATTACCGTAGCCTGTAATGAAGATATGACCGCATCGGATTTGGTGGGTCGTTACTTGCTTGATGCCAATGGTACCCGCTGGTTGGATGGCCCTTTAACGGTTGCAGCCAGAATTGGTGCGATTTGTTATTTGGATGAAATCGTTGAAGCGCGTCAAGATACTACCGTTGTGATTCACCCATTAACGGATCATCGTCGCACTTTGCCTTTGGATAAAAAAGGTGAGTTGCTTGAAGCCCATGAAGATTTCCAATTGGTGATTTCATACAACCCTGGCTACCAATCATTGATGAAAGATTTAAAACAATCGACTAAACAACGTTTCACAGGTTTTGAGTTTGATTACCCTTCAGAGGCCACTGAAACTTCGATTGTTGAAAAAGAAACGGGCATTGACCATGCATTGGCAACCAAGCTTGTTAAAATTGGTACTGCTGCACGTAACCTTAAAGGTCATGGTTTAGATGAAGGTATTTCAACCCGTTTGTTAACCTATGCTGCGACACTCATTAAAGGTGGTATTGAGCCTAAAGCTGCATGTCGCATGGCATTGGTTCGCCCGATTACAGATGATGCGGATATCCGTGTTACTTTGGATCATGCTATTGATACCATCTTCGCATAAGTTTAATACTCATGACTGAAGTTGTAGAAACAGAAGAACGCTCTGCTGAAGATTTAGCATATTGGGAAGCATTAAATTGCCGCTTCCCTGATGCTGACAGGGTCTTCAATGAGTGCATTAAAGAAGCCAAGGCATTATTAACGCCTGCAGGTGTAGATGCCTATATTGAGCATGCACGCTTTATTGGAAAAATGGGGCGTGGTGTTGAGCCATTGCTTATCTTCCTCGAAGAAGCACCTACCGTTGCATCCATTGTTGGTGAAAAAATATTGCCTGAAATCAAAGATTTCTGCTTATTTTTATCCACCAATACCAATTTCAAATCCATTGTACCTTTCTTACAAACTTTAGGGTCAGTGACGAAAAGGTTACATAGCTACGAACAACTGCATGCTTATTTTGATATATTGAAAGATATGTTGGAACAAACAACAGGTTCAGTGCACGGGCATCATAAAACATTCCCAAGCCCTGGTTTACCTTTATTGCTTGAACAATCCCCACGTTTACTTCGTGCTTTAAGCTTAGAAGGCTATAAAAACTGGATTGATTATGGTGTAAAATATTACAACAAACATCCAGAGCGCCAAAAAGATTATTTCAGCTTACAGTCCCCCGATGCTATTGCAGTGATGCAACGCGAACGCCATGGTACCTTGATGGTAGACCATGAGCGTCAACTGGATTTGTATTTACGCGGTTTGTGGGAAGATAGCGATTATTTAGTCCCCTACTCATCAGCTTTTGATGAATTGCGTAAACCTATGCCTTATTATGACAAATTGGGCATCCGTTTGCCTGATGTTTATGATGATAAAGATGGCGTTTCCGGCATAGACCGCTACCGCGCAACCTTGGCACACATGGCTGCACACCGCCGTTGGAGCAGCCAAATGATTGTGGACAACTGGAGCCCATTCCAGCGTGTTGCTGTGGAAGCATTTGAAGACTCTCGTGTTGAATACTTGGCGATGAAAGAGTACCCAGGTTTACGCAAGTTATTCTTAGCCTTGCATCCTATCCCTAATGAGGATGACTTAGAAATCGAAGGTGAATCCATGGTTCGCCTAAGATTAGCCTTGCTTTCTCGCGCTATTCTTGACCCTGATTTTGAAGTGAAACACGATGATATTCGTGAATCCGTCAAACGTTTCTTTATTGAAATGGAAAAAGACGGTATTTCGAGCAGTGATAATATGGCAAGCCTTGCCCTAAGCTTCACTGCGCGCACACGCAGGCAAACCGATTTATCACCCAAAATTTACTTTAAAAATACTGAAGTGGATTATCGCGATGATAATCGTCACTTGTGGATTTATATCGAACAAGGTGATGATGAAGACACCCAGTTTGAACATCTTGAAGAACAAAAACAACAAGATGAAGTCGATTCATTACCACCCCGCCATTACCATGAGTGGGACTACAATTCACAACACTATCGCCCAGATTGGGTGAGTGTGTATGAGGCGATTCATCCCAGTGGTGATGCCAATGTGATTGATAAAATCCTTGAGAAACACAGTGCGCTTGCCAAACGCCTTAAAGCCATCTTGGATGCTTTAAAACCTCAGCAAAAAGTGCGTATTCGTTATCAAGAAGAAGGTTCTGAGCTTGATTTGGATGTGGCAATTCGTTCGTTGATTGACCTTAAAAGTGGTTCACAACCCGATATGCGTATCAATATGAGCCATAAAAATGATGGGCGTGATATTGCTGTGATGTTGGTTTTGGATTTGTCTCAATCGCTTAATGAAAAAGCTTTGGGCAGCCAGCAAACCATTCTTGAGCTTTCGCAAGAAGCCATCACTTTATTGGCATGGACGATTGAGCAACTGGGCGACAAATTTGCCATTGGTGGCTTTAATTCCAATACCCGCCACGATGTTAGATATTCTCACATCAAGGGTTTTGGTGAACATTTCGACACTGAAGTAAAGCGTCGCTTAGCCGCGATGGAAGCCAAATATTCAACGCGTATGGGTGCAGCGATGCGTCATGCTGGGCATTATTTGGAAGGGCAAAAAGCAGATAAAAAACTGATGCTTGTGCTTACTGATGGTGAACCTGCAGATATTGATGTTGATGATGATCAACTTTTGATTCATGATACACATAAAGCAGTGAAAGAATTAGCTGCTGATGGTATTTACAGCTATTGCATCAACCTAGACCCCAAAGCAGATGAATATGTGCAAGATATTTTTGGTAAAAACTACACAGTGATTGATAATGTGGACAAATTACCTGAAAAATTACCACAAATATTCATGGCTTTGACCAAATAAACCATGGATGCACGGCAACGCCAGCGCATTATTGATAAACATAGCGATAGTTTTACCCGCTATGGTTATCACCCCAATGCATTGTACTGGAGTGGCCGTGACATCCAAGAGTTACGTTTTAAAGTCTTAGCCGATATTGGTATACAAACGCATGATACAGTACTGGATGTAGGTTGTGGTTTTGGTGATTTTTATGCATGGAGCACAGCAAAACAATGCCCTCTTGAATATACAGGCATTGATTTATCCCCTGATTTATTAACACATGCCAAGAAACAACACCCGAAAGCCACATTTTTCACAGGTGATTTGTTTGATTTGGAAACAACCCATCCATTTGATTGGGTGGTATTGTCTGGTGCTTTAAATGAGCAATTACACGATGATTCAGCCTATGCCTACCGCATCATTCGCCGCATGTACCAGCTATGCCGAAAGGGTGTTGCCTTTAATATGCTAGATGCCAGACACATCAAAGCCCACGACTTGCATAGCCAACACCCCGAAACCATGGTGGAATTTTGTCAAACACTAAGTAAAGATGTCACTTTATATGATACATATTTAGACAATGATTTTACCATACACATGCGAAAGGACACATAATTGATGTGTACATTGAGGATAGGTCAATGAAACAACAGTGGTTTGATGCGGCAAAATCAGGTGATATGCAACGCTTAAAACAAATCCTTGCTGATGGTTACGACATCAACAGCGTGGATGAAAAACACAATACTGCACTGCATCATGCCACCAAACATCAACAGTATGAAACCATGCGCTTTCTGATTGAGAAGGGTGCAAATCTTCAAATACAAAATAATTGGCTATCTACCCCCCTTCACCTTTGCGAAAAGGATATCGATGCTATTCGTATTTTATTAGAAGCAGGTGCCGACCCCAATATTTTAGATAAAGACTATGATTACCCGTATTATTTTGCCTTTTATGGTTCTATGAGCAAAGAATTAAGCGATTTGTACATTAAACATGGTGCAAAACTTATCTACAAAAAAGATATGTAGCCTTATCGCTATTTCTTAATCAAAACAAAGTAGTTTGCCCATAAACTGGCAGTGACCAATCAATAGCTGATTGCCCATATTTTTCTAAATAAGCATTGGTTTGTGAAAAATAATGTTGTTTAAAAAAACCTCGATGTGCCGATAAAGGTGATGGGTGCAAACCGCGAAGCACCAAATGTTTAGATGCATCAATACATGCACCCTTCTTTTGGGCATAAGCACCCCACAAAATAAAAACCACATGTTCTTTTTCATCATTCAGCAATGCAATAACTTCATCCGTAAACAATTCCCAACCCTTATTTTGGTGAGACCCTGCTTTGCCTTGCTCAACAGTAAGTACGCTATTCAGCAATAACACCCCTTGTTTTGCCCATGATTCAAGACAACCATGATGCGGTATGTTTATGCCCAAGTCATACTGAAGTTCTTTATATATATTTTTTAGCGATGGTGGCACAGCCACACCAACAGGCACTGAGAAACTCAAACCATGCGCCTGCCCCTCACCGTGGTATGGGTCTTGACCTAAAATAACCACCTTCACTTGCGCAAAAGGTGTTGTATGCAATGCCTGAAATATATGCTCAGGTTTAGGGTATATCACCTTGCCTGCAGCATATTCATGCTGCAAAAAAGCATTGAGTTTTTGCATATACGGTGCACCCAAAGTCTTTTGTAAACGAATATGCCAAGCAGGTGGTTGTAAGCTATGTTTCATAACCAATATTGAACCATGCTATTCACAGTTCGTCCACTCCAAACCCTTTGATGTGCTTAAACGCTATGCCGTTGAAATATCACCAATAAAATACCACAAAGGATAATCGCACCTGACAGCAGCAAACGCATCGTTATCACTTCATCTAAAAACAATAAACCACCCACTGCTGCCAAGACTGGCACAAACAATTGCACCACAGCAGCATGAATTGTTTCTAATTTTTCCAATGCCATATACCAAATGGTATAACCCACACCGGAAGCAATTGCCCCAGACAATACGGCATACCACACACCCTGCATATTCAAGTGGGTGTATTCAAATGAGAACAACATCAACAATACAACCAAAGGAAGGCAACGTATGAAATTACTTGCGGTATCCGCCAAAGGTTGTGTCGAGCCTTTGCCCAGCAAGGTATAAAAACCCCATGCCACCCCTGATATACTCATCAATAACAAACCATACCATGATGGTGTCGATGCACTGGGCAACATCAAATAAACAAAACCTATAAGTGCCAAACATAAACCCACCCACTCCAGCAAACTTAATCGCCCACCCAAAAACACAACCGAAAGGATTAAAGTCACTTGACCTGCTGCAAATAAAATCAAGGCACCTGTGGCAATATCCAAAGCGATGTAAGCATAAGAAAATGTGATTGCATAAACAAAAAGAAGACCCGCAGCCAACCAACTGCCTGATGCCTGCAAACCCTGTTGTTGCTTACGAAAGGAAAAAATAAAGCCAAGCATCACTGCACCCGATATAAGCCTGAATGCCGTAAAACTCCCAGCATCCATCAACCCATCATAAAGCGCCAAGCGGCATAAAATGGAGTTTGCAGCAAAAGCAATCAATGCAAGCAAGGTCAAAAATAAAATGTACATGCTTTACCTTCCTCAAATAACCAACTATAGTCATAAGGTCGTTATACTGCGTAAAAGGTTACACACTTTGTGATACACAACACCGTTTGACCCCGTGTATGATGACATCATAGCTCACTCTAAAATAAAGGGTAAGCGGAGGGTAAAAGTATGATTTCAATAAAAAATATTGCACTAGCAACAGCCTGTACAAGTGTGCTTCTAGCCACACCAGCATTGGCAAATGAAACTTATGTATGCACGCATGGTAACCAAGAGCGTCAAATTAGCGTGGTTTATGCCAATGAGGGACAAGCTGTTCCTTGCGAAGTCACCTATACAAAGCTATCGGGTACCGAAAGCTTGTGGCAAGCACAAAACCAAGAAGGTTATTGTGAAGAAAAAGCCACTGCATTTGTTGAAAAACAACGCGCATGGGGCTGGGACTGCGCTAAAAAATAGAGCCTGAGAGTATAAACAGTTTTGTGTATCTGCCATTTAATGATTTAGACAAAGTCGGTTAGCCGATCTTCGGAGACTGTAAATTATCAAAGGCTGCTTATTCACTTTTGAATAGCAGCCTTTTTTATAGCTATCATTTTTAGACCCTGTAAATCCTTCTGTGTAAATTCATTACCTAAAACTTCTCAGGCATCCTATCTGGAAACTCAATCATGAACCTATTAAGCGCAGCTTTCCAGTGATGAATTGGCATAGTCCATTTTTTGGATGCTGATTCAATGGCTAGATACACGACCTTCATGGCTGAATTATCAGTTGGGAACACCTTACGATTTTTGATTGCTTTGCGTACCACGCTATTGAGTGATTCAATGGCGTTGGTCGTGTAAATAGCCTTCCTAATATCATCAGGGTAATCAAATAAAGTGATTAGGTTTTCCCAATGTCTGCGCCACATTTGAC
>NZ_JQLW01000012.1:0-87500 GCF_000744415.1 Ghiorsea bivora
ATAGTGTCTTGAAGATTGACTCTCCAATGCCATCGTAATATCACGCAGGCTTTTACGCTCTCCAAGATGACCTGTGAGCAATGCAACAAACTGCGACCATCTCGGCAAGGCATCCCTTCTGCGCTTGCCATCATGAGCTTTGCTCAATGAATCAAATTTATGTCTAGGTAGTAATTTTAGAACTTGAGACAAAACTGTGTTATGATGTACCATGGTCTGATTTTCCTTTTATTACAATGGTTTGTGTGGTGCAACCATGATAACATATAAGAAAAGTCAGACCTACTTCTTTTTTATAAGTGGGACAGCGGTGGCTCTGACCCCTTTGCACTCTCAATTCAAACAGATTGGACGTAAAACTGGATTAAAAGTTTACTTTGTAGACCCATACTCTGCATGGCAAAGAGGTTACAATGAAAATACCAATGGTTTGTTGCGGCAATATTGCCGCAAAGGATCTGACTTTTCTAAGCTGACAGACAGTAAACTTGCCAAGGCTGTCAAAAAGCTAAATCATCGACTACGAAAGTGCCTAGGCTATCGAACTCCGCATGAAGTCTTGTTCAAATTTAATGGTGCGCTTGGAACTTGAATTCATCGCGTATTTATCTTTATTTAAGTTGCCGAAACAATCGATGTTTCGATGCTTTTTTATCAAAGGTGACCGTATATTCGCAGCCAGACGCATGATTCATATGGGTAATCAAGTAATCCGAAAAATCAGCGTTACCCTTTGCAAAGTCTTGCAGTGCTAACCAAGCTTGTTCTTGTTGTTCCACAACCAACTCGGCAGCTAAGAGAATCTGCTTTAATACATTTTGAACCATTGTTTTCTCATACCCATATGCTCGGGAAAGCACCCAAGCTGTCTCGCAAAGCACGATAGCACTGATCCACCCAGGCTCAGTTACGCTGCAAGCTTCTATCGCGTTCGTAGCAAGGGCAGCCTGTTGTTCATCATCTTGCACGATATAACGGACAAGCACATTGGTATCAATCCCAATCATCCTGTTTGCTCACGAATCACGCTATCCATTTCATCCAAGCTGATGACTTTTTTAGGCTTGCTAACCATGCCTTTCAAATCTTTGACAGAGCCACTAAGGGGAATAATTTCTACGCTGTGTTCATGCAATACAAACTCAAGTTTATCGCCTTCTTTGAGGTGCAAGCGATTTCTTACTGCTTTGGGGATAGTGACTTGCCCTTTACTGGTTAAAGTTACACTCATATGTTTCTCCTTACCACTTGTCTTACTTTAGAGAAAGAAGGAAATGTGTCAATAAGGTGGTGCTTTAGGGGTAAGTTATGCAATCATATATTGATGTTCATGCGATGGGAATGCGTAAAAACAACAAAAAATGTAGTATTGTAAGACTTGAACTCTGAGTTTCTCATTCATGATGGTGTTGGGTGGTTTTATTTTAGTGGTGTCGTTATGATATGAGGCAAAGTTAGCTGAAAATATATAGGCTTGGAAAAGGGTAGGGCGATGATGCGTTGGTTATTATGTGGGGCGGTGTTGTGGGTATGCAGTGTTTCCTTGGCTTACGCAGGGATTAATCATGCCTCTAATCTTGATTGGAAAACCCAAGAAAGCACACATTTTCGTATTCACTTTTATGCAGGTGAGCAAGCCTTGGCGAATCGTTCGTTGCACATTGCGGAGTCTGTTTATACTCGTTTAACACCCATTCTGAATTGGTACCCAAAAGAAAAAACGGAGATTGTGTTAAGCGATGAAATGGATATGAGCAATGGTTTTGCTTTGCCTATTCCATCGAATCGCATTACTTTATTTGTTAGCCGACCCAACAGTGTCAGCAGCTTGGAAGACCATGCAGGTTGGTTGGAAACACTGATTTTGCATGAGTTTGTACACACATTGCATTTGGACAAAGCACGGGGCGGCCCTAAAAACATTCGCAATGTTTTCGGGCGCATACTTTTGGCATTTCCCAATGTGTTTATGCCTGCTTGGATGCATGAAGGTTTGGCGACTTATTATGAAACGGATAAGAAGCTGGGCATTGGGCGTGGGCAAAGTGTTTATTTTCAAATGATGATGCGTATGGAAGTGGATGCAGGCATCAAACCTGTGAAGCAAATCAATCAACTTAATACCCTTTGGCCCTTGGCGACCAGCCGCTATTTGTATGGGGTGTATTTTTATCAGTTTATTGCAGATACTTATGGCGAAGACACCTTGCCCAAGATTGTAGAGACCTATTCGGATCATTGGCTTCCTTTTGCTATCAATGATTTGTATGAAGACGTGTTGGGCAAGGATATGACGGCGATTTGGGATGAGTTTGAAACGTATGTAAACGCCAAATTTCAATCGCAAATAACGCACATCAAACAACAAGGTTTATATGAAGGCGAGCGTTTATCACAAACGGGAGATTTTAAATCATCTGTGCTGCAAGCTGATGATGGGCGTATCTTTTATGTCAGTGACAACCTAGAAAATGGTGCGAAACTCAAAAAAATCTATCAAGGTAAGAGCCGCACACTGCTGGAGCTTAATGCAGGGGCAAGGTTGGACTGGCATGAACAGGCAGGGCTGCTGATGACGCAACCTGATATATGTGATAATGCCAACCGTTACTATGATATATATAGGGTTGATGCGGATGGAGACAGCAAGCAACTGACCCATTGCCAACGTTATATTTTTGCGGCTTGGTCGCCTGATGGTTCGCGCATTGCGGCGGTAAAAAACTACCGTGGGCAACATGCGATTCATTTGCTTGATGCGAAGGGAAAGCTGCTGCAAGTATTGTGGCAAGGGCATGACGACGAAACATTGTCTGGTTTGGATTGGTCGGCAGATGGCAAGTTGCTTGTATCGTCTGTATGGCGTAAAAATTCGGGATGGGATGTTGAAACTTTTGATGTGACCAATCAATCATGGGTCAAAATCACTGATGATATATTGGTGGAAACCGATGCACGGTTTGTCGGCGGTAGCCATGATATCGTGTATGCCGCTGAACATGAGGGCGTGTATAATATTTTTAAACACGAAGTTTCAGGTAAAGTTAAGCAATTGACCCAAGTGTTGGGTGGTGCATTTGCGCCCTTTATCAACCAAAAGGGGCAACTGCTTAGCATTGATTACCATGCCCAAGGTTTTGATGTGTATCAACTGGGTCAACCGCTGCACCAAGCTGTGTCTTTCACAAAAACAGCTAGCGTATTCCCTTATCCACAATTCCCTGAGCAAGACATCAGCATCAGTAAGCCCGTGCCATATTCAGCATGGGATAGTGCGTTGCCCACATCATGGCTACCAAATTTAGCGCTGACCAATCAAGGGGTGGAATTGGGGGCATTTGTGTTTGGTTCGGATGTATTGAATCGGCATAATTATAGCTTGTATGCAGGGTATCAATCCTTGGTGTCATCGCCTGTGTTTAATTTGGATTATATTTATGATGGTTGGTATCCTTTGTTGAAGTTACATGCAGAACAGATGCAGCTTCCCAGTTTTGACAACCAAAACAAGCTTGTTGCGCTAACAGAAAACCAACGTTTGGATGGTGAATTGATTTTTCCATGGTTGAAGCAGCAATCGCGGTGGACAGCCCATCTTGCGCTTAACCATGTTTCGCAATCCTTATCTTGGCTTGCGCCGCAATATACAGCACTGAATACTGACTTTCAGGATACATTATTGGGCGCTGCTTTGGTGTATGATACCCGCTTAACTTATCCGCGTGGTATCAGCAGCGCATCAACAGGATATGTGTTATCCATACTTGCTGAATCAGGCAAAGGTTTGGGTGGCACTTACACAGGTAATATGCTGATGTTGTCTGGGCGGCAGTTTAATCATTTGGGCAATGAGCAGGTATTGGCATTGCGCTTGGATGCAGGGTTTGCAGATAATACATCCCGTCCTTTTTCGGTGGGAGGAAACAACAGTATCAACATTATTCCTAACCTTTTAGACCCTTTGCCTGCCAGTGCATCATTCAATCAACGACAATACAGTTTAAGAGGTTATGCCGATGCTGCACTGATAGGTCAGCATATGTTGCTCGCATCCGCAGAATACCGTTTTCTGATTACCCGAATCGAAAAAGGTTGGATGGCACCACCCATAGGTATAGACAGCGTATTTGGGCAAGTATTTTTCGACGCTGCCCGCGTAGGCAATGACCTCAATGCAGCCAAAACTTATTCAGGCATTGGTGCAGAGTTGGGTGGCGATATGGTATTGTTTTATAGTCTTCCTGCTCGTTTACAGCTGGGTTATGCCAAAGGATTGGATGATGTGATTGGTGGCAATCAAGTCTATTTTAGGTTGGGCAGTTCTTTTTAGTTTAAGCCGTAAAAGATTTTCCGCAGCCGCATTCGCCTTTTTTGTTGGGGTTTTTGAACACAAATGATGAGGAAAGCATATCTTCTTGGTAATCAATTTCTAAACCTTTGATGGCTTCATCATAAAACTGCTCTGCAATGTAGATGGTTAAACCATCAAATTCTGCAGCCAAATCGCCTGTTTCTGCTTTATCTTCAAAGTCGAGCACATATTCCAAGCCAGAGCACCCAGCTTCGCGCAAAGATAGGCGCACAGCTTGTTTGTTTGCTTCGTTTAATTTTTTGGCAAACTGGGCAATAGCTGCGGGGGTGAGGTTAATGTCGGCTTGTTTCATGCTTTTAACTCCTTGGGGATACTGAAATGCACATTTTCTTCTATCGTCTCGCGAGTGGAGACAATATTTTTATCGTGTTGTGATAATAGGCTGACGACTTCTTCAATCAATACTTCAGGTGCCGATGCACCTGCTGTGACACCGATATTTTCTTTGCCTTCAAGCATGGCTGATGTAATGGCTTGAGCATTTTCAATCAAATAGGCTTTACATCCTTCTTTTTCAGCAACTTCACGCAAGCGGTTGCTGTTGGATGAATTGGGTGAACCAACCACCAAAATTAAGTCCGATACTTTGGCTAAGTCTTTGACTGCCATTTGTCGGTTGCTGGTGGCATAACAAATATCTTCTTTTTTTGGCGCTTGGATATTGGGGAATCGGGTTTGTAGGGCTGCGATGACATCTTTGGTATCATCCACGCTTAGTGTGGTTTGTGTGACAAAGGCGAGTTTGTTTTCATCGTTAACTATCAAGTTGGTGACATCTTCAGGGTCTGATACAAGCAATACTGCTCCTTCTGGTGCTTGTCCCATAGTGCCCTCTACTTCAGGGTGACCTTGGTGACCAATCAATATAATTTGGTCACCATTGGCATAATGACGTAAGAGTTCTAGGTGTACTTTGGTGACCAGTGGACATGTTGCATCCATAACACGAAGACCACGTTGTTTGCCATCTTCTTGCACTTTTTTGCTTACACCATGTGCAGAAAAGATAAGTAGCGCACCATCAGGAGCATCTTCAACCTCTTTGATAAATACCGCTCCTTTTTGTTTTAAACCTTCAACCACATGTTTATTATGCACAATTTCATGGCGTACATAAACGGGTGCACCAAAGACTTCAATCGAACGTTCTACGATTTCAATGGCGCGCTCAACACCAGCACAAAAACCACGCGGTTGGGCTAAAAATACTGATTTTGGCTGGATTTTTACGGTCTGTTGCTGCATTTTTTGTGTCCTTGGGTTACGGTTTGCCGCATAGTGTACGCAAAAAGTAGGTAGAGGTGAAATAATGACTGATTACACATTAAATGTAGGGGATAAAGCACCACTTGATTTGGAAGTGAATATTTACCCTGAAGCCAAGTTTAAATTGGCGGATAAGTTGGGTAAATGGGTGATTGTTTATTTTTATCCTAAAGATAACACATCAGGTTGCACTACAGAATCTTGCGAGTTTCGTGATGCCAAACCTGACTTCAGTGCGGCAGATGCTGAGATTGTGGGTGTGAGCCGTGATTCGCTGAAATCTCATGCAAACTTTATTGAAAAATATGATTTTAATTTCCCTTTGATTTCTGACCCTGATGAAGTTTTTTGCAAAGCTTTTGATGTGATTCAAGAAAAAATGAATTATGGCAAAAAATATATGGGTGTGGAGCGTTCTACATTTATCATCAACCCTGAAGGGATGTTGGTGGAAGCTTGGCGTAAAGTTCGAGTGAAAGACCATGTGGCAACGGTGTTGGCACGCCTAAAAGAGCTTCAAGCTTAAGTGATGTTAAAAGGCAAACGTATTTTACTTGGTGTGGGTGGCGGCATAGCCGTGTATCGCGCTGTGGAGTTGATGCGTTTGTTTATCAAGCAAGGTGCTGAAGTGCAGGTAGTGATGACCAAGTCTGCGACTGAATTTGTCACCCCATTAACCTTTGAAGCCTTGTCGGGCAATAAAGTACATACCGACTTGTTCGATTTAACCGAGCAACACGGCATGGGACATATCCAATTGGTACGTTGGGCTGATGCTGTAGTGTTAGCACCTGTGACAAGCAACCTTTTGGCAAAAATAACACATGGCATTGCCGATGACTTGTTGACGACACTCATGCTGGCAAATGAAAAACCTGTGTTGCTAGCACCTGCGATGAATGTATCTATGTGGTTAGCTGATGCGACGCAGCGTAATGTTAACATGCTAAAAGAGAGAGCTTGTGCCGTTGTTGAACCTGCAACAGGGGAGCTGGCGTGTGGTGAACAAGGGTCGGGGCGTTTGGCAGAACCTGCGAGGATAGTACAAAACCTTTTACCGTTATTAACCAAGCAGGTCTTAAAAGGGCAACATTGGGTGATTAATGCAGGTCCTACGGTTGAGGCTTGGGATGCGGTACGCACCATGAGCAACCGAGCTTCAGGTGGTTTGGGTGCAATGCTTGCTGATGCTGCAGCTATTCAAGGTGCAAGTGTGTGTTTGGTTGCAGGTAAAGGTACACCAAAAACAAGGCAAGATGTAGAGCGGGTAGATGTAGAAAGTGCGGCAGAGATGATGCATGCTTGTGTGGATGCAGCGCAAGGTGTGGATGTCTTTGTGGGGACTGCAGCCGTGAGCGACTTTCGCTTTGCAAAACCTTTGCAGCACAAATTAAAGCGTCAGGGTAATGGTAATATTCAAGTCGAATTGATTGAGAACCCAGACATTGTAGCCGCAGTGGCTACAATGAAGCAACGCCCGCTTCAAGTGATTGCTTTTGCAGCAGAAAGTGAAAATCATGTGGGATATGCGCAAGACAAATTGCAGCGCAAAGGTGTGGATGCCATTGTTGCCAATGATGTGTCGAATATGGGCAACAATCTTGCTTCGGGCTGGTGGGTGAGCAAACAAAACCAAGAGGTTATCAAGCGTATGCCAAAAGCTAAGTTTGCAAAGTGCTTGATACAGTTTATTCATGGTTTGCAAGATGAGAGATAGGGGTTAGAAAATGGAAAAATTTATGTGGTTTATGATGTTAGTGATGATGGGCTTTGCATCACCAGCTTGGGCAAGTAAAATGAATATTGACCCTTATTTTGCGGTTGATGTGTCAGCGCTACAAGCAAACTTGGCAGGTAGTAACGCGACCTCAGCAGCATTCTCGTTTATAGCGGGTAGTACGCTGAATTGGATTAGCCCAAATCTTGGTGCAGAAGTTCGTGTGGGTTTTGGTGGACAAATCCCAACCTTTGGTGGAAGTATCAATAGTTACACGGCATATTTCCTTAAACCTAGTATGGAAGTGACACGTCGCCTTGATGTCTATGCTTTGTTAGGGGGCACAACGATATCTATGGATATTGCCGGTTTCTCATATGCTGATACATCCCCCAGTTATGGGTTAGGTTTTACCTACCATGTACCCAATGAGTCTTTGTCATTTGCTGCTGAGTGGGTGCAATATCGAAGAAATAGTGATCAAAGTAGTACCAATATTAGTGGCGTGTCCATATCGGGTGTATCGGCTAGTTTTGTATTCTCATATTATTAAGTTGGTGTTTGCCAATCAATTTCCTGTAGTGTTGACCATAACAATTGCTCTACAGGACCTATAAATTTATTGTTTTTTCTAACCAAATGTATGGGGGTACTGAAGGTTTGAACAGCGTCAAACTGAAGTACGGATAACCTACCTTGCGTAATGTCTTCTCTTACCAAGTGTAGCGGCATTCTTCCCCAGCCTTTTCCTGAGCAAAGAATACGTCGTTTGGTTTCAAAATCATTAACAATCCATTGTGGTGTACCCTCCAAGACGCCTTTACTCATGCGTGTGGAATGATGACTGGTATCACGCACAATAATCATGGTTTCATTTTCTAAAGCTTCTTCGTTTATATTTTCAGTACATTGTGCCCACTTGGATGTGCTTGGTACAACGGTAACAAAAGGAATTTCAGCTAAGATAAGTCCTTCATATTGTACATCGGGTTCAAAAGCATCAGTGATAGCAATATCCGCATCATCATCGTAGATACGTTCCATAATACCATTTAAGTTTTCTAGTAATAAAGTAATGCGTGTTTCAGGGTGTTGATGATTGATATGATTTAGCGCCTCAATAATAGGTTCCAAGGGAATGATACCGCTCACAGCAAGGCGTAATTCTGCTTCGTGACCTTGGGCTAGGTGGCGAGCTAGGTCGTGTATTTCACGGCTGTTGTTGAGAACTTTCTTTGCTTTCGCGTAAATTGCTTTGCCTGCGTGGGTTAATATTGGGCGATAACCACTGCGCTCAAAGAGTTTGATGTTTAACTCATGTTCAAGTTTTTGAATGCTTATGCTTAATGATGATTGGCTGCGAAACACAGACTCAGCAGCAGCGCGAAAACTTCCATGTTTTACGATGGCATCAAGGTATTTTAACTGCTCTAAGGTCATAAAAACCCCTGGATATTGAAAATATTAATCATAATGATGAATTATATATGCTTTTTTACTATCATGATAGTGTGAATAATTCGCAAGGTGGTAGATGATAGGTTAGGAGTAATGATGCAGCTTAGAAACACTAAAACTGCGTATGGCTGGGTTACGATTGTGCTTCATTGGCTGATGGCGTTGTTGGTGTTTGCGATGTTTGGGCTTGGTCTTTATATGGTGGATCTGACGTATGTTGATGCATGGTATAAAGCTGCGCCAGCTTTGCATATAAGCGTGGGGGTTATTTTGATGCTGCTATTAACCTTTCGCTTGGTGTGGCGTTTAAGTAATCCTGCTCCTGAGGTTTATGGGCAAGCCTTCGAAAAAGTTGTGGGGTTGTTGGTACACCGGCTGCACTATGTTTTTATGTTTGTCTTAATGTTAAGTGGGTATTTGATGGTCACTGCAGATGGGCGTGGTATTGCAGTGTTTACTTGGTTTGAGGTTCCTGCTTTATGGGATATCGAACAAGCAAGTGCAGTGCTTTTGGGTAAAATGCATATGACTTTAGCATGGGCGTTTATGGGGTTTGTTGTTTTGCATACGGCAGCGGCTTTAAAACACCACTGGTTAGATCAAGATAGAACATTATTACGTATGTTAGGCATAAAAGATAACCAGTAGTGAAGGATTAAATATGAATATTGAAATTAAAACGCGAGAGCAGCAACATAATGCTGATTTGTTTGGCGGACGATTGCATGAAAACAAACCAATTTCAGGTCAAACATACTCCAATCTTTTGTATTGGGCGCATGTAGAAGCTCCTGATGATGGCGCGTTTGGGATGCACCCCCATGAAAATATTGAAATATTAACTTTTATTTTTGAAGGTGGGTTAGAGCACTTTGATACAGCAACAAATGTATGGACTCCCTTGCCTGCTGGAGGTGTTCAACACATACAAGCTGGGAGCGGGCTTCAACATGCTGAGAAATATAAAAAAGGTTCTCGAGCATTTCAAATTTGGTTCGATCCAGATTTTGAGAAAGCATCTAAAAAAGCCCCTTATTATAAAGACTTTCAACATGATTCTTTCTCATGGAAGAAAGAAGGAAACTTAGAAGTAAAAACATATGTAGGTGAAACAGCACCGATTCAAACTGCTGCGCCTGGCATCGAAGCAAACAGGTATAAATTGCAAAAAGGGAGCCATGCTTTTGCATTGGATACAGATAGTTTTTATTCATTGTATGTACTGAGTGGCACAGTTTTGATTGATGATGTTAAAATAATAGAGGATTCATTTGTGCGAATATCAGGTGTAAACACGATGAATATTGGAGCATTAGAAAATAGTGACTTATTTATTTTACGGTCTCCCACTAAGGTAGATTATAAGTTGGTTTCAGAGTAATAGAGTATAAAAGGAGAGCAATATGAGTGAAGCAAAAAAAGATGAAGTGGTTGTTGCAGCGCATGGTCCAGCAAAGGTGAGCCTAAAAAAAGGACAAGAGTATTATTACTGCACTTGCGGGCGCTCCAAAAGCCAACCTTTTTGTGATGGGTCGCATAAGGGTACAAGTTTTACACCCATGGCATTTACACCTGAACAAGATGGTATTTTTAACCTTTGTCAGTGTAAACACACCAAACAGGCTCCATTTTGTGATGGTTCACATTTAAAACTACCGTAAACAAATAATAAATAAGGAGAAGACAATGAAATTGAAGATGATGATACTTACAGGGCTACTGACATTAGGGCTGACCATGACAGCACAAGCCGCAACCTATGACATTGATGATAAAGGCGCACATGCATTTATCCAGTTTAAAGTCAGCCATTTGGGATACAGCTGGCTGCTTGGTCGTTTTAATACTTTTGATGGTACATTTACTTACGATGAGAAGAACCCAAGTGCTTCCAAGGTTCAAGTGGTGATTGATACGGCAAGTGTGGACACCAATCATGCATTGCGTGATAAACACATAAGAAGTAAAGATTTTTTAATGGTAGACCGTTATCCAGAGGCCAAGTTTGTCAGCACATCATTCACAGAGAATGGTAATGATATTGAAATTAAAGGAAAATTTACCTTGCATGGTGTGACCAAAGATATTGTGCTCAAGGGTAAACATATTGGCGCTGGCAAGGATCCATGGGGTGGTTATCGTCGTGGTTTTGAAGCTTGGACAAATATAAAAATGAAAGATTATGGTTTTTTGATGGATTTAGGTCCGGTATCACAAAATGTGGCGCTGTATTTTTCTATTGAAGGCATCAAACAGTAATAAAAAGAGAAAAAAGGTGGCGTATCATGGGGTTATTGGTTGAAGGAAAATGGGAGGATCAGTGGTATGACACCAAAGAAAGTGGTGGTAAATTTATTCGCCAAGACTCTGTTTTTAGACGGCATATCGGTGATGCTGACTTTCCTGCAGAAGCAGGGCGTTATCATTTATATGTATCATTGGCTTGCCCTTGGGCGCATCGAACACTGATTTTTCGTCAACTTAAAGGTTTGACCGATATTATCGATGTAACAGTAGTGTCGCCTGATATGCTGGATAAAGGTTGGGAGTTCAAACCTAAGGTTGAGCCGCTTTATGGTTATCATTATGCATACCAGTTGTATACGCATGCTCAAGCCGACTACACAGGGCGGGTGGTAGTACCGATTTTATGGGATAAAAAGAAACAAACGATTGTTTCCAACGAATCATCAGAAATTATTCGCATGTTTAATTCAGCGTTTAATCATATCACGGGCAATACAGATGATTATTACCCTGAAAGCTTGCGTCCTGAAATTGATCATATCAATGCCATTGTGTATGAACATGTGAATAACGGGGTATATAAGGCAGGTTTTGCGACCAGCCAAGAAGCATATGATGAAGCATATGATGGTCTGTTTAAGACGCTGGATTTATTGGAAACGAGACTTGCTTCTAGCCGTTATTTGATGGGTGATGCGATTACAGAGGCTGACTGGCGTTTGTTTACTACGTTGATTCGTTTTGATGCGGTTTATTTTGGTCATTTTAAGTGTAACCAACATCAAATTTCAGATTATGCTAACCTATACAGATATTTATGTGATTTATATGGGCAACCACATATCGCAGATACTGTTCATATTGACCATATCAAACGTCATTATTATTACAGCCATGAAAGTATTAATCCCACGCGGATTGTACCAAAAGGTGTACCAGAACTTTTTTGTTAGGAGGTGTTGTATGAAAAAGGTAGTCGCTTTAACGGTGCCAGAGGGTGATGGGGTGATGGTGAAAAGGTTGATGCCTAGGCAGGGTTTGATGAATTTTGACCCTTTTGTGTTGATGGATCACTTTGATATTGAAGCTGGTGGTTTTCCCGATCACCCACACCGTGGTTTTGAGGCGATTACTTATATGTTGGATGGTGGTATGCAACATGCAGATAATTTGGGGAATAAGTCCATTGTGCATGCAGGTGGTTTGCAGCGGTTTACAGCAGGTAAAGGGTTGGTGCACTCAGAAATGCCCCAAGGACGAGCGCAAGGCATACAGCTTTGGATTAACCTGCCGAAACGATTAAAACAAATGCAGCCAAGCTATCAACAGGTGGATGCTGAAGATATTCCTAGTGATAGCAATGATGGGGTTAGACTGCGTACACTTGTGGGTGAACAGGCACCTACGAAACTACAAACAGCAGTGTTGTATTTGGATATAAGTTTAAAACAGAGCAGTGTATATCAGCGGCATATTGACCATGATATGCGAGGTTTTGTATATGTGATTGAAGGTGAAGTTATACTTAATCAAGAGCGCTTAAAAGCAGCAGAAGCTATGTTTTTTGATGTTGGTACAACATTATCGCTGTTGGGAAAACAAAGCAGCCGCGTATTGGTTTGTTTTGGGGTGCCGCATGGTGAACCCATTCACCAACATGGTCCATATGTGGATTAAGCTGAAGATACTAAAAGGTATGTAAAGAGAGGTGTAGTGTGAGCCAAGAACAAGAAAATTCGGAATTTATAACGCATGAGTTATTTAAAAAACGATGGAGTACACGGGCATTTGATGCCGATAAGGATGTGTCATCGCAAGATTTAAATGAATGTTTGGAAGCAGCACGCTGGGCACCTTCGTGTTTTGGTGTTGAACCTTGGCGTTTTATTGTATGTCACAAAACATACGAGCCAGAAGCATGGAAAAAGTTATTGGCTTGTTTGGCACCGAAAAATCAAGAGTGGGCGCAATTTGCCCCAGTATTGTTGATGGCGTGTACACATAAGGTTTTTGAGCATAATGGTAAAGCGAATGCATGGGCTGAATATGATGCTGGTGCAGCCAGTGTGTCATTATGTTTACAAGCAGCAGCCTTGGGGTTGATGAGTCATCAAATGGGTGGCTTTGATGCAGAAGCTGTGTGCAAAAGTTTTGCGGTTCCTCAAGACTTTAAACCTATGGCGGCGATAGCTTTGGGTTATCACGGTGATTTGAGTCAGCTTGATGAAGATTTTCAAAAAATTGAGCAGGCTAAACGTAAGCGTAAACCATTGATAGATATAACCTTTGCAGGTGGTTGGGGTAAGCGTTAAGGTGTGTTACCGCTGTCCTTGTCCTTTTTGATTGTACAACTCAATGAGTTTGTTTTCTAGTTGCTGGTTATCATTTTTGTAAGCATGACGAGCTTCTGCTGAAATAAATGAGGCATCAGTTTTGGGCATATTGCGGTTGGCTGTTGCACGGGTCGCAGCGGTGCTTTGCTGCGATGTTTGTTGCAGCAAACGTGTGATAAAACCACTAGATGGTGAAACTGGAATGGCCACAATATACTCCTTGTTTAAAACTCGAAGCCGAACAAACGAACTTCTGCAATAACATCTATCGCAGTATAAGGGTGAGACTTTAGCTTAGGAAGCTCCGAATAAGTCATGAATTGCCATCTTGTGTCCAGGGTACCCAAACTGCGTTGTGAGTTTGAGCAATAGCTTAAGCTATTCCATGCAACTCACGCCTCGCCTCCAAGCGCCTACTTTTGGTGATTTTGAATGCCCTGAATCACAATGTGCTTCATCCAGACTGATTCAGAGCTTCCCTTAGTTTAGTTTTACCTGTGGTTATTTATAAATTGTTGTGATGTTTGCCTAGAATTTGATGAATTATGTGGGTTAAGTATTATAAATGATGCCTGATTGGCTGGCATACTGTTGCAATATGGCTGTAGCTTTATCACGCAATACTTCTTGACTGACCGTGATGTTACGTTGCTGTAGTGCGTTTATCCAGTCAGGATGTTTTGCTCCTTCATCAAAACCAATGGCTTCTGCGTCTGCTGAAGTAGCGGCATAAGCCAGATGTTGAATGCCCGACCACGGCAAAGCACCAAAACACATGGCGCATGGTTCACAACTGGTAAGCAATTCAAAGTTGCCATGTTCCTTTAAGTCATATGTTTTTAAAGCCTGTTGGGCAAGTGTGATAGCTGTCATTTCAGCATGATTGGTGCAGTTATGGCTGGGTACAACGATGTTGACACCTACAGCCAATAACTGTTGGTTCTGCATATCAAAAATAGCAGCGGCAAAGGGGCCACCTGTTTGTTTGCTGACATTTTGTTTGCATAGTTGGATGACAAAATCCATGCGCGATTCAAGGCTGGAGAAGTCACCGTGAATACGCACGCAAGCACTAACCCAATCGTTGACCCAAGAAGGTAGGCTAAAACCAGTGTTTGTTGTTTGGATATGATAAATAATGAGGCCTAAGCTTAATGCCTAAAGTGGCGAATGCCTGTGTAAATCATGGTTAAACCATGTTCATCAGCTGCTTTGATCACTTCTTCATCACGAATTGAACCACCCGGTTGAATCACTGCTGTTGCTCCAGCCTCAGCCAAAGCGTCTACACCATCGCGGAATGGAAAGAATGCATCTGACGCAACAGCAGAGCCTTTGATGGCCTCACCACCATGTTGCACTGCAATGCGCGTTGAGTTTACGCGGTTCATTTGTCCCGCACCCACACCTAATGTCACGCCATTTTTAGCGAATACAATAGCATTGGATTTCACATGTTTGGCTACAGACCATGCAAACATCATATCAGCCCATTCTTCTTCAGTAGGCTGGCGTTTACTGACCACTTTGCACATATCGCGTGTTAAAATATGGTCATCGCGTTCTTGCACCAATAAACCACCGCTTACACGTTTGAATTCCAAACCGCCTTGTACAGGCGCAACAGATGGCGCGAGCAATACACGTAGGTTTTTCTTGGTGCTTAATGTTTGTAAGGCTTCATCCGAGAAGCCAGGTGCAATCACCACTTCCATAAAGGTTTGGGCAATCAGTGATGCGGTTTCATCATCCAAAGGTTGATTAAATGCTGCAATGCCACCAAATGCAGAGGTGCTATCTGCTGCTCTTGCGCGTTCATAGGCTTCAGCTTGTTTGCCGCCTGTCGCCACACCACAAGGGTTGGCATGTTTCACAATCACGGCTGCATTTTCAGAAAAATCGCGTACGCAGGCAAAGGCTGCATCTGCATCTGCGATATTATTATAAGACAATGCTTTGCCTTGTAATACTTCGCAATCGGCAAGTGAGGTTACTGGGTCTTCAACATCGGCATAAAATGCACCTGCTTGATGCGGGTTTTCACCGTAACGAAGTTCATCGGCTGTTTTGATAAACTGACGTGTAAAAATATCAGGGAACTGACGTTTACTGCCATCGGTATTCAAAGCGGAAAAATGATTGGCAATAGCACCATCATAAGCCGCTGTATGGGCATAAGCTTTGACCGCAAGACCACGGCGTTTGTTTACATCCAATGAGCCATCTTTCATCGAATCAATCACCATGTTATAATCTGAAGGGTCAACCACAATGGTGACAAATTCATGGTTTTTTGCCGCAGCGCGAACCATGCAAGGGCCACCAATATCAATGTTTTCAATCGCATCTGTAATGGTGCAGCCTTCTTTGGCAACAGCTTCGCGGAATGGGTATAGGTTCACACAAACCATATCAATACGTTCAATGCCATGCTCTACCATCGAAGCCAAATCACCTTCATTATTGCGGCGCGCTAAAATGCCACCGTGAACTTTAGGATTTAAGGTTTTTACGCGACCATCCATCATTTCTGGGAAACCTGTGTAGTCGGAGACATCACGCACTTCAATGTTGGCTTTACGTAGCAATTTGGCAGTGCCACCCGTAGAAAGCAGGCTAAAGCCTTGTGCAATCAATTGGCTGGCAAAGTTTTCAATGCCTGTTTTGTCAGAGACACTTAATAAGGCGTATTGGATGGGGGTAGACATAGGTGTTGTTCCTCATAGTTTAAAATAAGGCAGCGTAAGCTACGCATCAAAAGAGCAAGTGCAATGGAAACCCCAATATGGTTTGTAATACAAGTTACAGATGGGTATAGCCTTTCTCGGTGCATGCGATTAGATTGTGCGTCATGGCTCTGACGAAACAAGAAATGATGCAAGCTTACCAAGATTTAATCGCTGCTTATCCTGAAGATTTGCGAATTGCCCGACCTTTGATTCAAATGCTGCAGGCAAGAGGGGATAAAGAAGCGGCACGAAATCTTGCGATGGAGATGGCTAGGCGCATGGTATCATTGGGGTATTCAAGTTATGCCCTTGCCTTTTTGAGCCTTTGTGAGCAGCTGGGTCACCCTGATACAGATGAAATTGAATCTATGAAAACTATTGCAGAGTTAACACTGGGTTCGCCACCGCAAAGCTTAAGTGAGGCTGGTAAGGTTTTTTCCTTGATTGAGGCTCTCTCGGACTCAGAATCCCAAGAGTTTCTTCGTCAAGGCACCTTGCGCAAAGTAAAAAAAGGCGAAGTGATTGTTAAGCAAGGTGAAATCAGCCATAATTTTTATTTGATTCTTGAAGGCGAAGTTCATGTGCAAGTGAACACTAAATCAGGAGAGCACTTTGAGGTTGGCTCACTGAAACAAGGTGACTTTTTTGGTGAAGTTGCGTGTATTTATCAGCTACCACGTACGGCAACAGTTCAGGCTTTTGTGGATTCAACATTGTTAGAGTTTTCTGATAAAACAGTGGATGCAATGGTGCATATGTCTCCGATTGCCGGTGATAGTTTGATGAAAGTTGTGCAGCGCCGCATGATTGAAACCATTTCTTTTATGCACCCTGCTTTTACCAAGCTTGGCGCAGAAGATAGGCAGTGGTTGGAAGAGGACTCCGAATTGGTTGAATATTTTCCAGGACGTGTTTTGCGTAAAGATTCGGAAGCTGAAAAAACGTCTGTTTTTTATGTGATTGTCTTTGGTAAAGTTGAAGCTAAACGCAATGGGAAGACGAAATGCACATTGGGTGTGAATGCCATGTATGGTAATGCTAGCCCTATCTTACGGCTACCTGATGATACAGAGCTTGTGGCTGTGGAACGCACTTTGGCTTGCCGTATGCCGCTACAAATATTTGATACTTTTTACAATACGTATGCAGGTTTTGAACTTTGGGTGAATAACCATGTAGGTAAGCGTAATGGAGCCTTGGGCTCATCTGTCATTCTAAACAATTAAGCTTGATAGCTGAGTTTTATTTCAGCTTGTTAAACGTCATGGTATCTTAGTTTATTGTTCGCTGCAGTCAGTAAAAGAGCCTAGGCACAAGGATTAAGCTTGTACCTAGGCTAGTTTTTGTTTATTTCGAACCTTGTTGTAACCAAGTTTTGATATCGCCGCCAGTATATTTGCGACCATCCTCTGCAAAAATTGTTGGTGTGCCGTGCACGTTAAGCTTTTCGGCAAGTTTCATGTTTTCATCAATGGGCGTTTTGCAAGTAGCTTTGTCTAGAGTTTTATTGTTTAGCATGACATCAAGCATGGCTTGGTGTTGATCTTTAGCACACCAGATAGACTTGGATTTCTCGTAGGCATCAGGATGCAGCTGGGTGAGCGGGAATAAGAAAGTATAAATGCGGATGCCTGTTACGTTTTTTAAATTTTCCTCTAAACGTTTGCAGTATGGACAGTCTGGGTCAGTGAACACTGCCATTTTAAGACCATTTTTAGGGCCACTAACAATCGCATCTTTCAAAGGTAAATCTTTCCAGTTGATGCGGTTGATATCAGCAAGGCGTTTGGCGGTTAAATCTTGTTTGATATGTGTGTCAAACATATGACCATTGATTAGGTATTGACCTGTTTTATCAGTGTAATAAATAGTATCACCAACTTGAACTTCATAAACACCCGTGATAGGCGTGGTGTGTATAGCTTTGATGGGCATATTTGAAAGTGTAGTGCGAATTGCAGCAGCAGTTTTGTCATTTGCAGCTTGCGTGTCTGCTGCCCAGCTGGTGAAAGGCAGGAGAAGTGTACAAAGTAATAATAATGATTTCATAGGTTTCCTCGCTTGTTGGTTGAATTTTTGTATGAAAAATTAAACCGAAGGCTAGCGGTTTATTTTGAAGTTGTCGCTGAATAAAGCTAACCTTGCCAGTATGGAATGGATTAAAGTTTTACACATCATGATGTTTACCTCTTGGTTTGCGGGCTTGTTTTATTTGCCGCGTTTGTTTGTGAATCATGCGATGACAGATCATGAGGCGGTACATCAACAACTGGCACTGATGGAGCACAAACTTTATCGGTTTGTGACACCAATGATGTGGTTGACAGTGATTACAGGTGCTACGATGGCGTATAACCAATGGGAATACTTTGGTGGCCAACTTTGGTTTGGTCTTAAAGTTGCTACGGTGCTGTTATTAATGCTCTATCACTTTTATTGCGGGCACTTGGTGAAAGTTTTTGCACAAAGCGAAAATATGCGAGACCATGTATTTTATCGCTTTTTTAACGAAATCCCCGTGTTTGGTTTGGTCGCTGTATTGATTTTTGTCATTGTGAGACCTTTTTAAGATTTAAGGGCGGTTAAAAAAAGATAAGGAGATGCTTATGCGCATAGTCTGTTTGTGTTTGGTGTTGCAGCTAGTGCCGAGCATCGCTTTTTCTGATGAACCGATTGTACCTATTGTTGCGCCAGAGGGTTTGCAGCAAGCTAAAGTGTCGCTTGGAAAAAAGCTCTTTTTTGAAACGCGATTATCTGCTGATGGCAGCATCAGTTGTGCTTCATGCCATGATTTGGATTTTGGTGGTGTAGATAATAATATTGCTTCAATCGGGATAGATGGTAAAAAAGGTTCGATGAACGCGCCCACTGTGTTTAACAGTGCATTAAATTTCCGTCAGTTTTGGAATGGGCGTGTTAAAACTTTGGAAGAGCAGGTGCCTTTTCCTCTTCAAGATAAATTAGAGATGGGCAACACATGGAATAATGTGCTTCGATTTTTGCAACAGGATGAGGACTACAACGTATCTTTTGAACGTATTTATGATGATGGGGTTACGCAAGATAATGTTACCAATGCAATTGCAGAGTTTGAACGTTCTTTAACTCTTGTGGATTCGCGTTTTGACTTGTATTTAAAAGGTGATGCATCGGCTATTTCGGCAGATGAAAAGAAAGGTTATCAACTATTTAAAGACTACGGCTGTGTTGCCTGCCATCAAGGTGCTGCTTTAGGTGGTAATATGTTTCAAAAGTTTGGTGTGCTGGAAAATTATTTTGTTGATCGTGATAGGGCGATACAAACGGTTGACTTAGGGCGCTTTAATCAGACAAATAATGAAGAAGATAAATATGTATTTAAAGTTCCTTCATTAAGAATGGTCATGCAAACGGCACCCTATTTTCATGATGGTAGTGAGCAAAGTTTAGACGAGGTGATTAAAATTATGGCGAAATATCAATTGGGGCGTGAGATACCTGATGCTGATATTCGTTTCATTAAAAGGTTTTTTAATACGTTGGCAGGTGTTTATCAAGGACAAGCATGGTAAACTTTAAAGAATTTATGCGAAAACAAGGTGTGAATGCAGTTATCATTTTTACGCTATGTGGTGTATTATTATTTCTTTATCAGCAGTCTGAGCGGGTAAATGTGGAAAGTTTTTACCACATGGAATCATTGGTGGATAAGATTTTGTTTCAAGATGCTGAACTGGAAAAGGACATGACACTGTTGCTTGCAGGGCAATTGGCTCATTTTGACACGTTGGTGAGAGGAATGGATGATCTTGATGCATTACGTATAAGTATTGATGAGGCAGCTGCTGGTATTCCTTCATTATCCTCTAGCCTCAATCAATTGCATATCGTTTTAGACCAACAAAAAGAACCTATGGAAAGGTTTAAGATGCAGCTTTCTATTTATTTGAATTCAGCACGATATTTACCAACGCTATTGGAGCAGGTACAGCATGAATATCCTCAGCATTTGGGTATCTTGCTTAGTGTTTATCATGAGGTGCAACACTTGGTAACACAAAGGGGCGAATTTGATGATGTGAAAATTAGAAATCTTATGGCACAAATGCATGCACCTGAGTTGAAACCGATTGTGCAGCATTTACAGCTTATCTTGGAGCAGTATCAAGGTTTGGAGAGGGCATTTTATGCGTTTATTCATTGTGGTGTGGATGATGCTGTAACGATGGTGAGTACTGATTATAAAGATTGGTTTAACCAAGGCTTAGTTAAAGCGGATAAGTTTAGGCTTTTATTAATGTGGTTTGCAATACTTTTATTGGCATATGTGGCTATTGTGTTATGGCGGCTGCGAGGCTCCAATGATGCATTAAAGAAATCGCATGCGTTTTTACATTTTTTACAAAAAGGTTTGGATGATCATGCGGTTGTGTCCATTGCAAACAGTGATGGTGATATTACTTATGTGAATGATAAGTTTTGCGAAGTAAGTGGTTACGCTAGGGAAGAGGTGATAGGAGAAAACCATCGCATTTTAAAAACTGAGGAGCATGCGCCAGGTTTTTTTGCGCAGATGTGGGCAACGATAACCAGCGGTGAGACTTGGCATGGTGTGCTTAAAAATAAACGAAAAGATGGTTCATTTTATTGGGTGGACACAACAATTACACCTTTTTTGAACGATGATGGTAAGCCTTGGCAATATGTTGCTATTCGAACCAATATTACGCAGCAAATTGAGATAGAACAAAGTTTGAAAGAAAGCCATGAGCGGTATCGTACGCTATCAGAGTTAACACCATTTGCCCTGGGTATTGTACAAAATGGGGCATGGGTTTATGTCAATCAAGCAGCACTAAATATATTTGGCGTGACTTCAGCAGAACAATTGCTACATCAATCCATTCAATGTGTAGTCCCTCATGAATATCAAGAAAGTTTAATGCAAAGGCTTAAAACATCATGTGATCAACAGCAACCTATGAAGTTGCAAGAGTTTCAACTGCAAACCATGGATGGCAAAAGCTTTGATGCAGAGATACAAGGCGCACCTTTTCGTTGGCATGGTGAGCGTGCTATTTTGCTTGTCATCCATGATATTACAGAACGCAAAGCGGAAGCCGAGGTTAAGCAAGCATATCAGGAGAAGATGGAACATACCCAACGCCTTGAATCGCTGGGTGTTTTGGCGGGCGGTATCGCGCATGATTTTAATAATATTCTGACAGCTATTATGGGCAATACAGCTCTCGCCGTGACCCATGTTGAAGAGCCCCAAGTCTTGGTGCAAAATTTGGATAAAATTAAAGCTGCCAGTATGCGTGCTGCGGAATTGTGTGAGCAAATGTTGATGTATGCAGGGGGTGGTGTGACGGATAAACAACCTGTTTTGTTGCATGAACTATTGCATGATGTGATGAATATGGTGCGGGCAACGCTAACCAATCAAATCACACTGGAAGAAGATATTGCTGCAGATATTTTGCCTGTTGAGGCGGACATCAGGCAAGTGCAGCAGGTGATGTTGAATTTATTAACCAATGCTGCAGAAGCCATCGAAGAGGCTGGGGTTATTCGGGTAAAACTGGGAGTGACAACGATTGATGGTGATGAAACTCAGGATTGGGTGGGTGAGCAAAAGCTTGTGCGTGGACAATATGTATTTCTTGAAGTGTCAGATACGGGGTGTGGTATGGATAGGCAGACCAAAGCGAAAATATTTGAGCCTTTTTTCACCACCAAATTTACAGGTCGTGGTTTGGGCATGAGCGCGTTGCTTGGTATTATTCATGCTCATGATGGAGCTATTGCGGTTGATTCTGAAAAGGGTAAAGGGACAACTATTCGTGTGCTGTTTCCTGCTGTTGAAGCGGATGTGGTCGCACCTGAAATGCATGCAGTATCAGATACAAGTGCGACTAAGGTGTCGGGCAAGGTGTTGTTGATTGATGATGAGCCTGATATTTTAGAGTTTGCTGCTGCAGTATTAGAAGATGTGGGTTTTGAAGTGGTTACAGCCAACAATGGCGAAGAAGCTATTGCGCAATATCAAGCACACCAACAGACATTAACATTGGTGGTTTGTGATATGGTGATGCCGAAACTTGGCGGGGTAGCTGTGGCGAAACATATTCACGCGCATACACCTAATATGCCTGTGTTGTTGTCATCGGGTTATGATGAACGAAGCTTAGATAAAAGTAGCCAGTCTGATATTGCAGGATTTATACGAAAACCATATATGCCTGAAACTTTGGTGGATAGTATAGTTACAGTACTCAATGCGGCGAAGGAGTAATATGCAAGAAAGGTTGCCTTCATGAAGTAGGTTGGATTTCGACTTGATTTCAGGCATATTGCGCCGCCCTTAAAGATTGTTTGGTTGGTATTTTAACCTCGGAGAACCCCATGTTTACCTTATATAAGAAGCACGTTTGGAGTGCTAAAGATGATATTTTATCTGGTTTAACGGTTGCGCTTGCGCTGGTTCCTGAGGCTGTTGCCTTTGCTTTTGTAGCAGGTGTGCATCCTTTGGTGGGGCTTTATGCAGCATTTATGGTGGGTTTAATTACTTCATTGATTGGTGGCCGCCCCGGTATGATTTCTGGTGCAACGGGTGCATTGGCAGTGGTGATGGTATCGCTTGTGGCGCAACATGGGGTAGAGTATTTGTTTGCTACTGTGGTGTTGATGGGTGTGTTACAAATTATTTTCGGTTTGCTGAAGTTTGGTAAGTTTATTCGTATGGTGCCTTACCCTGTGATGCTGGGTTTTGTGAATGGTTTGGCGATTGTAATTTTCTTGGCGCAAATTCCACAGTTTAAAGTGGATGGGGCTTGGATGCAGGGTGCAGAGCTTTATATGATGCTTGGGCTGGTGTTTGCCACCATGTTGATTATGCACTTTTTGCCTAAGTTTACCTCCGCTGTGCCTGCGGGTTTGGTGGCGATTGCAGGTTTGTCGGCGGTGGTGATTTTTGCAGGTTTGGATACCAAAACTGTAGGTGATATTGCATCCATTGGCGGTTCGCTTCCTCCTTTTCATATCCCTTCAGTGCCTTTAAACCTCGATACACTTTATATTATTTTGCCATATGCTGTGATTTTAGCAGCCATTGGTTTGATTGAATCGTTGTTGACCATGACGGTGCTTGATGAATTAACGGGTACGCGCGGGCAAGGTAATCGTGTTTCGATTGGGCAAGGTGCTGCCAATGTGGTCACAGGTTTCTTTGGTGGCATGGGTGGTTGCGCCATGATTGGGCAATCCATGATTAATATCTCTTCGGGTGGTCGGCGTAATTTATCGGGCATTGCTGCGGCATTATTTTTGCTGTCATTCATTTTGTTTGCCAATGAACTGATTGAAATGATTCCAGTGGCTGTGCTTGTAGGCATTATGTTTATGGTGGTGATTGGTACATTTGAATGGGGCAGTTTTAATATGTTTAATAAAATCCCCAAACAAGATGTGTTTGTTGTGGTTTTGGTGACTGTGGTGACAGTATTCACTGACCTTGCTATTGCTGTGGTGGTGGGTGTGATTGCATCAGCATTGGTGTTTGCATGGCAAAATGCCAAACATATTTATGCCGTGCCCAAAGATTTAGAATCAGGTGAGCGTGTTTATGAAATGCATGGCCCGCTTTTTTTTGCATCAGTACATAAATTTAATGAGTTGTTTGACCCTAAAAATGATCCTGATGAAGTGATTATTGATTTTGCCCATTCTCGGGTTGCCGATCATTCTGCCATTGAAGCCATTGATAATTTAGCTGAGAAATATACCAAGCTGGGCAAAAAGTTACACTTGCGGCATTTAAGTAAAGACTGTAAAGAGTTACTTGAAAAAGCGGGAGGACTTGTTGAAGTGAATATTAAAGAAGACCCTCATTATCATATCGCTGACGATAAGCTGGCGTAAGCGCTCTTAGCGTTTGTTTATTTTATAAGTTGTAACACGGTAAAACTTTGAGAAAATATCGGTATGGGAAATGAGAGATGCTTGTTTTCCATGTTTGGCGGCTTGTATGTTTAACTTTTTAGTAAGGTTTTCGTGCCAAAAGTCGTTGAGAAAAGGTTCAAGCTTTGTGGTAATCCAGCGGGTTGGAAAAAACCAATAAAGAAAATGCTTTTTAGGAAGCTCTGCATATTCGGTAAGTAATAATGTGCCACCATCAGATAGGGTGCGCATGGTTTCAGATAACACGTTTTCTCTGGCTTCAATTGGTAGTTCATGTAGCAAAAAGAACAAGATGGTGGTGGTGAAACTATTATCTTTATAACCCAAGTATTCTGCATTCATGCGTGTTTTGATTAGGCTAGAGGCTGGTGCCGCCTTGCTTGCAGCTAAACGTAATTGTACAGGGGCAACATCGGTGATATGTAAAGGTGAAGGCTTTATTTTTTCAATAAGCTTGGGGGTAAGCATACCATATACACATGTGAGTTGGAGAACTCGTGTATGATCAGTATGCTCTAGTTGTTGCATGGTTAGCTGCATAAGCTTTTTATATTGCCCGAAAAGAATGGCATTAATAATAGGTTGGTGGTCAAAGAACCATACTGATTTTTGCCATAAATACGCCCACCAATAATAACGCGCCAAGTATTCAGGCATGCCATCAAGGAAGCGTTTATAAATTTTCACCGGACTGGTAGGCTACTTGGAATAAACATGGCATCGCCATAAGAGTAAAAACGATATTGTTGTGTGATCGCATGTTGATAAGCTTGTTTGATGCGCGCTTGCCCAGCCAGTGCTGATACCAGCATTAATAATGTTGATTTAGGCAGGTGAAAATTAGTTAATAACGCATCGGTTATTTTGAACTGGTAGCTGGGTGTGATAAAAATATTTGTTCTATCGGCACCTGCGTTTATTTGTCCGCTTTGTCCTGCGGCCTCTAGTGTTCGTAAACTGGTTGTGCCTACGGCAACAATACGTTTATTGTCAGACTTAGCTTGATTGATGGTTTTGGCTGCCTCATCTGAAATAATATATGCCTCTTCATGCATCACGTGTTCATTCGTGTTTTCCACTTGAATAGGCTGGAATGTACCTGGCCCAACATGCAAGGTAACATGGACAAAAGTTGCACCTGCACTTTTCATTTGATGTATTAAATCTGGGGTTAAATGTAAACCAGCGGTGGGCGCAGCAACTGCACCTTTATGTTGGGCAAATACAGTTTGATAGCGTTGTTTGTCTTCTTCGGAATCAGGGCGATTGATATAGGGCGGTAGAGGCATATGCCCGTGTTGTTCAATGGCTGTTCCAATATCGTCTGCTATGAGTTTTATTTCGATGTTTTTACCATTACGCTTGATAATTTGGCCTGAAAAAGTATCGGAGAAGTAAATATTTTGCCCTTCACTTAAAGGTTTGTTGCTTTTGCCCCATGCCGACCAAATATTACTTTGTCCCAAAGCCTCAAGCAATAGTACTTCAACTTTGCCACCGCTTTCCTTTTTTCCCATCAGCCGAGCGGGAATTACTTTGGTATCATTAACAACCCAAACATCACCTTGTTGTACAAGTCCAACAAGGTCTGGAATATGTTTATCCTGAAAATCATCTTCAGCCAATACCAACAAACGTGATGCATCACGTTTGGTTAAAGGTTGTTTGGCAATCAGGTTTTCAGGTAGCCTGAAATCGAAGTCGGAGACTTGCATGAATGGTTTAGTCGAAAGTAACTACGCCAGTTGGGGTTGCCATAAGGATAACATCTGCGCCTTGATGGGAGAAAATACCATTGGTAACAATACCAGGTACTTCATTTAAATCATCTTCAAGTTGGCGAGCGTTTTTAATGGTTAAACCCGTCACATCAATAATGATATTGCCGTTATCAGTGGTGAAACCTTCGCGGACTTGTGCTTTGCCACCCAAATTGTTGGCAATCGACATCACCAAGGTTTCAGCCATAGGAATCACTTCAATAGGCAGTGGAAATGCACCAAGAAAATCAACTTGTTTGCTTTCATCTACAATACATACAAACTTTTCAGAGCCAGCAGCCACGATTTTTTCGCGGGTTAAAGCGCCGCCGCCGCCTTTGGTAAGGTTCTTTTGTGGGTCGAATTCATCGGCACCATCGATATATACAGATAGTTTGTTTACTTGGCTAAGTGCATCATTGAGCTCAAATACAGGGATACCGTGCCCCCTTAGACGTTCGGCAGTGACTTCAGAGCTGGCTACCGTGCCTTTAATCTTATCTTTGATGGTGGCTAGCGCATCAATGAACTTGTTGGCAGTTGAGCCTGTGCCTACACCAACAATGGAGCCTTCAATAACATAAGCGAGTGCAGCCTTTGCAACTTCTTCTTTCATTTCGTCTTGTGTCATATGTTTCTCCCTTGTGGATATGCTGTAATATATATAATAAGGTGGCGCAGCTTACTATCAAAAATAAAAATCACCAACCTAAGGGTGGTGAAGTAAGCTTGTAGGCAAACAACTTGCATAAAGGTGTTTGACATTATGAAACGGTTTCCTACAATGCGCGACCCGTTCGACAGTAAGGCGAGAAGCCCTGTGGAATTTGGAGAGAAGTTTTTTCAGTCGGTTTTGATTGGATTTTTGGAGTGTCAAACATGTCTACTTGGACTGTTCGCCCTGGCGATATTGAACGTAAATGGTATATCGTGGATGCTGAGGATATGATTCTTGGTCGTCTATCTACTGAAGTTGCCCGCATTTTGCGTGGTAAACACAACCCTATGTATACCCCTCATGCAGATTGTGGTGACCATGTCATCATCATCAACGCTGAGAAAGTGAAAGTTACGGGTAACAAAGAAATGCAAAAAATGTATTACCGTCACAGCCGTTTTGCTGGTGGTTTGCATACGATTTCTTTGGAAAAACAACGTGAACGTTTTCCAGAACGTATCCTTGAACTAGCAATTAAAGGAATGATGCCTAAAGGTCCATTGGGTCGTAAGCAGCTTCTTAAATTGAAAGTATATGCTGGTTCTGAACACCCGCACACAGCGCAAGCGCCACAAGCGTTAGCAATTAACTAAAAGAATTATTGGAAGAATAGGTAAAGACAATGGCAGATGATATGTACCGTGGAACAGGACGACGCAAGCGTAGTATTGCTCGTGTAATGATTAAAGCAGGCAGTGGTCAAATTAGCATCAATGGTCGCGATATGGAAAACTATTTCCCAATCGAAATCATTCGCCAAGAAGCATTGCGCCCATTAACACTTGTTGGTCTTACAGATCGTTTGGACATTCGTGTGAATGTTCAAGGCGGCGGCGTTTCTGGTCAAGCTGGTGCGATTCGTCATGGTATTGCCCGTGCATTGCTTGAGTATGACGGTGGTCTTCGCCCTCAACTGAAAGAAAAAGGTTACCTAACACGTGATGCGCGTGTTGTAGAACGTAAGAAGTACGGCTTGAAAAAAGCACGCCGTGCACCACAGTTCTCGAAACGTTAATTCGTTTTTGGTTCAAGATTCAAGGGAGAGCATTTGCTCTCCCTTTTTTTTTCTTTTTTGTATGTTTGTTGCGGAAATGCTGGTTTATTCAGTGCTTGCGTGCAGCCCATGGACGGGCTGCCAAGTCAATAGCGCAAGCGAATGATTTGTAAGTGAAAGGAAAACGACGCTTTTTATTTCTCGTCTTGATGTTTGGCAGGATGCCAATAAATCGGCATTTCCTTAGGTAGTGATATTTATAAAGGGGCATGTTAAGTTTGCCCTACGGATTGATAAAGGAGGGTAGGATGAGCATTGCAGTAGCCATTCTTGGTGCAACAGGTTACACGGGGGCGGAACTTATTCGTTTGCTGGATGCACACCCTGAATTTGAAATCAAACATTTGGCTGCTTTTAGTCAAGCGGGCAAAAAAGTTTCTGAGGTGTTGCCAAGCATTGCCAGCCAAAGTGCGAGCATGACACTGGCTAAAGCAGACGATGTTATTCCTGATGAAGTACAGCTTGTGTTTACAGCGCTTCCTCATGCCGCAGCTGCAGCCAGTGTCAAAAAAGCATTGGATGCAGGCAAAAAAGTTATCGATTTAAGTGCGGACTTTAGGCATCCTGATACAGAGAATTATGAACAAGCTTATGGCTTACCACACCCTTTTCCCGAATTATTGAACGATTGTGTTTATGGTTTAACCGAACATGCGAGAAAAGATGTGGCGCAAACTAAACTTGTGGCAAATCCGGGGTGTTATCCAACGTCGGTATTGTTGCCTTTGTTGCCGCTTTTGAAAGCGAATGTTATTGATACACAGTCGATTATTATTGATGCCAAGTCGGGCACATCAGGTGCGGGCAGAGCTGTCAAGACAGGTCTATTATATTGTGAAATCAATGAAAGTTTAGCTGCTTATGGTTTGCCCAAACATAGGCATGCTTGGGAAATGGAAGAATGGTCTAAGGCATATACAGGGCAGGATGTGCATGTGCGTTTTGTGCCACATATTATTCCTATGACCAGAGGTATGTTGAGCACCATTCATTTATCAGGTAAAAATAGTGAACAATGGCATGGTGTTTTATCTGATGCTTACAAAGATGAACCCTTCGTTCGGGTGCTTCCTTTGGGCTCTTTGCCTGCTACAGGCGCAGTGAAAGGGAGCAATAGGTGTGAAATTGGAGTGGCAGTGTTGAGTGAAACCGAAGCCGTGGTTGTCAGTTGTATTGATAACTTGTTAAAGGGTGCATCAGGGCAAGCGATTCAAAATGCCAATGTGATGTTTGGTTTGGATGAAACCATGGGGCTGGCGGTCAATGCCAGTTGGCCTTAACTGACGATTATCTGATGTCCTTTTGGTTTAAATCAAGACAGGTTGTAGTGATGGATGCGCATGGAGGTAAACCTGCGCGTAATTTTTATGTGCGTAGCATTACGGTGTTGCTTTTTTTGGTATTGTTGATGGCTGTTCCATTTGCGCTTGGTGCGTGGTTTGCTCCTTTTCATAGTATTCAAGAAATGATTCCTGAGAATTTGAAGTTGAAACGGCAAAATCAAGAATTACAGCGAAAACTTGCAGATGTTAATACACTCAATGTGTTAAAAGATGAGCAGATAGATAGTTTGAAAGAACAAATAGGCGCGCAAGAGCGAGAAGTGTTGGGGCTTACCAAAGAGTTGCATATGTTTAAAAGCATTTTGGCAGAGCGCAAAGGTAAGGGGATTCAAATTCTTGCGCACAAGGCTGACTGGCAGAGTGATGGATTTCTTTTGTGGCAAGCATTGTTTGTGAAGGGGGGAAGTTATCCGCGTTATTTGACAGGTACTTATCAGGTATTTGCTTTAGATGAGCAAGGGCATAGGCAGGCATTGTTTACGGATGAGGAACGTTATCGGTTTGAATCGCATACTGCGCTGGATAAAAAAATTGAGTGGAAGGAAATGTGGAAGCCGACTAAGCTTGAGCTTATCATTTACAATTATCGTAAAAAAGAAGTATTGAAACAAACAATACCGATTCAAGGGATATAGGGTATGTTTAGTAAAAAAGAACAAAAGCAGGTGAAACCAATGAAAGAAGCGCAACATATTGATACACTAATTGGTGTACATTCTGTGTTTACAGGCAACTTATCTTTTGAAGGTGCTGTACGCATTGATGGGCGTTTTGAAGGTAATATCCAGTCAGAAAAAGATGGTACATTGATTGTTAGCGAAGGAGCCTTTATCAAGGGTGAAGTGAATGTACCTAACTTGGTTTTGCATGGTGATATCAATGGCAATGTTTGCGCTAGTCACAGTTTGAAGATTGGGGTGAAGGGTGTACTTAACGGAGATGTGGAGTACAAGGTTATTACGCTGGAAGAAGGTTCGGCAATTAATGGTCGCTGTGCACGTATAGATGATGTGGATGGGCAAGCGCGTAAACCCAAAGAAAAAGTAGAAGTGATAGAAGTAAAATAAAATGATTCGTTCGTATCTCGATTATACACCTGATGTTGATGCAACAGCTTGGTTGGCACCCAATGTTGACGTGATTGGTCGGGTGGAAGTAGGCGCGGATACTTCGATTTGGTATCAATCTGTGTTGCGGGGTGATGTCAATAGCATTACCATTGGTGAACGCTCGAATATTCAAGACCATACGGTTATTCATAACAGTGGTGACGCACCTTGTGTGGTGGGTGATGATGTGACAGTGGGGCATAAAGTGTTGTTGCATGGTTGCGAAGTGCAAAACTTATGTTTGGTGGGTATGGGCTCTATCATCATGGATCATGCGGTATTGGAAGAAGGGTGTTTTTTAGCTGCGGGTTCACTTGTTCCAGAAGGTAAAGTGTTAAAAGGTGGTTATTTGTACGCAGGTAGCCCAGCGAGAGAGCGCCGTGAATTAACGGACGAAGAAAAAGTATTTTTAATACAATCTGCAAAACATTATGTAAAGTTGAGCAAAGCACACCGTGATACGGTAACGGATGTCACTTAAAACCAAAGCTGTATTGGATATTGGCTCCAATACGATTCGTTTATTGATTGCTGAAGTTGGTGCAAACACCATTATTCAGCGTATACATTATGAACATAAAATAGCGCGTTTGGGCGAAGGTTTGCAGCGCACAGGTATGTTGAGCAATGCTGGTATGCAACGCGCTTTACGCGTGTTTTCATCAATGAAAGCTGTATGCCAAGAGCATGGTATTGCTGTGTCGGATATTTATGCGGTGGCAACAGCGGCAATTCGCGAGGCAAAAAATGGACAAAGCTTTGTGGCAGAAGTAATGCGCGCTATTGGCTTACGCATTCAGGTTATTTCAGGTGAACAGGAAGCAAGATTAGCATTGGTAGGGGCAAGACTTGGTTTACCCGATGAAGTTGGCAGTGATATGTGTTTGTTTGATATTGGCGGGGGGAGTACGGAGTTTACCTGCGTATTTCAAGGACAAGTTCGAGACAGTCATAGCTTGAAACTTGGGGTGGTTCGGCTAACTGAGCAATGGGTACAACAACAACCTGTTGAACAAGCGTATGGGCAGATGAAGCAAGCAGTTATTCCTTTTCTGGAGAAGTTAGAAAGCTTTTGGGGTAAAGATGTTACACTACCACAGTACTTGGTTGGCACAGCAGGTACAGTGACAACACTGGCAGCTATTGCCCAAGATATGCAGACATATGTGGCGAATAAAATTGATGGTTATGTGATGACAAAAAGTGCATTTAATAGCTTGCGAGATCAGCTTTTAAACATGAGTAATCAAGAACGTTTGCAGATTCCAGCTTTAGAAAAAGGGCGTGAAGATGTTATCATTGCAGGCATTGTTATCATCGATGTGTTGTTTGAGCGCTGGCACTATACGGCTTTAATTTCGGTGGACTCAGGTTTGCTTGAAGGTTTACTCCTTGAATAATTGTTGATTTGTCATTGCGTAGGCAATGGCTTTGTGTAAAGCTTAGCCTTCATGCAAATATAGAGGGTAACCACCTTAGTTTTAGAATAAAAAACAGTAGGTAAATAAGGAGAGAGATGTGAGCGATGCAATAAAAAAGGTCTTTGACCTTATTGAAGAAAATGACTGCGAATTTGTGGATGTACGTTTTACGGACACCAAAGGTAAATGGCAGCATGTAACATTCCCTATTCATGAGTTAAGTGAAGATAGTTTTGAAGATGGGTTTGCTTTTGATGGCTCTTCGATTGAAGGCTGGTGTGACATTAACAACTCCGATATGTCCTTGATTCCTGACCCTGAAAGTGCACGTATTGATCCTTTTTTTGAAGCTTCCACATTGGTGTTAGTATCACAAGTGATTGACCCAATTAGTGGTAAAGATTACAACCGTTGCCCACGCCAAGTGGCACAACGCGCACTTAAATATATCAATTCAGCGGGCATTGCCGACACTGTTTATTTTGGCCCTGAGCTAGAGTTCTTCGTTTTTGATGGCATGCGCTACAGCAACGAAATGGGTTCTTGCGGATACACAATTGATTCTGAAGAAGCTGCTTGGAATTCAAATGTAAGTTATGAAGGTGGTAATACTGGTCATAGACCTAAAGTGAAAGGCGGTTACTTCCCAGTACCACCAGTGGATACACTTCACGAAATGCGTAATGACATGTCTTTGGTTATGACTGATGTGGGTATCCACATGGAATGTCATCACCATGAAGTAGCAACTGCAGGTCAATGTGAATTGGCAATGCGTTTTGGTGAGTTGGTTGAGCAAGCGGATAAAGCACAATGGTATAAATATGTGGTTCACAATGTTGCGGATGCACATGGTAAAACAGCTACATTCATGCCTAAACCAATCTTTAACGACAACGGTACTGCGATGCATGTACATCAGTCGATTTGGAAAGATGGTAAAAACTTGTTTGCAGGTGATAAATACGCCAACCTTTCACAAGAAGCATTGTGGTATATCGGTGGTATCATTAAACATGCACGTGCATTGAATGCATTCACGAACGCATCTACCAACTCTTACAAACGTTTGGTTCCAGGTTTTGAAGCGCCAGTCATGCTTGCTTATTCAAACCGTAACCGCTCTGCATCGATTCGTATTCCTGTGGTCAACTCTGACCCAGCACGTCGTATTGAAGTACGTTTCCCCGATTGTTCTGCAAACCCATATTTGGCATTCACAGCGATGTTGATGGCTGGTCTTGATGGCATTGCCAATAAAATGGATCCAGGTGAAGCAGCAGATAAAAACTTGTATGACTTGCCTCCTGAAGAAGCACTTAAAATTCCAACTGTTTGCTCTAGCTTAGACCAAGCATTGGATGCATTGGATGCAGACCGTGACTTCTTGAAAGTAGGCGGTGTGATGGATGATGATATGATTGATGCTTACATCGAAATGAAAATGGAAGATGTAACACAACTTCGTATGCGTCCGCATCCTATCGAAATGGAATTGTACTACTCAGTATAAGTTTATTTCAGCTTAGGTTGTTTGAAATACAAAAGCTATTACAAAAAGTCGTCACGTAAGTGGCGGCTTTTTTTGTGCTTTGAAGTGGCGTAGGTTATGCCTATGAACCTGCCTTATGCTGATGATATACCGAAAGGTTTGCACAAATCTGCCGAGCTGCTGCTGAAGCATTCTTCGTTGTTTGCCGCATTGTTGCGTGATGTTTCACCTGAAGTATGTGCCAAGCTTTTTAAGCCTAAAAAAACTGCGCTTCTACCTGAAGTTGCTGAGGTTTGGTTTCCTGAGATTGATTCAAATGATGTTGATGTATGTATGCAGCATTTACGCCATTTAAAACAACAGGCTATGCGCCATATTGTTTGGTGGGAGCTGGGTTTACATGGTGATATTGAAACGTCTTACCGAAGTATTTCAGATACAGCATCAGCGCTACTTTGCCAAGCTGTAGTCATGGCAAAAAGGTTGGTTGCACCAAGGTTTGGCCAACTGGAAGACTTTTCATTTTGTGTGATTGGTTTGGGTAAATTGGGTGGAAGAGAGCTGAATTTAGGTTCTGATGTTGACCTGCTTTTTATTTGGCAAGGTGAAGGTGATACACAAGGCGGTCGGAAATCAATTCCTGCCAAAGAATATTATAATCATTTTTCGCGGATGCTGATTCGTTTAATGGATGAGATTACCGCTGATGGTTTGGTTTGGCCTGTAGATATGCGCTTGCGCCCGGGTGGGGATGGTTCGCCGATTTGTTTAAACCTAGATGCTACCATGTCTCACTACTTGGAATATGGTCAGACTTGGGAAAGGGCGATGTTGATTAAAGCACGCCCTGTAGCAGGTGACTTGTTTTTGGGTGAGTCTTTTATTGCTGCAGTATCACCTTTTGTTTATCGACGTTACCTTGATTATAGCAGCGTGGCAGCACTTGCTGATATGAAACGGCGTATTGATGCGCAAACAGGCTCTATTGAAATTAAAGCAGGGTTTGATGTAAAAAAGGGAACAGGTGGTATTCGGGAAATTGAATTTGTTATTCAGTCTTTACAGTTGATTCATGGTGGCCGCCATCCAGATCTAAGAAAACATGAAGGAAAAAGTGCGCTGGATGTTTTGGTCGAGCATGGGTATTTGCCCAAAGAAGAAGCGGAGCAATTGTTTGATGCTTACTTGTTTTGGCGAAGAATCGAGCATGCAATTCAAGCAAGGAAGGGTGAGCAAACCCAACTTCTTCCTGAGGGTTATGAAACGTATTTTCAGCAAGTGTTGGGCTTAGAAAATGCGCAGGAGGCAATGCAAAAGACGAGTGAATGGGTTTCTTTTGTGTTTCACGAACGCGTGCTTCCGCTGTCAGGTGAGGAAGAATGTAACCAAGAAAATTGGTTGGATGGGCGTTGTTTGGATGAGATTGAGGACTTATCCGATGTGGATAAAAAGCGAATATATCAAGCACTTTCGCAAATAGATAAACAACTTTTACGAGGTGTATTGCCTGAGCGAAGCCGACAACAAGTTGAATCCATTTTATGTATTGCTATGCCACGCTGGATGAAGAAGAAACGTGGGGTTGATGCTGTTCAAGCTTTTGCTGATTTGTTACATGCAATTTCAGGTCGAGCAACTTGGCTGGATTTATTAGCAACACATCGGGGCACCTTGGATTGGTTGGTTGATATATTATCTGCCAGTAAATACTTATCCTCGCAAATCATCAACAACCCATCGTGGTTAGAATGGCCATTAGAAAATGAGAATGGTACGTCTGAAAATCAACGTTTATGCACAACGATTGATGCATTGGATGGTTGTGATGAAGAAAGCTTTCTTCGAGACTTAGGCAGGACAGTGGATCAAGCTAGGTTACAATGTGCACTGCATATTCATGCTGATAGAGAAGACCCATTGGTGATTGGTGGCTGGCTTGCAGATGTTGCTGATCGTGTGACCCAAGCATGTTTACGCTCCAGCTTGCAGCAGCTTCAGTTGCCCCAAGATTTTCAGTTTGTGGCATTGGCATTGGGCAAACATGGAAGCCGTGAAATGGGTTTGGTCTCAGATTTGGATATGGTATTTGTGTTGGTGGAAGACCCTGATAAAGAAATACATGGACGAACAAGCAGAGAATGGGCACAACGTTTGGGTCGACGTATGATTCGTCAAATTACAGGCATGCCACCTTTTGGTGCGGGTTATGAGTTTGATGCGCGTTTGCGTCCATCAGGGAATAGTGGTGTGTTGGTTGTGACATTGGGGAGTTTTACCGACTACCAATGGCATGAAGCTCAAACTTGGGAGCACCAAGTTCTGTGTCGTGCTAGGGCTGTGACAGGTTCAAGTTATGCACGCAAGCAGGTGATGAAAGTTGTCTCGGATATCATTAAGCAGCCCCGTGATATGAAAGTTTTAGCACAAGATATTTTAACCATGCGCAAGAAAATGCTAAAGCATTTAAGTAGTAAAGAAGCTGACACCATTAACCTTAAGCAGGATAAAGGTGGCTTGATTGATATAGAGTTTATTGCACAGTTCTTACGATTAATGTTTGGCGGCAATGAAGAAGGTACAGTTGCAACTTTAGAAAAAGGTGTTTCGAAGGCGCCGCTTAAGTGGCAAATGCATACTAAAAAAATGGCACAAATCTATGTTGAGTATAGAGAACTTGAAAATATTTTACGTGTGGAGATGTGGGCATCTATAGGTGAGCTTCCTACTGATGAGAACAGTGCTGAATGGGTATGTTTACAGCAGCGAGCCAAGATTACATCCCCAAAAGTTTTGCAAGAAGTTATGTCGGAAGTGCATTGTATGTTTCTAGAAATCTTAGCGTAAATAGTGTTATGCTCAACTTTTTAGTGTAAGTATGTAGAACTTGATGCAGCGTAATAGTCATGCATATGCTAGTCTTTTGCGCTTGGGAAGTTAGGTTTGTGGCAGAAGAAAGTAGGAGTTGGTTTTTATGAAAAGATTGTTTGGGTCTATTGTGCTGAGTTTGGTCGGGTTGGCGATATTTATTCTAGTGAGTATTTTTAGTAGAGCCGCTGTTGGACAATTTATTGTTGATGAAAATGCGCGTGCAGTATTATTCCCCGTACTTTTTATTTTTGCGGTGCTAGTTGGTTCTTTGCCTTGGATTTTTGCTGCACACTTAACATCTGAAGAGTCTTGGAAACAAGCCACCAAACTACTTTATTTCTTGCCTGTTTACTTTGCTGCACCATCATTCATTTTGCCAGCAGTTTCATTTGCTATCATTTTTGTGCTAGCGCGTTTGCATTATATGAAACGAGAAAATGTTCCCTATCGTATGGAAGTGAATCATGATGAGAAGGGTGAAGCTTAAACGTTAAAGCGGAAGAGTAAGAAAAAAGCCTAGGTTTTGCCTAGGCTTTTTGTAGTTTTTCTCATGCTAACGGGAAGTCAGCAATAAAAAGTTTCAAATAAAAAAGATTAAAACTTAACTACTGCACTGATGCCAAAGGCTGTAGCACTCGCAGGATTGGTTCCACTATCGAGATCACCAAAATCTTCGTATTGCGCGCGTACTGCATATTTTTGGTTGATATTATACTCACCACCAAGTGCGTAATACAAAGATGTTTTGCTGTCACTAGCGCTAACACCAAAATTACTCGTGATATCTACTTTATTACTTGCAAACCCAATTTTTCCGAGTAAAGACATTTGCTCACTGATTGGATAGCTACCAACCACTGCAGCAGTGAGCGATGATACGCTTGCTGTTGCTGAAGCTCCGGTCGTAGCATCGATAAGTGTTGAGTCTCCAAAGATGTGATAGCTAAGTTCCGCTGCTAATGTGGGTGAAAAGCTATAACCAAGCCCGAAGTCAAATTTACCTGGGTTTGGAAAACCACCTGTATTTTTATAGGTTGCAGAGCTTAAGCCTACAGTTGAGTAAGCAGTGTTGTCAGCGGCAAATGCCGATGTTGTTAGCGCTGCAGATAAGGCAGCAATTGCGATTATTTTTTCATGTTATGAATCCCCCGAGGATTATATTTCTTATTTAGAATCAATAAGTTGGGTGTCATTTTAGGTAGGGGGGGGTAGTGTCAAGATGTATATTTACGGTGTGCGTTTATAGCCCAGTGGATTGCTATGGTTTTAAATTTCTACCTCAGCTTGCCTCATCCATTCATGGTGTCATTAGTGAGGGATGTAAATCCATGAATGTTTTAAACGTTAAAACGGAAGTGGAGGATATCACCGTCTTTGACGATGTATTCCTTGCCCTCTAAGCGCATTTTACCGGCTTCTTTACACTTGGCTTCACCACCAAGGTTGACGAAATCATCATAAGCAATGACTTCTGCGCGGATAAACCCTTTTTCAAAGTCAGTGTGAATCACACCCGCCGCTTGTGGTGCTGTATCACCCTCATGAATCGTCCAAGCGCGTACTTCTTTCACACCTGCAGTGAAATAGGTGGCAAGCTTGAGTAGTTTGAATGCTGTGCGAATCACAGTGTTTAAACCTGGTTCGGTTAACCCCAAATCAGATAAAAATTCCATTTTATCTTCTTCGTCCATCTCCACCAATTCAGACTCAATTTGTGCGGATACAACAGCGACTTCAGCATTCTCTGCTTTGGCAAATTCGCGTACTTGTTCAACATAGGCGTTACCATCAGGAAGTGAACCATCATCCACATTGGCAACATACAAAACAGGTTTTGCAGTCAGTAGGTTCAAAGGTTCGATAATTTCCATGACTGAATCAGCATGTTGTTGGCGGCGGACAGTGGTGCCATTTTCCAGTTCAGCAAGAACGGCTTTCATGGCAGCCATTGCATTTTCAGCATCTTTATTGCCACCAGAGCGGGCAAGTTTTTGTTGGCGCTCCATGGCTTTTTCTAGGCTTTCCATATCTTTAAGCATAAGCTCGGTATCAATGGTTTCAATGTCAGAAACAGGATCTACTTTATCATGGACATGCGTAACATTACTATCATCAAAGCAACGTACGACATGGGCAATCGCAGAACATTCACGAATGTTGCCGAGGAATTTATTCCCTAAACCTTCACCACTTGCAGCCCCAGCCACAAGCCCTGCAATATCGACAAATTCAACCACGGCATGTTGTACTGCTTGTGGTTTCACAATATCAATCAATGGCTTTAAACGTGGGTCGGGGACGGGCACTAAGCCGACATTGGGATCAATGGTACAGAATGGATAGTTGGCTGCTTCTGCGCCGCCGCCATTGAGCGCATTAAATAATGTTGATTTGCCAACATTGGGAAGTCCTACAATACCGATACTTAGTGCCATGATAAATCCTGTGTTATGTTCATTTAGCTTTGTAATGTTTGGTGAATCTTGTTGGCTGCTTTATCACGTTCGCCTAAAATGAGCAGCGGAATTTGAGGCAATAAAGCATCAAATAAACGTAATTCGACAGCGTGGTCACCCTCATCTGCACCACCCAATACCCAAGGGGTAATGTCGCCACTTGGGGGGCGACCAATACCAATTTTTACGCGAGTATAATCGGCATTGGGAAGGTGTTGATTCAAAGAACGCAAGCCATTGTGTCCACCATGCCCACCGCCTGATTTGATACGCAATTTACCCGATGGTAAATCTAAATCATCATAGATAACCGTGATGTTTGAGGGTTCAATGTCATAATACTTGGCAAGGGGAGCGACAGATTCACCGCTGTTGTTCATGAATGTTTGTGGTTTGACGAGTAAAACCTTTTCACCATTCATGGTTGTTGTAGCTGTGTCTGCCTGAAAACGAGGGGCAGAGCCAAAGCTCAACCCCTCGGTTTTTGCGAGTAAATCGAGAAAACGAAAGCCAATATTGTGGCGTGTTTTCTCATACTTGGAGCCTGGGTTACCAAGCCCAACAAGCATTTTCATATTTATGCTTCTTTGTCGCCTTCAGTAGATTCTGTTGTTGTTTCATCAGCAGCTTCATCAGTTGTTTCAGTTTCAGCAGCACGTTTTGGTGCGGAGATACTTAAAATAGTGAAGTTTACATCATGAACCACTTCAATACCTTCAGGAAAATCAACATCTTCAATATGTACGATTTGATCTAATTCAAATGCAGCACAGTCAATTTCAACTTGATCTGGAATTGCGTCTGCACGGCAAGTAATTTCCAATTCATGACGAATCACTTGTAGCGCACCACCAGCTTTCACACCAGGGCAAATATCAACATTGATAGGATGAACAGGTACAGAAACAGTTACAGAATCTTTGCCTGATACACGGAAAAAGTCCAAGTGCATAGGGGTATCATAAATGGAGTCCCATTGTGTATCTTTTAATAAAACAGTGTTTTTGCCACGTTTTCCTTTGACTTTGATTTCAAGCATTGAAGTGTAAAATGCTTCATCACGCAACATGATTTTTGCAATTTCATTGTAGTTCAACGTGATAGGTAAATCAGGTTTGTCACCACCATAAATAATGCCTGGTAATTTACCTGCGCGACGCAAGCGGCGAGTATGGGCTTTACCCAAGTCTTCGCGTAATTCTGCTTCTAAAACATAGTCAGTCATGTTGGACTCCAATATTATTCAATATATTCCGACGGGTTGACCCGTTACGGATTCCTCTATGCCTTGTTAATATGGCAAAAGGGCGCGCATTATAATTCGGTTATTCTTAGGAGCAATCTTTTTGTGTTGTTGTGTGAGGGGAATTTGTTTATTTGGTGCAGGCTCTCAGGTGCACGTCAATTTTCATGATGTGGTTGACCAACCAGCTGGTCAGAAAATCCTTTAATTGCTGTAGTAAAGCGTCACTAATACCTTCGCGTTCTAGTTTCTGTTCAGCCTTGTGGAAAGCTGCCAAAAGTTTGGTGTGCTGGTCTTTGTTTTTTGCGGCAATAGGGCATTTGGCTTGACGCATGCATATTTCTTCATAGCAAAAATGGCTTCGGGTGTATAAGCTAAGCGCGCTCATGAAGTTTTCCACCCATTGCTGGGATGCCCCGTGTTCAATATGATCTTCTAGCTCATCGAGGTAGGCAAAGATTTGTTTGTGCTGTTTGTCGATTTCATCGTTGCCTGTTGCATATTTATCATCCCACTGAAAACCCATACTTTACCTCTTTATAAAAAGCCACGAAAATGACATGGGAACTGTAGCGTGCCACAAACAAAGCCACAATATATTTGTGTCTGTTTGTTGGAGCTTGGTCTGAGTGCACCTTCTTGTTAGGTTTTCCCTATGTTTAAACTTGATTTCAACAACGCTGTTCCTGAAGCGGTATTGCAGGTGTGTCGAGTGCTTCAAGAAGCAGGTGGCGTGGCGTGGCTGGTAGGTGGCTGTGTGCGAGACCTATCGTTAGGTTTTGTGCCCAAAGACTGGGATATTGAAGTCTTTGAGCTTGCTGAAGACAAGCTTGAACCGGCCTTGAGAAAGGTTGGACGCTGTGAGCATGTAGGTAAACATTTTGGGGTGTATAAACTGTGGTTATCACATTTTGAGGTTGATGTTGCTCTGCCGCGAAGGGAACGTAAAACAGGTGATGGTCATAAAGGTTTTGCTGTGATGGTTGATCCAAATTTAAAACCTGAGGTGGCAGTTTTACGTCGTGACTTCACGCTGAATGCGATGATGTTTAACCCTTTAAATCAAACCTTGCTAGATTTTCATGGTGGACTGCAAGATTTACGTAATAAACGGCTGAAACATGTGTCTCCTGCGTTTGCAGAAGACCCCTTGCGACCACTGCGTGCGATGCAGCTTGCGGGGAGATTAAAGTGTGTGTTGGATCAAAACACTGCAAAATTATGTCGTACTTTGCTTGCTGAAGCGCATACCTTGCCTATGTCTCGGGTTTGGCAAGAGTGGCTTAAATGGAGTAGTTCTGACAAGCCTTCTTTAGGGCTTGAGGCATTGCAGAATATGGGATGGGACAAGTTGTATCCTGAGTTGAAGGTGATGCAAGAATGCCCCCAAGATAATTACTGGCACCCTGAGGGCGATGTGTGGGTGCATACGTCTATGGTTGTTGATGAGGCAGCACGTTTGGCTAAAGAGCGGGGTTTGCAGGGGCAGGATAAAGTTGTATTGCTGTTTGCGGCGCTGTGTCATGATTTGGGTAAACCTTTAACCACAGCAAAACTTGATGATGGGAAAATAGTGTGCCCAAACCATGGTGCTGCAGGGGTTCAGCCGAGCAGGGATTTTTTAAGTCGTATTGGTGCGCCAAAGTGGTTAAAACAAGCTGTTATTCCGTTGGTAAAAGAACATATTGTGCATTTTACAAGCAAACTGACAGATGAATCTGTGCGCTGTTTGGCGCACCGCTTACAGCCTATGCATATTTGTTTATGGGAGATGTTGACCGAGGCTGACGCTTGTGGCCGCCACCCTGCGCCACCAGAGAGACCTGCGTTAGAATGGCTTAAACGTGCCGAGTTGTTGCAGGTTGTTTACTCACCTGTAACACCTATTATCACAGGTAAACTTTTATTGTCTCAAGGTTTAAGACCCTCTGTATACATGGGTAAGTTGCTTGATTTTGCATATCAGGCGCAAATGCGGGGTGACTTTAATGATAAAGCATCAGCACTTATTTGGCTCGGGAAACAGGGACTTGCAAACGTAAATAAATAGGCGCAACATACCCATTTGTAATTATTGTTACTGCGCCAAAAGGGGTTGCTATGCGTCATTACCGTCGCTTTTCTGATACTTCTACCAGTGAGAAAATCCTAGATTCAATGTTTTTGTTGATGATTGGCATAGCTTACTTTTTTGCGATTTTACAGACGTATTACACTCACCAAGGCCGTGATGGTAAGCCAGGGTTGTCTGTTCAAGATGTGATGATTGCTTATTATGGTAAACATGAGCAAACGCGTCTGGGAGCAGCGATTGTGGGACCTATGGCAGGAAACTTCCCTTCAGAAAAAGCCAAACAAGATGTGTTGGATTGGATTGAAAATGGTAGCTCTGAAGAAGGTTATCGAGCAAAAGTAAAACCCATATTAGATAGAAATTGTATCATGTGTCATTCACAAGAAAGCGGTATGCCTGTACCTTCGCTAGAGACCTATGATAGCGTTAAAACTTTAACCAAAGTGGATACAGGAGCTTCCATTCAAACCTTGGTTAGAGTGTCTCATATCCATTTGTTTGGTATTGGCTTTATTTTATTTTTGGTTGGGCGAATTTTCATTCTTTGTGAAATGCCAATATTGTGGAAGCGAGTGATTGTTGTGATTCCATTTGTAGCTATTATGCTTGATATTATGGCGTGGTATATCACCAAAGTTGTACCTGGTTTTGCTTATGTTGTTGTTTTTGCAGGTGGTTTGATGGGAATATCCCTTTGGGTGCAAATTTTATTGTCAGGTTATCAAATGTGGTTTTTAAAAGGTGAAAAAAAAGGAGAGAAAAATGGGTAATATATTTAAAGCTTTAGCACTTGTTGCAGGGGTAGCGCTATCATCTCAGGTTGGCATGGCTTCGGATATGCCAGACGGGGCAAAAATCTTTAGTAAGAAATGTAAAATGTGTCATGCGATTAATAAAAAGAAAGTTGGTCCTGCGGTGGCAAGCATGAATATGGATACAAATATGCTGATTGAAACCGTGACCAATGGTAGAAAACGTATGCCAAAATTTGGGCATAAGTTGTCGGCAGATGAGATTCAGGCGGTTGTTGCATTTATCCAAAGCAATCATGCTGAATAAGCAATGGCGAAAGTAACAGGTACGGATTTATTCAATCTAGAACTTATCAAAAAGCACGATAAAGCAGGACCACGATATACATCGTATCCTACTGCTCCCATGTTCCATGATGGTGTGGGTTCATCGGTATATGCCAGTACACTTAAAAAGGTGGCTACGGATGATGCACCGCTATCATTATATATACATATCCCTTTTTGTAATACCGTGTGTTATTACTGCGGCTGCAATAAAATTGTTACCAAACAGTATGATAGGGCTCAGCCTTATTTGGATTTGTTATTTAAAGAAATTGATACCGTTGCCGACTTGGTGGGTAAAACGCGCCCAGTGACCCAGCTTCACTTTGGGGGTGGTACACCAACATTTCTCAACGATAAACAAATCAGAGCTTTGATGGGGAAATTGAAAGCGTGTTTTCAATTTGTAGATGATGATAGCGCTGAATATAGCATTGAAATGGACCCTAGGGAGTGTACACCTGAAACGGTTAAAACACTGCGGGAAGTTGGTTTTAATCGCATGAGCATGGGGGTGCAAGATTTTGATCCTGTGGTGCAAAAAGCAGTCAATCGTATTCAAAGCAAAGAAGTGACCTTAAATGTGCTCAATGATGCGCGGCGAGAAGGTTTTAAGTCGATGAATATTGATTTGATGTATGGTTTGCCGCATCAAACGGTAGAGACTTTTGATACAACGTTGAATCAAATTATAACATTCAGCCCTGATAGAATTGCTTTGTTTAACTATGCACATTTGCCTGAAATGTTTATGCCACAGCGGCGTATTGATGCATCAGCCATGCCTAGCCCGCAAGAAAAGCTAAATATTTTAGAGCATAGCATTAATAAACTCATTGATGCGGGTTATGTGTTTATTGGTATGGACCATTTCGCTAAACCTGATGATGAATTAACCATTGCCCAAGCGCAGGGCAAGTTGTATCGAAATTTCCAAGGTTATTCTACCCATGCGGATTGTGACTTGATTGGTTTAGGTTTAACTTCTATTGGTTATGTGGGTGGTAGTTTCTTTCAAAATCAAAAAGAAATGGATGTTTACCAAGCTTCAATTGAGCATGATGGTCTGGCAGTTTTTCGTGGTTATACGCTGTCCAAAGAAGACCATTTGAGGCGTGCTGTAATTATGCGACTTATGTGTGATTTTAAAATAGAATTTACTGCATTTGAACAAGAGTTTGGTATCAATTTTAAGCAACACTTTTTAGACTCTTTGGCAGATTTGCAGGAAATGCAAGCCGATGGTTTGCTTGAATTGTCGGATACAGAGCTGCGTGTTTTGCCAGTAGGACGTTTGATGATTCGTAATGTTGCGATGGTGTTTGATGAACATTTGCGCCATAAAACAGAACAAAAACAGTTTTCTAAGGTTTTATAAATGAGTAAAATAGAAATTCCCGTTCCTGAACGTTTTTTGAGCTCAGCTTATGTGGCAGTGGTGGAAGATGGTGAACATGAACAGTTATGTAAGTTTGCCCCTGAAGCCATGCAAATGATGCAAAATGTTGCGGTTCAAGGTTATCCTGATGAAATATGTGGTTTGTTGATTGGCAACGCTGATGCACAAGGGTGGCAAGTCAGTGAAGTTCGCCAAGTTGATAATTTAAATGAAGAGCGTGCTGCAGATAGGTTTCAGTTGGACCCAGCAGGGTATCAAGCCATTGATTCAGAACTTCGAGGTAGTGGCAAAGAAATTATTGGTGTGTTTCACTCTCATCCTGATTGCCCTGCGCAACCGTCCCCTACAGACTTAACCAGTGCATGGGAAGGTTTTGTGTATCCTATTGTAAGTGTGTGCAATGGAAGGGTAGCAGAGGTCAATTGTTGGGTTGTTACGGATGAGGTAAGTATGGGTGGTAAATTTCAGAGGTTGCCTCATCAGGGTTAAGGTCGCATGGTTAGCCCATGAATAATCGTTTTTTTCCCTTGGTCGCCTTGTTGTTATTGGCAAGTTGCGCAAACACAGTTAAACATACGAACGACGCTGTCGCGAATAAAAGCCTAGCACAAACGAAGCCGAAGCAACATGTTGCGATGCCTTTGGAGCGAATGGATGCCTCCTTCTTATATTTGGCTTACCAGCAATCCATGCAGCAAGGGCAGTTGGGTTTGGCGACACGTTTCTTAAAAGCCCTGATTAAAAAGGATCCGCATACATTTTCTTTAAAGATAGAGCTTGTGAATTTGTATTTAAATTCTGGGCGTGTTGATCAGGTAGCGGAAGCATTGCAAGTGATGGAGTCTGTTTCGACTGCGGATATTCAAAGTTTATCTGCCCAAGAACTGTCAGATTATCAATTGCTTTATGCCCGTGTTTTGATGCTCAATGGACAGCAACAGCAAGCTGTATTGTTGCTTAAGAATTTATTGCAAACACAACCAAAAAATATTCAGGTACGCCTTCTTTTGGTGCGTATGTATGCAAGACAAGGTAAGTTTCAGTACGCACACGGTCTATTGAAAGAAGGTATTAAACTTGTACCTGATGTGCGGCTGTATGAGGCACAAGTTCAATTGTTTGTGCAGCAAAAGGATTACAAAGCAGCAGATAAAAAGCTGCAAAGTATGCAAGTGAAGTATCCTGATCATGAAGATGTTGTTTTAAAACGCAGTCAACTTGCAGAGCAGGTTGGTGATGTGCTTAAGGCTGAAAAGTTACTTCAAGCATATATCGATAAACATGGTGCAGATGCTGTGCAGTCTTTTTCGATGCTTGCCAACCTTTATGTGAGGCAGGATAGGTTAAAAGAAGCCGTTATTATGTTTAAACACTTGATTCCTTTGACGGCAAATGCAGGCTCTGTATATATGTCTTTAGGTAAGGTTTATTATCAATTGGCTGAGTTTGAGAAGGCATCTGAGACCTTTGCTCAAGCAGTACAGAAGTTTACACCACAGGCTCCGAAAAAACGGATTTCGGACACACAGGCTGCAGCATATTTTTACTGGGCAGCAAGTCTGGAAGCATTGGGGCAAGATAAAGAAGCTGTTTTGGCATATAAAAAATTAAAATCGTATCATACGTTTTATGTGGATGCTCAGCTTCGTTTGGCGAGCATGGCAATAGCCAAGGATGAGTTTCAGGCTGCTGAAACAAGGTTGTTGAAGCTTCTTAAGAGCAATCCGAAACATGTTGCCGTTTATGAAATGCTGTCGAACTTAAGGCTGCAACAAAAGGCATATGCCAAGCTGCTCGAAGAGACTGAGCCTGCCTTAGCCTTGGCGTTTTCACCTGTGTTGTTATTTAATCGTGCTATTGCTTTAGAAGCGCGTAAAGATTTCAAACATTTGGATGAAACTTTAAGTTTATTGCTGGAGCAGGATCCCAACCATGCCGAAGCACTCAACTTTTATGGTTATAGTTTGGCAGACCGAGGTGTTCGCCTTGATGATGCTTTGCTTATGGTTCAAAAGGCTCTAAAACAGAAACCCCAAGATGGTTATTATTTGGATTCTTTGGCATGGGTGTACTTTAAACAAGGGAAGTACCAACAGGCTGTTGATGTACAACGCAAAGCTGTGGTATTGGTGCCTGATGATGCTGTGATGCAAGAGCATTTGGGCGATATGTTTTGGAAAGCAGGTCAGCATGATGCGGCACGTGAGCGTTGGCAAAAAGCTTTAGAACTCAAACATGATAACCCGAGTGATGTACAAGGTAAAATTCGTCACGGATTAATGTAATGTTTAAGTATGGGCTACAGCTTTTTTTATTACTATTAGTAACCACGAGCTGTGTAAAGCACAGCAATACACTGCAAGATTTTGAACCGATTACAACTTTTTCGGGGCGTTTGTTGGTGATAAGCCCTGAAAAACGCTTTCAAGTGGATGTAGACTGGCAAGGTACGTCTGAAAAAGGTCAGCTTCGTTTAACACATGGTTTGTCGGGGCGAGTTGTAGATGTTGCATGGCTGGGTCATCGGATGCGTTGGCGTGATAGTTCGCAAACCCAACAGTGGCGCGATCTTTCAGAAAAAGGTTTGTTGGATATGGGTGTGTTACTGCCACCTTGGACTTTGGCTAAGGTGTTTGCGAGAAAGATGCCGCCAAGCATGAAGGCGAAAGGGAATCATGTTTGGCAAGGGGTTTGGGGTGTTGTGCCATTAAAAATAAAGTGGGTTGGCGGGCAACGGCGCGTTGAGATTACGGATATGAAACATGGGCGGCGTGCGGTGGTTATCTTCAATGAGTAAAGTATATCCTGCCCCAGCTAAAGTGAATTTGCATCTGGCTGTTACAGGTGTAACAGATCATGGTTACCATACGCTGGATACGAGTTTTGTTTATGTGGATGTTGGGGATTCCTTAACGATTGTTTTGTCTGAAGATTTGGATGTTTGTTGTAGTGATGACACATTAAGTGGTGAGCAAAACTTGGTCTATCAAGTTTTATCCGCTTTCAGGCGCGAACATCAAGTCAATGCGGGTTTAGATGTATTTATAGATAAGAAGCTACCTGCCATGGCAGGTTTAGGTGGTGGTTCATCAGATGCTGCAACAGCATTGTGGGTGGCGAATCAATTATGGAAAGTACATTGCACAGTAGAGGAATTGATTGATTTTTCAGTGCTTTTTGGTGCAGATATTCCATGCTTTTTATTTGGTAAAGCAAGTCAGGCCTATGGGGTAGGTGAAAAACTATCGGTTTATAAGGGTGTTGTTCCGCGGCAAAATATTGTGCTGGCATGGCCTGGAGAAGGGGTCTCAACTGCAGCGGCATTTACCCACTTTGATCAAAATGAATTTCATGCATTGACGGACGAAAAAACAGTCGCTACAGTGCGCGCCCGTTCGGGTGCTGCAAGTTTTGATTTAGGTTATAACGACTTAGAAAAGAGTGCAGCTACTTTATGTTCACCGTTGTTGGCGATGTTAACAACCATGAAAGAGAAGTCGGAACGGGCATGGATGAGTGGAAGTGGGTCGGCTTGTGTAGCGGTTTGTCATTCATCCAAACAAGCTTATGCGCTTGCAAAATATTTGCAAAAACATAAGCTCGCTACTTGGATTCATACGGGTCATTTTTTACCGGAGCATCCATTGTTAGCATGTAAAATTGGGGCGTAGCCAAGCGGTAAGGCAGCGGGTTTTGATCCCGTCATGCGCAGGTTCGAATCCTGCCGCCCCAGCCATTTTATGACTGACGTTTTTTGATTGATGTGTCGTTTAGACGGAGGCTCTCTCTGATGAGCAATGTTAAAAAGTTCCGCTTGTTTTCAGGTACTTCAAACCCTAAGTTAGCAGCAGATATGTGCACGCATATTGGTATGCCACTGGGCGAGATGCATATTCAAAGCTTTTCTGATGGTGAGATTTTCCTCCAATACCAAGAAACGATCCGAGGTTTGGATGTTTTCTTCTTACAGAGTACGTCAGTACCTGCCAATGATAACTTGATGGAACTTTTGATTGCTATTGACGCGGCTAAACGCGCATCAGCACGACAAATTTGTGCGGTGATTCCGTATTTTGGTTATGCAAGGCAAGATAGGAAAAGTGCGGGTCGTACGCCGATTTCGGCCAAGTTGGTTGCTGATATGTTAACCACTGCAGGTGTAACTCGCGTGTTAACCATGGATTTACATGCAACACAAATTCAAGGTTTCTTTAATATCCCTGTGGATAATATTTTTGCAGCACCATTGTTTGCCAAGGATATTCGTGATCATTCTACAGCTGAAGATGATGTTATTGTTGTTTCTCCAGATGTGGGTGGTGTGGTTAGAGCAAGAGCTTTGGCGAAAAGTTTGCATGTTGATATTGCCATTGTTGATAAACGACGCCCGGCACCCAATGTGGCGAAAGTAATGAATATTATTGGTGATGTTGAAGGTAAACATTGCATACTTGTGGATGATATTGTAGATACAGCAGGTACAATTTGTGGTGCGGCAGATGCATTGATGGAGCGCGGTGCAACCAAGGTAACAGCTTATGCAACACATGGTGTATTGTCAGGGCCAGCTGCTGAGCGTATCTCAGCATCAGCTATGCATGAGCTTGTTATTACGGATAGTATTGCACAACCTCAGGCTATTCTGGATACAGGTAAAGTACGTGTATTGTCTATTGGTTCACTGATGGGTGAAGCGATTATGCGTATATATGATGCGCGTTCGATTAGTAGTCTTTATAACTGAGCGCAGTAAAAACTTTCTTTTCCTTTCTTTTTGGCTATATTGTGCGAAATAAGCATGGTCTCTTTTTTATATGGAGCAGCTTGATTTCACCATACCAAAGGAGCTTCTAGTGGTAAAACAACGCACACTTGACCACGCGATTCGCTGCAGTGGTATAGGCTTACATTCAGGTAAAAAAATTGAGCTTGTATTGAGTCCTGCCGATGTAGACACAGGTATTGTGTTTGTGCGTTCAGATTTGGGCGTTGAAATTAAAGGGCATGTTGACTCAGTTGTAGACACTCGCCTATGTACCACGATTGGTCATGGCGAGGCGACAATTGCTACGGTAGAACATATTATGTCAGCATTGGCTGGCTTGGGTATTGATAATGCTCGTATTGAGGTGAGTGGCGCTGAAGTTCCTGTGATGGATGGCTCAGCTTCACCTTTTATTTTTCTCATTCAGTGCGCAGGTATTGTTGAGCAAGATAAAGCAAAAAAAGTATTGCGGATTAAAAAACGTGTAAGCATTGAAGAGGATGATAAATCTTGTGCTTTATACCCTGCATCAGGTTTCCGTGTAGCTTACCATTTGGATTATGACCACCCTTTACTGACGGACTGTAAAGTAAGTTTTGATTTTTCAAGACAAGGTTATGCGCGAGAAGTGAGTCGGGCGCGAACGTTTGGTTTTATTCATGAAGTTGAGGCGTTACAAAAAGCAGGTTTGGCGCTTGGTGGCTCCATGGATAATGCTGTTGTGTTGGATAAATACGGTGTGCTTAATGAAGGTGGCTTGCGTTATGTGGATGAATGTGCGCGCCACAAAGTATTAGATACTGTCGGTGATTTGTTTTTAGCGGGTTATCCTATTGTTGGTGCCTTTGAAGGTGTGCGCAGTGGGCATGCGATGAATTGTCAGATTGTAAAAGCTTTGCTTGCCGATGAAACTGCATGGAGCATTGAAGAGCTTGAAGATACAGTATCTCAACCCGCTGAGGTCACAGCTTCTACCTTACCACTAGCCACTTAAACCTTTTGAGCACTCGCTCAAGTGTATAATGCATTTAATAGTCAACAATAAGTAACTTCGCTGTTACGCTTGCCCCATGACTGAACAACCTTTAACAGAACAAATTTCAACAGAACAAACGCATTTTGGCTTTGAAACTGTCGCGGCAGATGAGAAAGCAGGTAAAGTCATGGAAGTTTTTTCTTCTGTTGCTTACAAATACGATATTATGAATGATGTGATGAGCGGTGGTATGCATCGCTTGTGGAAACGAAGTTTTATTGCTAAGGCAGTGTTGCCAAAAGGTGGCAGGGCTTTGGATGTAGCCGCAGGTTCAGGTGATATCGCTATTGGTTTGTTAAATAAGGTCAATCGTCAAGCAAGTGTTGTTTTAACAGACCTGAATGGCCCTATGCTTCACGAAGGGGCGAGGCGCACTTTAGATGAGGGTTTGTTACCAGGCATAGCAGACTGCATTCAATCGGATGGTACCAAGCTTCCATTTGCGGATAACAGTTTTGATTTGGTGACCATTGCTTTTGGTATTCGTAATTTTGTGGATGTACCTGCTGGTCTGGCAGAGTTTTACCGTGTACTCAAACCTGGTGGCCAGTTTATGTGTTTGGAATTTTCTAAACCTGTTTTACCTATGCTTGATGTTATTTATGATACCTACTCTTTTAATGTCATCCCTGCTATGGGTGAAATGATTACGGGAGATAGAGACTCGTACCAATACCTTGTAGAATCTATTCGTCGTTTTCCAGACCAAAAGCGTTTTGAGAAGTGGATTAAACAAGCGGGTTTTTCTTTGGTGCGGCATGACAATATGACGGGTGGTGTTGTGGCAATGCATAGGGGTTATAAAGTATGAGTGTGATGTTTTTACCCTTAAAGCTGATACCAGTGCCCGTACAATGCGTGGTTTTGGCTTCTGTATTGCAGGTATTCTTTAAAGATAATCAAGAATTGGCTTCAACTTTAGATGATTTAGAAGGTAAAGTTTTTCGTGTGTTTATTAAAGATACGGGTGCTGTGTTATTCATTGGTTTTAAAGCTGGTACGGTGTGGGTACACCCATCTTCAGAGCAACGGCCCGATGTGAAAATTGAGTCCACAGTCACTGGTTTTGCACGCCTTAGTTTTGCCAAGGAAGACCCTGATGCATTGGTGATGCAGCAAGTATTGAAGTTATCGGGTGATTCACAAGCCATGTTATTATTTCAAAAGCTATTGCATGAGCTGGATTTGGATTGGGAGTTTGAGCTTAGACGTGCTTTTGGTGATTTCTTTGGCCGTAAAGTTGCCAAAGCTGCTTACGGTCTGATTGATGCAGAGAAGAAAATGCGTGAACAATCCACCAAGTTGATTGACCATGCATTGCGCAGCATGGATACACCATCTGCAGAAAACTTGCAGCTTTGGCAAGCGGGTGTGGAATCGGTTGCCAGAAAGGTGAATAAATTGCAGCGCCAGTTGGATAAGTTGGAACATAAGATGCAACAAGCTCAACAAGAGAAGGTATGATATTTAAAGGGCTACGTCGCAATATTCGACTACTGTATATTATTCATGTTTTAGCCACGCATGGTTTGGCGGCGATTGCGGTTCGCTTGCATTTATTTAGCCCTTATATTTGGTTTATTAGTTTGTTTAGTTCCGAGTACAAACCCAAAGAACTGGGTGTGCAGATTCGTTTAGCATTGGAGCGCCTTGGCCCTAGTTTTATTAAGTTTGGACAGATGTTATCAACAAGGGTGGATTTATTGCCTTTGGATGTAGCTATGGAGTTGAAAAAACTGCAAGATAATGTGCCGCCTGAGTCTTTTGATGTGATTCACTGCTTGCTGAATAAGGCATATAAACGTGAGGCTATTGGTGCAGATGGTGTGTTTGCTAGCTTTGATGAGCAACCTGTAGCTGCGGCATCCATCGCCCAAGTACACTTTGCGACATTACACAATGGACAAGATGTCGCAGTAAAAATTCGCCGCCCACATATTGACCGCACGATTGAAGCTGACTTGTCTATTTTACGTATGTTGGCGAACCTGTTTGATCGTTATTTTCCTGAATATGAACGCCTAAAAGCACCGCAGGTTGTCGAAGAGTTTGGGGTGACTATTTTGGGTGAGTTAAACTTACGCTCAGAAGGTGCACATGCCAGTCGCTTTGCGGATCAACTGGCGGATATTGAAGGTGTGGGTGTACCCCAAGTCTTCTGGGATTTTACCAATCAAGGGGTGTTGGTTACTGAGCGTATTCATGGCACGCCCATCGATGAGCGGGATAAACTTATTGCGGCAGGGCATGATTCGCTGACCTTGTGTAAGAATTTGCAAAATATGTTTTTCCATATGGTGTTTGTGGATGGTTATTTTCATGCAGATTTACACCCAGGTAATATTTTTGTGTCGGATAAAGGTGAAATCTTGCTTGTAGATTTTGGTATTGTGGGTCGGTTGGAAATGCAAAGCAGGGTTTACCTTGCAGACATGATGTTAGCTTTTCTGAAGCAAGACTATAAACGTGCGGCAGAAGTGCATATTGAGGCGGGTTATGTGCCTTATGATACGGATGTATCTGCTTTTGAGGATGCTTTAAGAGAAATTGCTGTGCCTATTTTTAACCGCCCGCTCAAAGATATTTCTTTGGCAGAATTATTGTTTTATTTGTTTGCTGTAACGGAACGTTTCCAAATGGAAACACAACCGCAATTGTTGTTGTTACAAAAAAGTATGGTGGTGATTGAAGGGGTAACACGTGAGTTGCACCCCGAGATTAATATTTGGGAATTGGCAAAACCATTGATTTCAAGTTGGGCGATGGAGCATTTGGGTCCCAAAGGTAAAACCCAGCGTTTAATCAAAGATAGCAAACATTATATCCATGCGTGGATGCAATTGCCCAGTGAAATCAATGCACACTTCGCACAATTAAACAGACGTTTTCCAGAACGACAAAGTGGTATAAACCTATTTGCTTTATTGCCTGTTCTTGCAGTTTTATTGGGTGGTGTGCTTGCGGGTTTGTTTTGGACGCAAGCTTGGAACTCTCCACCACTTCTCTCATCTGCTGCTTTGATTACTTTGGGTTTATGGTTGCAATGGCGTAAGTAAACAGTTCAGGCATGCGGGTTTAACATTGATCTTGGGTCAAGCAATGTGTCCAACTCTGCAATGGGTAATATCTGTTCATCAATACATAACTGACGCACGGTTTTACCTTCTTTAACGGCTCTTTTTGCAATATCCGATGCCTTGTCATAACCAATGACAGGGGCAAGGGAAGTGACCATGCTCATGCTCCATTCAATTTGCTGCTCACACTTTTCAATATTAGCAGTTAAACCGACAATACATTTGTCTGTAAACATGATGGCGGCATTGGCAAGGATCTCTTCAGACTCAAGTAGATTATGTGCCATCATGGGTAACATCACATTCAAATCCAATAACCCTGATGCACCACCAAAGGTGATAGCGGCGTCATTTCCAATCACTTGCGCACAAACTTGCGCCATAGATTCGGCAATCACAGGGTTGACCTTACCTGGCATAATCGATGAACCAGGCTGAACAGCAGGCACAGATATTTCGGCAATGCCACAGCGAGGGCCCATGTTTAACAAACGTACATCATTGGCGATTTTCACCAAGGACACAGCGACTGTTTTCAGTGCACCCGAAAGTTCTACGGCAGCATCTTGGGCGGCTTGGGCTTCAAAATGATTAGAGGCTTCATGAAAATCAATGCCATAACTTTCGGATAAGGTGACTGCCATTGTTTTGCCAAAATCAGGATGGGTATTTAAACCCGTGCCCACAGCAGTGCCACCTTGGGCAAGTTCTGTGATACGTGGTAAACAAGACTCTAAACGTGTTATGCCAAGCTCGATTTGCCTTGCCCAACCTGAAATTTCTTGTCCCAAAGTGATAGGCGTTGCATCCATTAAATGGGTGCGCCCAATTTTGACCACATCCTTATTTTGAGTGGCTTTGTCTAGCAAAGCAGTATGCAAATGTTGTAATGCGGGTATCAATTGATGTACCAATACATCGGCTGCAGCCAGATGAATCGCTGTGGGAATCACATCATTGGAAGATTGCCCCATATTGATGTGGTCGTTGGGGTGAATGTTTGCGCCTTTGTTGAGCTGTGCGCAGCGGGAAGCAATCACTTCGTTGGCGTTCATATTGGTGGATGTACCTGAGCCTGTTTGGAAAATATCGAGCACAAAATGTGCATCCCACTTGCCTTGAGCAACTTCTAAGGCCGCTTGTTGAATAAGTTCTGCTTGTTTGTCATCAAGTTTTCCAAGTTTGACGTTTACAATTGCGGCTGCAGTTTTGATTTGCCCCAGAGCTTTGATGAATACACGCGGGAATCGCAGATTAGAAACGGGAAAGTTTTCTACGGCACGCGCAGTGCTTGCGCCATACATTGCCGTAGAAGGGACTTGCATTTCACCCATGGAGTCGGTCTCGATGCGGGTATGTGTATTTGTTGTGGTCATGCGTCTCTCCGTTTTAAACATAACATCGTAATATCATCATCATGGGTAGTAAAACCCTCATCTTCTAAACGTGCCAATAATGATGTGGGCAATACGGATGGATCCAAGGCATGGCGTTCTCTAAACCATGTTTCAACGCGATGATCATTAAACATGTCAGATGTTTTATTTTTAGCCTCGGTAATACCATCTGTGCAAGCGAAAAGTACATTACCCTGCATGAAATCCAATGTTTCTGTACGTAGAGGAAGGTCTTCCAACATACCCAAAGGAGGCGTGGTTGCTTCAAGCCGTATGATATGATTTTCCTGCCATACCAACGGCGGTATATGCCCAGCATTTAACCACTCTAATGTATGGGTTTGTGGGTTGAGTTCAGCCATGAACAGGGTAACAAAACGCCCGCCTTGTAAGGATTGGAATAATGATTGATTGGCGTATTTGACAGCATCAAATAATGAAATGTTTTCGCCATTGGCAAGTGCATGTAACATGGCTTGTAAATTGGCGACAGTTAGAGCTGCGGGGTAACCTTTACCTGCCACGTCTGCGATAACAAACCATATATTACCATTTTCACGTTTGATATAATCATAATAGTCGCCACCCACGGCATAACAACTTTCTTGAAAACCAGAGACAGTATAACCTGTGATATTGGGTTCACCACGTGGCATTAGCCCTTTTTGAATATCACTGGCAATGGCAAGTGCATCCTTGAGTGTATCCCGCTCTTTAAGGCCTGCAAGTGCAGTGTTGAGCCCACGTGCCAAGTCGCCCATATCATCATCCATCATGATGGCAACATGCCCATCAAATTTACCTTGGCGTAAGAAGTTGAGTCCTGATACCAGTTCACGTGTAATGCGGTAGATAGTGCGGCTGGTTACCCATACCAAGGCTGTGCCACCAAGAATCAAATGACAAAAAAGAACAATGGCTTGCATCAAGATAAAGTGTTGTTCTGTTTCATCTGTTGTGCCTAACATCAACCAAGTAAATACACCCAAGATACTGACTGGAATTAAACTGGTAATCGCAAAAATAAGCCAAGGTCGGTTGGATGAGCGAATAATCCAAGGGTAGGTAGAAAAATGCTCAAGGTTACCAATAAAAAGGTTTTGGTTGGATAATCGCTTACGTGATTTTGCCATCCATGCCATGGTTAGTGTCACAGCAATGGTGGGGGTGAGTATACCCAAACCAAAAGTGATGCTTAGATACAAGGCAACCATCATACGCGGCGTAAGTGGTTGCTCAGAGAACGAAGAGGAAATAGCAATAACAGCGAGTAAGTAGATAATATAAATTAAAGATGCCAAACCAAAAGCTTTGATGGCACGCATAGGTAAACTCGCCATGGCTTGTTCAAGCGCTAAGTGTTTATGTGTTTTTAATGCGTAGCGAATGGGCTGGTGAACCCAGAATGCAGCGATGGTAAAGGTGATTATAAAAATAATAGGCGCAATCATGGATAACCAAGGTGAAATGGTTGTGAGTACGGGGTTGCTGGTCAAACGAATGATGGCTTGCATGGCAAGCAACAATACGGGCAGCACCCATAGATGTTTCAGATATTGGGTAATGCTGATTTGTGGTGCATAGGCTTGCAAGTGAGTGTTACGCATTGGCATGATCTTCTTGGATTTCTGCCAATGGGCTGATTACAGCTTGTTGTACAGCTGTCACATAAATAATACCACCATGCGGCTGATCCAAACCAGCGGCATGAAAGATATAGGCAAAGATTTCATCTACTTGTTTTTTGTCTACGATTACACTAATGATAACTTTTTCTGTTTGTTGACCAAGTTTTTGTGTGCCTAAGGGGGAGCTTCGTCCAAAACCACGGGCAAAGTGGTTTACCATGGCTTGTATGCCAAAGGTTTTAGCCACGCCTTCAATGGCCTCTTTGGCTTTGTCTTCGGAGGCAATACAGGTAATGAGTTTACGCATGTTTTTTTGCAGCCTCACTTTCGGCAATAGCATCCAAAATATGCTGTGGGATATATGTTGCGGCTTTTTCAACACGGGTGGAATAAATCATACCCATACCAGGAGTATCCATGTGACCTGCAATGGACATTTTTTCAAAAATCATGTCGCGCAAGTCACTGGGTACAAGAATATTAATAATTTCTTTTTCAGTGTTAATTGCTACAGAGAGTACGCCAAGCAACTCTTGCACCCCAAAACCATGCCCATAATGAATGGTAGCACCTTGAGCGCCTGCATCTTGGGCAGCTTTGAGCACGGCTTTTGCACGACCACGTTGTACAATACAGGTAATAAGGAATACATCGGTTAAGACATTAATATGTTGAATACTCATGCAAGGTCTCCTTCAATCTGGCGCTCATTTTTAAGGTGTTTTCTATAAATTTGGTACTGTACCCATAAACCTGTCATGAGCACAGTTAAAATAGGACCAATAGAAGCCAAGGATAAGATACCAAAACCTTCAATTGCATCCACAGCATTACCTAATCCTAAACCCATGGCCAACACCAAAGGCACGGTGACAGGGCCAGTGGTTACACCTGCACTATCCCATGCAACATTCACAAATTCCTCGGTGGAAAACCAAGTGAGCACCAATGCTAAGCTATATAAAGGGATTAAAAACCATGATAAAGGTAAACCCAAAACAATTTTAACCACACCGAGTGCAATGCCACAAGCTACACCAAAAGCAACAGCATAAATGAGTAGTTTTTTCTCAAATGCACCATTGGTTAATGTTTCTACGGTATTGCCCAATGCATTCAGCGCAGGCTCAGCCACGGTAGCACCAAAACCAAGCAACCAAGCAAAGATTAAAGCAATGGTAAAACCAATTGTCCATGTATAGATGGGTGATTCTTTCACGCTTTCAATCACTGCAAATGCAGATGATAAGAGTGCGCCGGCTTGTTCGCCAAGCAATGATAAACCAAAGCGAAGCCCAATGCTAAATATAATCATACCCAATACACATAAGATAATACCATAAATAATAATACCGGGTGTTGGTAACTTTTCACGCAATACCAAACGCAGAACCAACATTAAGAATACAACCAATGGTACAATGGCTTGTAAGCCTGATAAGATTTCTGTGCTAGGGCTTGTTTGGTACCAAGCAGGTATCGTTGTAGATGCAATGTGTGTGCTATGTAATGCAGCATCGATAATGGCTTCGGGGGTGGTGGTTGAAGCTACAAAAATAGTGAGCAACATGACACCAATAATAGGGAATAAGGATGCAAGTGTAACAATACCAAAACCTGATAAGGCACTATTGCCGCGACCAGCAGTTGAAGCAATGCCAATACCAAGGGCTAAGACCAAGGGTACAGTAACGGGGCCTGTGGTAACAGCGCCGCAATCCCAAGCCAAACCGAGCACTTTGGCGAGTTCATCATCTTGCATCAACCATATAGTCAGCAATAAGGCGGGTGTTAATGAGCCATAAATAAATGGTTTAAGGCTCCAACCGTACAATAAACGCAATGTGCCAAGAACAACGGCAAAACCTACACCCAAACCTACAATAAGCACCAATGTGCCGCTCCATTCATTGAGCATGGTGTACAAATAGGGTGCGTTTTGTACTTTGAGAATACTGCCTGCAGCTTGCAGTGCACCAATTGCAGGTTCGGCAAATGTAACACCGATACCGAGCATAAAGGCAATCATGAGTACAATGGGTAGCGACACTTTGGCAGGTAGGTTTTGCCCAATAACTTCACCAAAAGGCATTAAACCTTTGTTCAACCCCTCCATAAATAACATTAAACCAATGATGACGGCGAGCAAACCTGAAGCAATCATCACAGGGGCACTCACGGCTTGGTTAAGCACGAGAATTTGGAACAGTATTAAATAGACTGCCAAGGGGATAACAGCTTTGGCTTGTTCAAGGAAACGACTGCTGATGTAAGGCGCAAGTAAACGGTATATATCAATGCCGCGTAAGGACACGCAGTTTTTCTTATTGTTTTTTTTCTTAAAGGCTTGTTGTTTTTTTGCAAAATCATTGAAACTCACAATATTCTGCCGTAGGGAAATATGGCGAATCAATTTACCATAACGAATCTTTTGACCTTGTTCAGGTATATTGTCCTTGTTAGACATTTATTGATCCTTGTTGGCAAAGACAAGTGTTTTGCGGATGTTTTTTTGTTTGATAAGCAGTAAGGCGGGTAAGAATAAGAGCCATAACCATAATGTATATATTGTTTGTTGTTGAGGTTAGGCATCCGCCACTGCTGCCACCGCTGTTTGAGGCAATGGGTGGGTTAGTGCTACTCAGCACGGGCAATGCTGGGGTTACACCATCTGTTAATTGCCATGTCATATTATCATTGGTTGCTGAAGTATTTGAAATCACAAACGTAATTTTGGATAACCCTGTGGGGGGTGTCCATACAGCTTGCCCTGCGTTTAAAGGAATGGGGGTGAGTGAGTAAGCTCCGCCAGCTGTATTTTGGCTAAGCACACTAAGTTTTGCTGTGCCTGTTGTGGTAAATGTATAAGTGCCTACAGGGTTTTGAATCAGTTCATATACGGTGGACAAATGTTTTTGTTTGCCAGAGAAGGGTTGAAGCGCAATAGAAGCATTGCTGCTGATATTGGCACCACCTTGAAATAAATTGTCACCCCAAGCAATAGGGTAGTCGGCACCATTTTGGTATTGGGTTATATCAATATTCCAAATGCCAAACTCATGAAACGCGATAGAAAGGGATGAACCTATGTTTTTTAGCGATGTATCTATGGCGGTATAGGTATTGTTCCCCGATGTTTGTCCCATTGCTGTGAGAATGTTTTTGATGAGTATATCACCATGTTTATCTGATAAATAACGTATCCAAACAAACCTTCCATATTGTTCAAGCCCTGTTGCGGTGAGACCAAAGGAATCAAGGGGAAGTTCGGGGTAATCTTGGCTGCCAGACTCTCGTAAACCATTGCCATTTCTATCAATGAAACTTTCACCAAGCGTAAATTGGCTATTGCCATCACTGTCTGTATAAACTTCACCAATATATTGCAAATTATCTTTGATGTTCGGGTATACCTTGTCTTCCATCCATGTGCTTAGAGACTCTAATACGGCAGGGAATTCGGTACCATCATAACCCATTTGTATGCTATGGAAGAACTCATGGGCAAGTGTGACTTGTGCAGGGGTAAGTGAGTTGGGGTAAGAAAATTGACTGGTTGAAAAATCATTGTCCAATACCATGTGTGTAAAAACGCTGTTCGGGTATGGTGAACCTGTACGCACTTGAGGGTCGCCTGTGACATAACCATAGATGCCAACAGCACCTATATCTAAAAGGTAAATATCATACTTCCCATCACCACCTAAAGTTCCATCAGAGGGTGGGGCAGTGTAACCCATGGTAGTAGTTTCTTGTGTCCAGACCGTTTCAGCTTCGATGGCAAGTTGGGCAACAAATGCTGCGTTGGCTCGGTTGGCATCATTGGGATATGCCGTGTCATCCAAATAATGAAATAAAAAATGCGTGGTTGATAGGGTTGAAAGATTTGGGATTTGCGTGTCAGTATAAAAGTTTACACCAGATGGCGGACTACCAATGCCATTGTCTGGGCGTAGTAGCCAAGGATTTACCAAAGCTTGTGTTTCAGGGCTAAGTTGGTTCCAATTGTTTTGCGCAAGCATAAGCATAGGGGTCAGAGAGCGTGTTGGTGCATGAGTTGAAATAACACCTGTTGCAATTGGGTTTAGTGATTGAAAAAAGGAAGATACGGTTTGCTCGGTTGTGTTTTGAGCATAGGCAGAAGTATACCCTATAAAGGATAAGCAAATGCTAAGACAAACGTATGAGAAAAAACGCATGAACACCTTCCTGCTTTCAATATGGATTAAAGCTTAGATGTTTTCTTTCTGAATTTGAAGCAAAATAGGTGCTTTAGGGCTATGTGGCACACAAATTTGTTCGAGTTTGAAATTGTTGGTGTGTGTATGTTTGTGTTGTAGCCAGGTAATTATTTGCGTCGCTTCTAGGTCACCACCATGATGCCCTGGGTAAAGCATGATACTTAAGCAGCCAAGGGGTGCTAACAGTTGCAAGCTGTGTTGCAGTGCAATAAGAGTGGTATCAGCATGCGTGATAATACTTTTGTCACCATGTGGCAGCCAACCAAGATTAAACATAATGGCTTGAATATGACCATGCACTTCTTCAGGGATATGCTGGTGCATGGTTTCGTGACCGGCCAGAAAAAAACTTTGTTGGCAGGGCTGATGCTCCAATAATGTTTTTGTAGCTGTGAGTGCTTGTTGTTGCACATCAAAGCCAAATACATGCCCCGTTTTGCCGACCTGCTTTGCTAAGAATAAAGTGTCAAAACCGTTGCCTAGTGTCGCATCAATAACGTTGTCACCTTCATGGATGTTGGTTGCTAGCCAAGCTTGTGCAATGTCTGTGAGTCTCATGTTTTTAATGATGATGTTTCTTGTAAACTCATGATGCGAGTTGCTTGTGTGGAAAAACTTGCTGTTTTGTCTCGGATACGTTCGCGGAAGCGATAGTATACATCCATTAATTTGTTGAGCGCGACTTTACCGAGTAGGCTTCCAGCATGTAAATGATAAAGTAACGATAGATTATTGCTCTTGCTGCTGCTGACTACAAGATCCCCCTTTAGGATTAGGTAAACATAGTCAGCATAATCCCCTTTTTTCAAGAGCATAGCACCTTCATGCAAATGAACCTTACGCATATTGTATTTGAGTACGCTTAGCGTTTTAGCAAGAGGGGTGTAGTTTTCACTTATGATGGGTGTTTCATGCGAAGAAATAACATCGCACCTAAATTTATTAATCAAACCTTGCATTTCCTCTGGGTGTTTATGAGCCGGAATTTGATAGATTATCCGCGCCGGTATAAATAGTAAGGATTTCATGCCTTGATTGTAAGAAGTGACGCGTAAGTTTTCGGTGAGAAACAGGGGGTTGGGATGCGAAGCACAAAATCCTTTGAGTTTTTTTCGCGATGTTTGCTGACGCTCTGTCATGTGAGAGTTCGTTCCTTAATGTCTTTGTATCCAAGTAAATGTTAATGCGTGAAGCTTACAGTGGAGGTGTTGCTAATCCTAGTGGTAATTATCACTGGTTAAGCAGATTGGAATACCGGCTGATATCCACTTTTGCAGGGATAGGGTCGTGTGTTAAGAGTGATTGGGTAAAGAGGTGGCTATACCAAGGGATGAGTAGGCTGCCTCGAGAGCCAAAACCATTAAATATAGCAGTGTTTTTTTGTTTGGGGTGAAAGCCAATGAAGGGTTGTTTGTCTAAGGTGGTGGGGCGTATGCCTGCTTGATGTTGGGTAACTTTGAAATTGTAGGATGCATGAAAAAGGCCATTGGCAAATGCCAGAAGTTGCTGTTTGGATGTTTCGAGTTGGGTGGGGGTGGTTATTTTTGTATCAAAAGTTGCACCAATACGGCAAGTTTTTTTATTCATAGGCAATAGCCATTTGCTTTTGTTGATGATGGCGTCTGGCAGTATGTTTTCTGTATTACAGGTGATGATTTCACCATGGGCAGGTTGTAGAGGTAGCCATGAAAACAATGGATTGGACATCATGTGATACCCTTCGCAGTAGATAGCTGTTTGTTCAGAATGAGTAGTTTCAACGTTGCGGTAGGTGATGATGTTTTGCTGTTTAAAATAAGTATGTAAGGCATCCAGTAAGGTGTTTGTATCCAACCAAGCTGTATGTGTTTGCACAATGCTACCATGTTCTTGTTTGAGGTTTGTGGTTATGCTCTGTTCTTTGAGATAGTCCTTATATTTATTGTTTTTCAGGCGATTTTTACAGTTTTCTTGCTCTTTTTGTGAATTAAAGAGTCGAAACATGGTTTTTGTATGGAAGAATGAAACATTAAGGGTGTTTTCGATGTGGTGGTAAAACTGATGTGCAAAGTTTAGCATTTCGGGAGTTTGCTCTGCTAAAACGAAGCGTTGCCCTGTCACAGGGTTAATAAGCCCTGCGGCAACCCGTGAAGCGCAGGCTTTGTCGCCTGCGAAAATATGCACCTTTTTACCTTGCTGCAATAATGTCCACGCCAATAGGCAGCCAGCCAAACCGTTGCCCACAACTATTATGCCTTGTCCTGATAGAGTGTTCATGACCGCTAGCATAAACGATGTGGCGATAGGCAGCAAAAAGCAGTATTGTTGCCAAAATTATAACTAAGGAGTTTATCATGGCAAAAGCATCAGCACGTCACCTTTTGGTGAGTACAGAAGAAAAATGTTTAGAAGTTAAAGCGGAAATTGAAGCAGGTTTGGATTTTGGTGAAGCAGCTAAGAAATATTCATCATGCCCATCCAAAGCACAAGGTGGCGATTTGGGTGAGTTTGGCCCAGGTCAAATGGTTCCTGAATTTGATAAAGTGGTATTCTCTGCAGACATTGGAACTATTGAAGGCCCTGTGCAAACTCAATTTGGTTACCACTTGTTGGAAGTTACAGCGCGTAGTTAAGATATGTCAACGTCAGTGCAAACCACTTGGCATGAGCATATCAATGAGGCGGATTGGGAAGCTTTGTGCGATGGCTGTGGCAAGTGTTGTATGCATAAGTTTGAAGATGAAGATACAGGCGAGATTCTAAGAACGAATGTTGCCTGCAAGCTTTTTGAAGCGAGCACATGCCGCTGCACACAATATAAAGAAAGGTTTTCGCAAGTTCCTGAATGTTTGGATATTCGTAAACTTACCGATATAGAAATGTTGTGGTTGCCTGAAACATGTGCTTATCGCTTAACATTTGAAGGTAAACCTTTGCCTCAGTGGCATCCGTTGAACAGTGGGGATGCAAGGTCGGTGAATAAGGCGGGGCACTCGATGTCTGGTTTGTCGATTTCTGAAGTTGATGTGCCTGAAGATGAAATAGTAGATTATATTTTAACATCTTAGATAATAGATGCTAAGCTTGCTTTGTATAAAAAATGAGGAGTGGTTGAACTGAACGTTAAAGAATCTAAGTTTAAACTTCATTTGAGTGGCTGCAAAGAAGGTTTGCAGGCATTACAAGGTTTGGCTGAGCAAGCTTGCGAAGGGGTTTGTTTAAGTGATATTCAAATCAACCGGATTGCTTTAGCATTGGATGAGTTGTTTGCCAATATTCATGCACATGGTTATGTTAATAAGGGTGGTGATATTGAGTGTTCAGCTCGGTGGACTGGGGTGAAAGGTTCTCCGTGTCAGCTGGAAATTAAGTTGCGAGATTTTGCACCAACCATTGACGATGTTACAACGTGTAAAGGTGTTTGCCCAGAAACTTTAAAAGAAAACCCTGTAGCTGGTGGTTTAGGTATGCATTTGATTTATGCTATCACGGAAACGTTTGAGCATATCCCGCTCGAAGATGGCAACCTGTGGCGTTTGGTTTTTAATATTTCAGAAACAAAGGATAAAGAAGTATGAGTCTTCATATTGAAACAGAACATGTGGAAAAAGAAGCAACAGTTAGCGTCAAAGGTGATGTGACCATTCAAACATCACCAGAATTACGCAATGCATTGCAGCCTTTGTTTGCCAGTAACCTCGAAGTTGTTCGTGTGATTCTCAACGATGTAAAATTTATGGATTCATCAGGTATTGCTACATTGGTGGAAGGTTTACAATGGAGCAAAACATCAGGGGGGCGTTTTGTGCTGGCGGGTTTGAGTGAAACGGTGCGTGATGTGTTTGAGTTGGCAAAACTAGATACGATTTTTGAAATTGAAGGGTGATTTTATTTCATGAGTTATAAGGATATGCGTGATTTTATTGCCGACTTAGAAAAACGCGGTGAACTTAAACGCATTCAAACAGAAATCAGTACTGAATTGGAAATGACGGAGATTTCTCAGCGTGTTTTAGAAGCTGGTGGTCCTGCATTGTTGTTTGAGAATGTGAAAGGCCATGATATGCCAGTGTTGACTAATTTATTTGGCAAAGATACACGTATTGCTTTGGGTATGGGACGAGAGTCGGCAAGTGAGTTGCGTGAAATTGGTGAGTTGTTGGCTTTTTTAAAAGAGCCTGAACCGCCCAAAGGGTTTAAAGATGCATGGGAAAAACTTCCTGTGTTTAAAAAAGTTCTGCATATGTCACCAAAAATTGTCAGTAAAGCACCTTGGCAGGAAGTGGTGGTTGAAGGTGATGCGGTTGACCTTGATACACTACCTATTCAAACCTGCTGGCCAGAAGATGCGGCACCTTTGCTTACTTGGGGTTTGGTGGTTACCAAAGGACCACATAAAGACAGACAAAACTTGGGCATTTATAGACAGCAAAAAATTGCCAAAAACAAACTTATCATGCGCTGGCTGAAACATCGTGGTGGTGCGATTGATCATCAAGAGGCTAGCAAAACAGAAAAACGTGAGCCCTTTCCATGTGCTGTGGTGATTGGTGCAGATCCAGCCACTATTTTAGCCGCCGTAACACCCATTCCAGATACGCTTTCTGAATACCAGTTTGCAGGGTTATTACGCAACGAGAAAACACGATTAACTCCTTGCTCGGTGGTGGACTTGCAAGTGCCAACCTCAGCAGAGATTGTACTGGAAGGTTTTATTTCCTTTGATGAATATGCTGAAGAAGGTCCATACGGTGACCATACGGGTTATTACAATGAAACCGAGATGTTTCCTGTGTTTACCGTAGAAAAAATAAGTAAACGTAAGGATGCGATTTATCATTCTACGCATACGGGTAAACCGCCTGATGAACCTGCTGTGCTTGGTTTGGCTTTTAATGAAGTGTTTGTGCCCATTTTGCGCAAACAGTTCCCTGAAATTATTGATTTTTACCTGCCTATGGAAGGTTGTTCATACCGCATGGCGGTGGTGTCGATTAAGAAACAATATGCAGGTCATGCCAAGCGTATTATGTTTGGGGTGTGGTCGTATTTGAGGCAATTTATGTACACCAAATTTATCGTGGTGGTGGATGAGGATATTGATTGTCGCGATTGGAAAGAAGTGATTTGGGCAATCACCACCCGTTGCGACCCCGTGCGTGATTTTACCATGGCAGAACATACGCCGATTGATTATTTGGACTTTGCCTCACCTGTTGCAGGGTTGGGCTCAAAGGTGGGCATTGATGCCACCAATAAATGGCAAGGTGAAACCGACCGCGAATGGGGTCGAACCATCACCATGACGGATGAAGTGAAACAACATATTGATGATATTTGGGAAGAATTGGATTTAGATTTATGACAAATAAACATAACACAACATTATTGATTATTATGGATGGTTGGGGCGTGGGTTCTGGGCGCGATGATGATGCGATTGCCTTGGCAAATACGCCCAACTTTGACCGATTACAAAGCACATGTGCTTACACTGAAATCAATACGCATGGTAAGTTTGTTGGTTTACCATCCATGAAAGACATGGGTGGTTCGGAAGTGGGGCATTTGACCATGGGCGCGGGAAAAATTCTCGACCAGGGACCAACACGCATCAATAATGCTATTGCTGATGGTTCTTTTTATGATTCCAAGGCTTTGGCGAAAGTGATTAAAGTGGGTAAAGATGGTGGGGCAATTCATCTGCTTGGTTTATTGTCCGATGGTAATATTCATTCCCATATCGACCACTTTAAGGCAGTGATTAATTATGCTGATGCGCAAGATGTTGAGCGTTTATATGTTCATGCCTCATTGGATGGGCGCGATGTGGGTATTCAATCGGCACAAGATTATGTGTTGCAGTTAGAAGAGCTGTTCACTGAAATCAATGCCAAAGGTGATAGGGACTATGCTTTTGCTTCTGCATCAGGTCGTGAACATGCCATTATGGATAGAGACCAAGATTGGAGCAAAGTTAAACGTGGTTGGGATGCCATGGTATTGGGTGAAGCAGAGCATGAGTTTGGCTCAGTCATTGAAGGCATCACAGCATTGCGTGCGACCAACCCCAATCTTATTGATCAAGATATGGATAGCTTTATTATTATTGATGATGATTTGGGTAAACCCAAAGCTGTGATTGAACATGGTGATGCGGTATTGATGATGAATTTCCGTGGTGATAGAGCCATCGAAATTACCGAAGCTTTTGTGATGGAAGACTTTCAAGGTTTTGACCGTATTAAAACACCTGATGTGGTGTATGCAGGTATGATGGTATTTGATGAAGATAGAAATATGCCTGAATTACAACTGATGGGCCCCACCAAAGTGGATTATCCGCTGGGTAGATATTTGGTGGATAAAAAGATTAAACAGTTCCGCCTCACTGAAACCCAGAAATTCCCGCATGTCACGTTCTTCTTTAATGGGGGGTACCGTAAACCATTGGATGATAGCCTAGAAGAATATATTTTGATTGATTCGGATAAAGGTGTCTCATTTGCTGATAAACCAGAAATGAAAGCGCCTGAGATTGCGGCTAAGGCTGTTGAGCTTATTGAAACAGGTGAATATGGTTTTGGGCTCATCAACTTTGCTAATGCCGATATGGTGGGGCATTGTGGTAAATTAGCGCCTGCGATTCAAGCGGTGGAAGCTGTGGATAAAGCGGTAGGATTAATCGTTGATGCGTTAGAAAAACATGGTGGTAATGCCATTATTACTGCAGACCATGGTAATGCTGAAGAAATGGTAACACATAAAGCCAGTGGCGATGAACCATGTACCAAACATTCGGTGAACCCCGTACCATGTATATTGTTTAAAGCTGGTGGTAAATACCAGTTAAGTGAAGTAGCACAGCAGGACGTTGGGCTCGCAAATTTGGCAGCAACAGTCTGTGATATGATGCAGATTGAAACGCCTAAAGATTTGGAGCCGTCTTTGCTAATGATCTAATATGATGAATGCTAAGTTTAAGCACTCTTTGTTTCGTAGTCTCATACTTTTGTGGGCTACGTTTGCAATGCCTTATATATCAAGGGCTCATGATCTAGATAAGCAGGGGTTAGGTAAAGGTGAAACGAAGTTTGTTGATGGCGGATTTAGCCAAAATGTTGTCGGTTTTATAGACGAGTTTGCGTTATCCATATTGCTAGTGGTTATAGGTTTCCTTTTGTATCAACTTTGGCAGTTGAATACAAGGCTACAGCATAGTGAAAATTCACTTGCTGAAAGTGAGTTGCGTTTTTGGCAAGTGCTAAAACATATCCCTGTTGGTGTTGTGATTTATAAACAAGGGGTGATTCAATATCTGAACCCATTCACATTGCGCCTTATTGGGAATAAGTCACTTCACGATGTGGTTGGCAGACCAATCACAGACTTTTTACACCCTGACGACTGTGAAAGTGTGTTAACACAAGTTGAGGATATTACGCGAACGGGTAAAAGTGTTTGGGCTATGCCCGTGCGTTATATAACACCAGAAGGTCAGCGTAAACAGCATGAAATGTTGGCAAATCGTACGCGGCTTATGATAGATGGAGAGCCCGTAACATTAACCATTGCCTTGGATATTACCGATCAAAACCAAATGATTAGGGATATCAAACAACAACATCGCATGTTGGATGTTATTTTATCTTCAGCGCCAGCAGGTATTTGGATGCGAGATCAAGCTGGTCAATTACAATTTGTAAATGATGCTTATGCTGAGATGATTGGTGTGGATAAAAAAGCATTATTGCAAGCTGATGATGATTACACATTGGTTGCCAGCGAAGAAGCAAGTGCACGCAAAGCATCCGATGAAATTTGTAAAAGCAGTGGGAGTATATACCGCTCCAGTGAATTTTATACTGCGGCTGATGGCACATCGATGGTTTGTGAAGTGATTAAAGTTCCATTATTTGAAGATGATATTTATCAGGGGCTTGTTGGTTTTAGTTTGGATGTGACCAAGCGTGTTGAGGCAGAGATTGAGCGTGCAGAGGTTCAGAAAAAAGCTTTGGAAGCCCAACATCTAGAATCTTTAGGGGTATTGTCAGGTGGTATTGCGCATGATTTTAATAACCTTCTGGCGGTCATTTTAGGCAATGCATCATTAATACGTAAAAGTTTACCCCAAGACTCCAGAGAGTTTATTTTTATGCGTCGCATTGAAGAAACAAGTAAAAAAGCTGCTTCCTTGTGCAAGCAGATGTTAACCTACGCGGGTAAGGGTACGCTAAATATGAAACCGCTGGAGCTTTCGAAACTGGTGCATGATATGTCAGTTTTATTAGAAGTTAGTTTATTAAAGAATGTATCCGTGGATTATAAACTTCAGCCGCATCTTCCGTATTTTGATGGTGATATTGCACAGGTTCAACAGTTGGTCATGAATATGATTACCAATGCAAATGAAGCGATGCGTGAACATGGTGGGACAATTCGTTTGCGTACATATTGTATAGATTTAGCTGCTGGGGATAAGCAAGTAGCAGGCATAGTTCAGTGTATGGCCGAAGTGAAACAGGGGACATATGTTTGCCTTGAAGTGAGTGATGAAGGTTGTGGTATGGATGAAGCAACGCAACAGCGAATTTTTGAACCTTTTTTCACCACTAAGTTTACAGGTCGGGGTTTGGGTATGAGTGCCATGTTAGGTACTGTACAAGGGCATGGCGGGCTTATTACTTTAGAATCCGAATTGAATCAGGGAACAACATTTAGAGTCTTTTTCCCCATCAGCCAGCATGGAAAAAAAATGGAAACTGAAGGGGACACTATGCCGCAGTTATCACATGCAGAAAAACGAGGAAAGGTGCTGATTGTTGATGATGAGTTAATGCTCTTAGAGACAGCGCAAGCCATGTTAGAAGATTTGGGTTATGAAACCTATTTGGCAGAAAATGGCAAACAGGCATTGGAAATCTATCAAGCTAAGAAGGATGAGATTCATGTGGTATTGCTGGATATGACTATGCCTGAAATGGGTGGCAAGGTATGTGCGACAGAGCTATTAAAACTAACGCCAGACTTGAAGATTATTATTGCCAGTGGTTATGCAGAAGAAGATATTTATAAACAATTCAAGGGTATTCGCTTGGCAGGTGTTGTGCAGAAACCTTATGATTTCCAGCGTTTACAAGAAGTCATGTTTTAATCCTGCTTCAGTGCTTCAGAGATACTAACAAATGCTTGTAAGCTGATACCTTGCGCGTGTTTTTTTAAAAAATTTAAAGTTTCTTGATGCGGGTGCGCAAGCATGATGCAGCTATCCTTGCGTTTGACACATGAAAGCATGGAGTTCCAAGCATGTTGCAGAGATACAGGCGTTACGGCGTGGTCTAAGAATACATCCCGTGTATTCCAAAGAATACCTGATTGCTGCGCAACTTCAGCAGCCACGGACGAGGAAGATGTTCGGGAATCGATAAAAAATAAACCATGCTTTTTACATAATTCCATAAGCCATTGCATGGATTTTGGGTTGGATGTGAGCAGTGATCCCATATGGTTATTTACACCTTCAACATAAGGCACTTTCGCTAAGGCTTGCTCAAACACCGTGGTAAAGCTTTGTTTATCCATATCTTGATGTAAGTAAAACTTTTCCATCTTTTGTTGATATTTAGGGTTGGCAGTTTGCATGGGCATATGCAGCATGACTTGTATGCCGTGTTGGTGCGCCATCATGGCTGCTTCTTTCGCATGAGGGGAATCGGGCAGAATAGATACCGTAATGGTGTAAGGAAGCGCAATTAAACGTTCTAGGGCATGTAAATCATAACCAACATCATCAATAATAAGACTTAATACATGTCTGTTTTCGGCAGGGTGAACGCTTACTTGTTTCGTAGAACTCTTGAAGACAGGGTCTGGAAGTTCATCTTCAAAGGTAAGCACATATGTGTCATCAAGTAGTGGTGCGATAACTTGTGCTATATCGGGCTCAGTATGACTTGGACTCTCAGAAACAAGTATTTGTGAGATGTTGGATGCAACCTTTTTCTCACTAGCTACCCATACCAATAATACAATAAGTATAAGTAGGATAGTGAGTAAGATTTTAAACCAAAATGCCTGCTGTTGTTTCTTTTTTTTAGTTTTTTTCTTCAAGTGTTGTTTAAGAAGTCTTTAGGAGTACGTGTAACCCTTGAAGTAAGTCTACAGCGCGTTGTAATTGTACATCTTTGGTCAAACGTTCAACCATTTGTTCACTCGGGTGGCCAGGTACTGCTTCTTCTTCTTTTTTGGTTTTGGTTTTACCATTACCATTGGCAAGGTGTCCTTTCATATTGGCTTCAAAAACACGGGAAGGTCGGTTGCTTCCGTCATCTTCGATTTTTAAACGTACAGCTTTAACTTCTACATCAGGGTCTATGCCTGTAGCTTGAATAGAACGTCCGCTGGGTGTGTAATATAAAGAAGTGGTTAATTTAAAGGCAGAGCCATCCGATAATGGAATGATGCGCTGAACAGAGCCTTTACCAAAGCTGCGTGTGCCCATGAGTACAGCGCGTTTGTTATCTTGGAGTGCACCTGAGACGATTTCAGATGCTGAGGCAGAACCACCGTTAATCAAAACAATCAATGGTGCACCATTTAAAATATCACCTTTCTCTGCTTTAAAGTCCATATTGTTTCCAACGCGTGATTTGGTGCTCACGATGCCACCAGAATTAAGGAATAAATCACTCACTTCAACAGCTTGATCCAGCAAACCACCAGGATTATTGCGCAAGTCTAGCACTGCACCAAAGATTTTATTGTCCGATTGTTTACGCAAGGCATCGAATTGTTTTTGCAATTGCTCAGCTGTATGCTCTTGAAACTGTGTGATACGTAAATACGCATAACCAGGCGCTAAAATATCACTTTTGACGGATTTGACTTGGATTTTATCGCGTTTTATTTTTACATCAAAAGTACGCATTTCATCTTCACGGAAAATGGTAAGTGTAATGCTAGTACCTGGTTTCCCACGCATAAGTTTAACGGATTCGGGTAATGTAATGTCACGCGCTAATACATCGCCAATTTTAATAATGAGGTCGCCAGATTTAATGCCTGCCTTATCTGCGGGGGTGTCTTCAATGGGTGATACGATTTTGATACCACCTTCGGCTGTGGCAATTTCAATGCCTAAACCACCAAATTCGCCACTGGTGTCTTCCATCATTTTACTGAACATTTCTTTGTCCATATAGGTGGAGTGTGGGTCAAGGTTAGAGAGCATGCCTTTGAGAGCACCCTCAAAAAGTTCTTTGTCCGTGGTTTCTTTTACATAATAGCGGCGAACAGCATTCATGACATCGGAAAACTTTTTCATTTCCGCATAGTCTGTAGCAGCATTGGCTTGGGTAATGGATGTATTGGGCTGCCAAGTTACCCATGCTGCTGCAATCACAGCACATGTGCTTAAGGAAATGATCCAACGTGTTTTGTTTAAATTCATGTTTTTTGCCTCATGTATGGGTTATTTCTTACACCATTTTGCAGGATTAACAGGTCGCCCTTTGTCTCGAATCTCAAAGTATAAACGTACATCTTCAATCCAACCAGTACTACCTGCCTCAGCGAGAACCTCGCCTTTTTCTACCCAGTCGCCCAGTTGTTTGTACAGCGCATCATTGTGTGCATACACTGCCATAATACCATGCCCATAATCAACAATCATCATCAGTCCGTACCCACCGAACCAATCGGCATAGCGCACTTGCCCTTCACCGAGAGCATGTACCAACCGACCTTGTGGGGAGCGGTGTTTGGGTGCGATGTGTACGCCTGAAAGACGCACACCAGTGCTGGTTTTTTGTTTGAAGCCGATAAGTACGCGACCTTGAAGCGGCCAAGCAAGTTTACCTTTTTGTCTGCGGATTGAGGTTGTTTTTCCTTGTTTGTCACTGGCAAGAAGTGTGTCACCCAAGCCGTTAAGTAAGCGTTGTAATGCTTTTTCTTGTTTTGCCAAACGTCGGTCTTGTGCTTTCTTTTTCTTGATGTCAGCGCGTAATTGCTGGGCAGCTTTTTTCTTTGCATGAAGCTTGTTGACCAAATCCTCTTCTGCTTGCTTACGTTCGTCTTGCAAAGTAAGCAGTTGCTCGCGATTAGCTTTTTCTTCTTGTTCAATCACAGCGAGTTCTTCAATGGTTTTGCGCCAAAGCTTGCGGTCTTCTTCTTGGGATAACATGGCTGATTTCAATAAAAACTGGCGGTGGGGTATCTCGGTAATAGATGTGCCTGAAAGCACATCCACCCAAATGGATTGGCTGCCTGCATGCTGGTAAGCAGTGGAGGCTTCTTTGAGCATTTGCCGCTGTAGTTGTTCAATTGTTTTTTGAATGTTCTTTTTCTTTTTTGCTAATTTGCTAATGCGCTTATCAACAGCTTTGATGTCATCGCGAACTTGCCAATATGCTTTACGCGCTTTAAGCAATGCCATATCCAGTTTTTTTAGGCTTTTACCAACACTACCAAGCTCCTTATTTAAAGCTTGCTGTGCATTTTTCACCAATTGACGTTGCTTTTGAATACTTTGCAGCTCACTTTTAACATCACGGGCAGCAAGGGCAGGGGTGTTGACCGCTGTGCATAAGATGAATGCCAATAAAAATGCAGATAAAGTTTTCATACTTTGTGGTAAGGATGCCCTTGGATAATAGAAAAAGCACGGTAGAGCTGTTCAATAACCAATACTCGTGCCAATTGATGTGGCAGAGTTAATTTGGATAAGCACCAAGTGTGTTTGGCTTGTTGGCGAACTTCATCGGATACACCAGCCGCACCACCAATCACAAAATCAATGCTGGCATTGCCAACTTGTGTTTTAAAAAAATCTGCCCATTGCATACTGGTGAATGATTTTCCTTTTTCATCAAACAGTATAAAACCTTGTTGTGCAGCTTTAAGGATATGTTTGGCTTCATCGGCTTTGATTTGGTTGAGTTGTTTGGCTTTGCTTTCAGGCAGTTCAACAATCTCAAACTGGTGCGCACTTTGCAGGCGTTTTTTTAGTGATGCTTCATAATCACGAAAATCTTTGCCTGCTTTGCCAACCACCAATAGCCTTAATTTCATGCTTTTGTTTGTTCATCCTCTGGTGTGCTCCAAAGGCGTTCAAGTTGGAAAGATTCACGAACTTCTGGAAGGAATAAATGAACAATAATATCACCCAAATCAACCACCAACCATTCCAATGCTTCCATGCCATCGACACGCGCTGTTAAACCATTGCTATGCCCAACTTCACGCACACCATTGGCAAGTGCTTTAAGTTGGCGGTCGGTTCTGCCTGTGGCTAGGATAAATTGGTCGGCAAAATTGCAGCGACCTTGAACATTAAGGGTAATGATGTCCAACCCCTTTTTATCTTCAATGGCCTCAATCACCTCTGCATTTAGTTGTTCCAATGTTTTTACTTCACTCATGTTGTTCTCTCTTTGTTGAATTCACCCGAAGCATAACATGCTAAAATGGCATTGCAGGTATCTTGATGCAAATATTTTTGCTGAAGCTTGGGATTGTTGCGAATTTGGGTGGCGGAAATATCGGGCAAAGTTTGGTTGATAAAAATAACATGCCCTGCATCTAGCCTATGATTTAAAGTGGATGTTCCTTTCCAACCCATTGTTTCTACGGTTTTTTTTATGTTTTCTCGTTGAAAAACAGCAAGGTTACATAGCTTTTGATGCTCAGGGTATTCTACCCAGTTTGGCATGTCTAAAAAGGAATCCAAACCCATAAGCCATATCGGTATGATGTTTGGATTTTCAGCTTGAAAGCGGCGTAATGTGGCAATAGCAGGGCTGGGTTTTGTATGATTAACCTCCCAATCAACAATGCGCACACGCGGTTCATCAGCAAAAATAGTGGAAAGCCATGATAGCCGTTGTTTTGGGCTTGCTTTGCCTGAAAGTTGGCGGTGAACAGGTAAACCCACAGGAATCACCCAAATTTTATCAAGGTTTAACTGCGCAAGTGCGCTATCCACCAAAGCTTTATGACCCAAGTGTGGCGGGTCGAAACTGCCCCCAAAAAAAGCTATTCGCATAGACATCTAATTACTTATCCGTCATTCCCGCGCAGGCGGGAATCCATGTCATAACATAGTCTAAATCGGACAACTGGATTCCCGCCTGCGCGGGAATGACTGGATGGTTCATTACTTGCGACCAGAACTGCCAAAGCCACCTTCACCGCGTACGGTTTCAGAAAGCTCAGTGACGGCTTGGAAATCAGCTTGCACAAATTGGGCAATCACCATTTGTGCAATGCGTTCACCTCTGGTGATGGTAAAAGGTTCTTTACCGTGGTTAATGAGAATTACACCCACTTCACCGCGATAATCAGCATCAATCGTACCTGGTGAGTTAAGCACGGTAATTCCATGTTTATAGGCAAGCCCAGAGCGTGGACGAATTTGTGCTTCATAGCCATCTGCCAAGGCCATGGCAAAACCTGTTTTAATCAGTTTATATTCACCCGGTGTGAGCACAATATCTTCATCAATGGCTGCTCTTAGATCTGCGCCTGCAGCTTGTGCCGAAGCATAAAAGGGAAGCTCTAAACCTTCACCGTGGGGTAGTTGTTGAATTTGAACAATACTATGTTGCATGGTGTTATCCTTTGTCGTCTAAAATTAAGGCTACATATACACCTTGGTGTGTGCCGCCTATGCCTGATTCAGGGCTAATCACTTCTGATGCTACGTTGATGCGAGCCTTACCATGTCGCTTTAATGTTTTTATAAACTTACACCACGTTTGTGTATCAGGCATATGGCAAATGGTTGTGAAATCATCAGGTATAGGGTTCTTAAAGTCAAAGCTACTTTTTTGAATGACCAAACGGCAGCTTATATTTTCTTCTTTGAGTTTGATAAACAATAATGCCCAACCTGATAACACACCCAATGCAGACAGACTGTCACCAAAAGCTGTGTCCCTATGATTAAGGTTGGGTGCAAGCGGTGTGGATATGAAACTTTTTTACCATCATAACCTTTGATTTTAGCACCTAGGGCGTTGGTCAGCGGCATATGCTCATGTACATAATCGTGAATCTTTTCAAGATTAATATGCATTAAATATCATCTTTTTGATGTTTAAGCCAAAACATCACCAGTAAAGATAATAGACTAAAGGTGATAAAACCTGAAACCAAAGGTAGTACAGACTGCGCATAACTTTGCCCTATGATTGCACCAAAAGGAACAGCAATAAATGTGGACACTGCACCCACCAAAGATGCACCAATGCCTGCCATGTGTCCCAATGGTTCCATCGCAAGCCCATTTAAATTACCCATCAAAATGCCAAAACAAAACAATACGATAGCCAAGTACACCATAAGCTGCCAAAGGGCTGGGTTACCATTGGACTTGCTACTAAACCAAAAGAAAATGATGGAAACGGCACTAATCGTGAATAAGGCATACTTTGACATATCATGCATACCATATTTCATCACCAACTTGGCATTTAATAAGGATGCGAGGCCAACAGAAATCGCCAATACACCAAAATAGAGAGGAAACATTACACCCAGATGATATTGCTCTTGAAAGATTTGTTGGGAGGAATTGAGGTAACCCAAGAATGCGCTAAATACAAAACCTGACATCACGGTGTATGCCATGACTTCTTTGTTCTTAAGAATAAGCCATAGGTTTTTTCCGATGTTTTTCAGCGAGAAAGGGGTTTTGTCTTCATGATGAATGGTTTCAACTTGTCGAATAACAAACCAAACCAGTACTAGAACACTTAAGGCTAAAATAAATACAAAAATCATGCGCCAGTGTGCGATAAATAGAATAGCTTGCCCTAATGCAGGGGCTAAAATGGGCACAAGAATAAACAGCGACATAATCAATGACATCACTTTTCCCATTTCATTACCATGGTATAAGTCACGTACTAAAGCGACCGTGATAATGCGTGCAGAAGCAAGCCCTAAACCTTGTAGAAACCTACCCAAAAGCATAATGCTATAAGATTCGGAAATAAGGGAAATGATACAGCCAGCAATGGCAATGGAAAGACCAAGGTAAATAGCAGGTTTTCGGCCAAAACTGTCGGATAATGGGCCATAAAAAATCATACCGATGCTAAAACCTAAAAAGAGCAGTGAAATAATGAGTTGATTGTCGTTGCTGTGGGCAACTTGTAAGTCTTGCCCAATTTGAGCCATGGCAGGCAACATAATATCAATAGAAAGCGCCATGAGTGACATTAATAATGCCATCAAAGCAATGAATTCACCAAAGTGCATATCACTTTTTTGTATGGGTTTATTCATGATAATAAAAGTGTTTTTTGTGGCAGATTAACATAAGTCCAACAGGCTCCTAGGCATCGCCGCAACATAAACTCCTTTATGGCTTTCGCCAAGCTTTGCTTTTTTACTTGAGATAAACGGTGGTTACTGATTTTTATGCTGATGATCGAGTGCTTTGAGAATATCGCGGGTAGTGATGACGCCCACAGGTACTTGTTGCTCATCAACGATGGGAATACATGAAATATTATGTTGATTCAGTAGGCTGATAATATCATAAATGTTCGCGTCTAAAGTTGATGTGATAAGTTTTCGGGACATGATTTGATGCACTTTTTTATCTAAAGTGGATAAATCTTTGAATGTTTCATTGATGGTATCAAGGTTAGGGCTAAGTGCTTTGAATAAGTCTCTATCGGATATAATGCCGCACAACTTTTTATCTTCCACAACCAGCAGATGGTGATACCCCGTATTTTTGAGTTTGTTTTGCACTGTTTTTAAGGTGTCACCAAGCGATACAGTGCTAATACGCTTGCTCATAAGTTGTTTGATATTCATGCGTTCTCCTGCTTGATTACTCTATCGCCGATAAAGGCGAAGGCTTTATTGCAGACTTATGAGCAAACGTTGGTGAATGTTCTCAAAGCCACCATTGGATAGAATTAACACAATATCATTGGCTTTTGCATGATTTTTGATGTGTTGGATAATTTTATCTGTGGTTTTAAGCACTTGGGCATCAATATGTTGTGTATTTAGCGTTTGGCAGACTTGGTTGACATCCAACACATCATTTTCTTGTATATTGCGATGGGATGGTGGTGAGAAGATGACATGGTCTGCGGATATTAGTGACTGTGGCAATGTGTTTTGGTGAATTTTCATGCGCATGGTGTTGGAGCGTGGCTCAAGCACCACCCAAAGTTTACCGCTGCTCAGACTTGATTTGACCGCATCCACAATGCCTTTGATAGCCGTAGGATGATGCGCGAAATCATCATAAATGGTGATGCCATTTGCCTCGCCAACCTTGCTCATACGACGGCGTACACCTTTAAATGTTTCAAATGCTTGTTGAATGTCCGTTAAACTTACACCCATATGTGTTGCGGCAGCTGCCACGGCACAGGCATTGGCTATATGATGTTTACCTATGCTATTCCACTTGGCTTCAAGGCAGGCTTGTCCATGATGATACAGTTTAAAATGTGAACCATCTTCTTGTAAAGCTTGCCACTGCCAGTCGGTTTTGATGCTGCTACCAAACTCAGCAAAGGTGGTGACAGGTGTCCATACACCTTGTTCAAGCACATCCATGATATTGGCATCATCAGTATTGGCGATAATGTTTCCCGTTTCAGGGATGGTGCGCAACAAATGGTTGAATTGGACCTTGATGGCATTCAAATCTTTGAAGATGTCTGCATGGTCGAACTCTAGGTTGTTTAAAATGAGAGTTTTGGCATGATAATGGATGAATTTGGAGCGTTTGTCGAAGAAGGCTGTGTCGTATTCATCCCCTTCAAGGACAAAGGGGCTTAAAGGGGAAGAGTGACCAATTCTTGCGCCTTCGCCAAAGTTTTCAGGGATACCACCAATCATAAAACCAGGCTGTTTTCCTGCCTCTTCCAATACCCATGCTAAAAGGGAAGATGTGGATGTTTTACCATGTGTGCCTGCGACCACGGCAGCATGTCTTTGGGGTAAAATATAACGCCCGATAAATTCAGGGCCTGACATATAGGGTAAGTCATGATTTAGGATGTATTCTACTTCTACATTGCCCCGACTCATGGCATTACCAATCAAACAAAGGTCAGGGGTGGGTTGTAAGTTACTTTCGGAGAATGTGGCAATTTCAACGCCCAAATCTTCAAGGTAGGTTGACATGGGTGGGTAAACGTTGGCATCTGAACCGGTTACTTTCCAGCCTTTTGCTTTGGCAAGGGAAGTAATGGCAGCCATGGCGGTGCCGCATACGCCAAGTACATGTAAATGTTGGCTCATGTCATTGTGTTTGCCTGTTTGAGTTTCCATACTGCAAGTAAACCCAATAGTGCGATAAAAGTACATGCATAAAATGCAGCGGCATAACCTTGTGTTTCAACAATCATACCGCAAAGCATGATGCCAAGGGTGCTACCTAAACCAAAACCGATAGAGCTGTACCAGCCTTGGGCTGATGTTTGACGATGCGGTTGAGCAAACTTACGCACCCAAGCTACCGCAGATAAGTGAAAAGCTGCAAAACTGGCTGCGTGCAAGAGTTGTAGTAATAAAATTGCCACAATATTGGTGGTGATGGCAAGCCCAAACCAACGCAGTGACGCAAGAAGCAGACATAAACCAAGCACCCAAACAGGCGATGCTTTTTGGATAGATTTACTCCAGTACCACATCAATAATATCTCTGCGAGCACACCTAATATCCAGAAAAAGCCAATTTCAGCGCCCGAATAACCCGCATCAATCATGTATAAACTAAAGAAACCATAATATGCTCCATGCGATGCCTGCATACAGAAGCCGATAAAAAGAAGCCACATCAAAGCTTTGGGATTGGGCTGTGAGCTTGGCTGTTGGTTATTTTGTTTGCTGATGGTGGATAAGTCAGGGAAACCTATGGCTGCAAGCGTGGTGAGTGCCAACAAACTTGTGAGTATCCAAGGAAACAGGCTGATGCTGTTGCCAACCAAATAAAGCCCACCTGCAAAAGATGCAATCACAAAACCTACAGAACCCCAAACTCGTAACCGCCCATAACTCATGATAGATATTTCTGAGACAACCAAAGATAGACCGTCTGTCAGTGGTAGGATTGCTGCCCAGAAGAAGCCGAAAACAATCACGATTGTAAGTAATACATTGATGTCCCAATGCGGAATGAGTAATGCGGATGCAGATGTAGCAAGCCCTGATGTGAGCAGTAAAAAAGTACGCGTATTGGTATTTCGGTATTCCAAAAGCAAACCTGCAAGTGGAGGCGCAATCACTTTTGCAGCGGCCAAAGCACCAACAAAAATGCCTACCCATACGGTGCTCATGCCTAAATCCGTGAGATAGACTGGGAAATAAGGCAGGATTAGCCCCATGGCAGCAAAGTAGGCTGCATAAAATAGACGAATGGCGATAAGGGATTGGTTGGAAATCACTGCGTTATACTCGTAGCTATCCTTGGGTTGTAAAGTTCATTGTTGTCATTTTGATTGTAGTGAAGCGGAAAGGAGAAGTCTTAGCATATTCGCGTGTGAAGACCATATGTGTAGCTGTAGCGCTGTATGGTTGTTCGACAAGGGAAGTGAGGCTTTAGCCTCGCCACTATGAAGATGGGTATGCTTATGGTCAGACGGGGCTAAAGCCACACTTCCTCTCAATTTTTTTCTCCGCGTGACTCTGTGTTCTCTGTGGTTAAAGTAACGCATGGCAAAGATAGAAGTATGTTTAGGGCAGAATTGTAAACCTTATGGTGGGCAAGACTTGGTGGATGTTTTAAAGGAAAAAGGTATTCCTTTTACAACCTTTGAATGCCGTAGTTTATGCACTTACGCCCCAGTTGTTTTTGTGGATGATAAAGCGAAGTTAAAAGCCACACGAGATGATTTATGTCTTTAGGTTATCCTTGCTGCTTGGCGTCAGGTGACGCGGTGATATTTTCCCTGCCGTAACACGCGAAAGCGGCGTGTTATGTGGGGTTCAATGGGAGGCTCCACCCTGTGCCATGTATTATGTTGATGCGGTGAAGGCATCAGCTAATATATCATTTTCGCTTAGCCCATGTTGTAGCAAGGTATCTTTCATGGTTTGCACTACTGCATCATCACCACATAAATATGCCCGTTTGCCTGCGCAGTCACCAAGTGTTTCAATGATAATTTGGTCGATTGCACCTTGTTTGCCATTTGTGGGGGGGGTCCCTTGAAGTACACACGGAATGTAGCTTAGGTTTTTTACACTATCCACCATTTCTTGGATTTCATCTTGGTAATACAAACCTTCTTGACTGAGGCTGGCATGAAACAGGTGGATTTGACCTTGGTGGTTGGATTCTAAAGCATCGCGAAGAATGCCAAACAAAGGCGCAAGCCCTGTGCCTACACCTGCTAAAATGATGTCTTGCTCTGGTTTTGCTTGTTGGTAATAACATGCGCCAGATGGTCCTGATATTTCAATGTTTTCACCATGTTGCAGCTCATCACACAACCAATTACTCATGCGCCCATTGGGCATACGTTTGATGTGTAGTTCCATAAAATTTTCACAGGGCAAAGAGGCAAGGGAATAACTTCGCGTGAGTTTGGTTTCAGGTTGGATAAGATTGATAAACTGACCTGCTTTGTATTGCAGCGGCTCAGGGCGCATCAAACAAAGGCGTAATACATCATCATTTAACCATGTTTTATCAATCACCATGGTGGTGTAACTTGCAAAATCAGAAATATTCTTTTCGGCAAAACTGACATTGGCTTTGGTGGCAAGTTCTATACTTATATCTTCGCTAGGTTTGCATATGCAGGGCAGAAAACAGCCTTGATCTTGCAAATGTTTATCCAAGGGTTCTTGGCTTTGAGAAGGCACTTCCCCTTGTGTTACTTTACACATGCAAGCTTGGCACAGCCCACCTTGGCAACTGTAGGGTACAAAAGCACCTTGTTCGAGCAGGGTAGATAATAAAGGTCTGCTGCTATCACAATTGTATGTTTTTTCTTTGAATGTTACTTGAATGTTCATTTCAATCGTCCTCAGTAGGGAGTTCAACCTCATTTTGTTCGGTGCTTGGCATTTCTGGTGGCCGCACATTGACCAATCGACAGTTTAATGCTTCTTTAAGCGCCTGAATATGCGGGTCACTTTCGGCATCTTGCCAAAGTTTTCGTGTGTATTCATTGGCTTCACGCTTTTTTTGTTCTAGTAAACTTTCACCATCTTCATTGGTACGTTTTCCCCAGATGACTTTACGTTTTAACCACGATTCAAAACCCTGCCTATCTTGGTTGGTGATAGCATCTTGCTGATGTGCATCCAATAGAAGCAAAACATCATCATCAAAACGCTGGCAGAGCACATGCTCCAACATGGCAGCAATACCTGGTTTTATTTGGTGATACTGCTGCATGGCTTCTTCCCATGAATTGGGGGGTGATACAGGCGCAGACACTTCAGTTTCTTGATGGGTATTGCTGTTTGCTAAACTATTTTGTGTTGCTGGCTCTGTGTGTTGTGGCGCAGGTGTTTGTTTTGTTTCTTGGGTAGCAGTTAGAGCCACCTTTTGTGTAAATTCACGCTTTTTTACAGGTTCTACGTTTTTAATCGTTTTTTTTTCTGCTATATCTTGTGCAGACATTTCCTTTTCTGGTGGTGATATAAAATTGAGGTGAGCCAAACGCATCACAATCATTTCAGCACCACGTTGTTCGTCAATCAATGGTAAATCGCGCAAGCCATGAATCAATACTTGATAGCGCATATCCAAAGCTTGCTCACTCCAACAGTCTGCTTGTTGCTGAACCCATGTTTGCGCAGCGCTGCTCATGCTTTGTGGCATCAGCGAAGCATCAAGCTTGCAGCACATCATTTCATGCAATAATTCAGAGAGTGACTTTAATAAGTGGGAGGGCGACACACCGACTTCGCGTGATTGGCGCAGGCTTTGTACAGCTTGTTTGGCATCACCTGACAACACAGCATGGGCAAGTTGTTGTGTTTGTTCAGAGCCAATAAGCCCTAGGGATTGTTGCACACTTTCTAAGGTGATGTCTTGGCTGGAAAAGGCTAAGACGCGTTCGGTAAGTGATAGTGCATCGCGTACGCTTCCATCTGCCGAGCGGGCAATCACTTGTAGCGCATCTTCCTGGGTGTTGATACCTTCTTCTTGAAGTACATAGGCCAAATAATCGGCGATTTCATCGACATTGAGGCGACGCAGGTCAAAGCGTTGGCAGCGTGAACGCACAGTGATAGGTAATTTGTCTGATTCTGTGGTTGCCAAAATAAACAACACATTTTCAGGCGGTTCTTCCAGTGTTTTTAATAAGGCATTAAACGCCGACTTGGACAACATGTGTGCTTCATCAATAATATAAACTTTGATTTTTAAGTGTACGGGTGGATAGCGCACACCATCCAAAATTTCACGAATATCATCCACACCCGTGTGACTTGCAGCATCCATTTCTTGCACATCAAGGTTGTTGCCTTTGGCAATGGATGTGCATGAATCACAAGTGCCGCAAGGTTCACCATCTTCAACTTGGGTGCAATTCACAGCCATTGCCATGAGTCGAGAAATGGTTGTTTTACCTACGCCGCGAATACCTGTCATCAAATATGCATGGGCTAAATGGTTGCTTGTTAAGGCGTTTTTTAGGGTGCGCACAATGACATCTTGCCCTGTTAAATCAGCAAAACGTTGTGGTCTCCATTTTCGTGCCAGTACAAGATATGACATTAGCGAACAATCTCCGTGCGCGGTTTACCCAGCGTGCCTGATATACGCAGGCTGGCTTCTGTGGTGCCCATCATAGACTGCATCATCATGGCAAGGGAAGGGTTGGTTTGGTCAACCTTGACGTTTATCAGCCCATCCACACCCCACCACTTGGGGTCAGGTTGTTGAGGTAACAATGTGCCATTGCCTTTGAGGGTAACGCCTGAGCCACCTGAAATATCCCAATGCCAAGGCTGGTTTTTTTGTGCATCACTGTAGATTTTGATGTGGTAATCACCCAAAGTAAACTTAGGCTGGGTTAAACCTGCTTTGGCTTGGTTCCATGTGATGTCCAAGTTCCCCGCTTCAAGTTGCTGAGTGTTTGGGTTGATGCGTATGTCACCCTGAGCTTGAATCACGCCAGATATACGGGCGGGGATTTGGCTCATGAGCTGTGCTGGGATGCGGCTGATGTCCACTACCGCATCAATATCATTGATTTGTAGGCTATCCCCTTGCTGGATAACAGTGAATGAGATGGGGTTGGTTTGCCAAAGTGTTTCAATGTTTGCACCGAGTTCACCGGATAGTAGTGCATTCCAAGCAAGGTTAGCCTCTAGTTTTTGCAGCTTAATGGACTGTTTATCTGCTTGGCTGATGTGCAGCTGTTGAAACACAATGCCAAAGCCTGACACAGCCATGCTTTCATACTGTAAGTTTACACCTGCTTGCTTGGCAGCCTGCTGGATTTGTGTGGATAACCAAGGTGAAATATCCCAGCGCAACAATGAAAAGGTGAGTAAAGCAAAAGTAAATATAAACAATAACTTTCGTTTGGAGTTGGGTGCTGGTGTCTGTTGGCTCATCTTATCGCCCAATACTTGCTTGCATATGTACAATGCCTATGCCTGCTGCTTGTATTTTAAGTTTTGTTAAGTTGTAGCCATTGTTTTCCAAGGTTGTGAGGAAACGGGTTAGCTTCTGGTAAGGCACATTTTTGATTTGTGTTTGCAAACGTTGACCTGCCCCCATGACTTGCTGTGGGCGCAAACGTGTCATATAGGAGCGAACACCAGTTTGACGTGCTAGTTTGTCTACATCGCTTAGAATATTATTGTTATTTGTGCTGCCTTGTTGTTTCGGTTTTCTGGCTAAGATGTCGGCGAGCTGGTTTGCCTCGGCAACTTGTTGGCTAAGTATTGCGATGTCATGATGCAGTGCTTTATTGGTATCAAGAATAGGTAACACAATACCAAAAATGAAGATAATAAGTGGCAGCATAACGGCTGCGATTTTTACAGTGCGCTGTTCACTTTCACCCAAAGCATCATAGCGTGGTGCAAGTTTTTCATCCCATAAGGTTTCCAGCTTGAGGCGTAGGTTATCGATGTGGTTTTGCATACTTATATTCATGACCAGCGCATCCTGAATGTAACTTCATTACCCTTTAAGTCGGTATCGGTGATTTTGACTTTTTGCCCAAGTTTTTCTTGTAGCGCATTGCTGATGTCATTTAATGCATCCAAGCTGTTAACCTGACCCGATATAACAACTTCATTGTTGTTGATACGCAATTCTTGCATGTGCCAAGGGTGTTTTTTGAATACAGCACTGATAATATTCAGTTGTGTTGTAACATGTTGGCTACTGTTGCTGGCATCATCACCCGTATGGGTAGCTTGGCGAAGCTGTGCCATAGCATCAATGATGACTGTTTGCTGTGGTAAACCTCGGTGAAAGGCTTGGATGATTTCATTGTTCATAGCGTCCAACTGTTGCCTAAGCTGGTAGTTTTCTATGCTTAGAATACTTAACCAGACGATGCTTGCCATAATAGCCAGCCCAATGGATCGCCACCATACTTTGGGTATGGATCCGTGATTTTTTGCAGCCCATTTTCCATGCCTTATATTCAGCGTATGCAGATTATTTTTGTGTGGCAGTGGTAAATTAAGGTTAATGATGTGTCGTTGTCCTAGATGTTCTTCAACTTGCAGTTGTTCACGCCCTTGGCAGAGCGGCATATTTTTCATGGCTGAAGGTATGCGACCGATGAGGTTGTGTTGTTCTGCATCAAACCCCATGGCTTGTAATGACAGGTTTACTTCATGGCAAAGTTGTTCGCAAATATTCGGGTCGTTGATGTCTGCATCTGTTGCAATGTTTAACCTACGCATACCCAACCATACGCCTTGTTTGTAATAGCCTAAAAATAAACCTTGGCTATCAGCATCAATGATAGCTGTATTGTCTACATCGTGTTGATCTAAGCAGTGGTTTAGGCGTTCCCAACCATCAATCAGTAAGAAGGGCGCATGTTGCCACATGGGGTCTTGTTGAATGGCATGTTTGAGTGGTTTAGGAAGGGCAAAAACAATGCCAGATATGCCACCGTCATGGTTGCTGTTGGCATGCCAAGTGAGCCACCAATCATCAGGTTCTATGCCTGCGCTATCGGCAAGCTCTTGGGCAAGCATGTTGGCATCAAGAAAACGAGGGTGTTTTAAAGGGAAGTTGAAAGTACGCACCAACAGGTTTTCAAGCGGCAAATAAATACAGCTTAAGGTTTGTGTTGTTTGTTCAATATGAGGTAGATGGGTGTCATCATCAATCGTCACAGGCATAATGTTTATTTGCCCGTGAAAATCACGAATGGCAATGGATGCAGGACACCAACTTAAGCTTGCAAGTGATGATTCAGTCATTTAAAACTGCCAACCCAAGCGTTCGCGCCACAAAAGTTGAACATTCTGTTGTGTACGTAATAATAAATACTCCTCGCGAACCTGGGCGCGTCCAAATGATGCATGTGTCCGCAGTGTAAATGTATCGCTGCCTACACTCAAGCGTGGAAGGTCTCCGCCTGCCACCCAAGGTAAGCTTTTTATGCTGTTCAAGTTTTCGTAGGGCATGTTTTCTGCCAGTGCTTCTACATCAAGTTTGCTCATGTTGGGGAAAAGCGCCATCAATACATTGGCAGGGGCGGTATTGATATTGATTGCAGTGGTTCCATTCTTTGTGTTTGGATGCACACAAGCCACATGTTTTAAGCGTCGGATAATGTTGGGTTTAAAACCTAAGATAAGTTTGAGTTCAGATAAATTATCTAGGCGAGCATTTTTTACTTTGTAGTCTTTATCATAATACATGGCATCTTCAGCGCCAAAGCTTCCGTAAGGTCTATTGTCCTTATCCATCCAGTCCACCAAGGCATCTACGAGGCTATTATCAATGGATAACAATGTGAAAAGGCGTTGAAGTTGCTCGACATGTTTCTGAATAGCGACACCATTATCATCAACCAAGTCGTTGAGGTTGAAGTAGCGGTTGCTATCTTCCAAGGTGACGCCAATGATACCATCGTCAATTGGAAAAGGCGGAAGCCCTAGTGCCCAGTCTTCTTCTAGGGAGTCCACGTTACCTGTTAATTTGTAATCTTCTTTAAGGTATAACTTGACCAATTCAAAGGCAGATTCACTTGCCATGGTTGCGCGAACTTCATCTTGCATATTGGTCGCGCGTTTAATGGCTATCATATCCTCATAAGCAGCCATACTTGCCCATGCTGCAATGATGGCGACCATGCCAAGCACCATAATTAGGGCTACACCGCGTTGCGTATGTAAATTGGAGTGTTGTTGCATCATGTGGGCAAGCTTAGTCAATGACGCATGGCTTGACTATGCTATGGTGCATCGAAGTAAAATGACAATCTATTATAATAGCTTCTTGAAACATGTCTCTAACACTCAAATCTCCCGTTAAAAATAAAGTGTTGTGTTATGAAAACTTGCCGTTAAGTTTCGCGTCCCTTCGCAAGGAGGGGCTGTTTATAAAGAAGGTTTTTTAGCAGTGCTTTATCAAGTTTGGTTGGCTGTTTTTGATTGTCATTTCGGCGTTAGAAACAAGCAGTTGACATGTTAAAGTTAGGCGATATGTTTCGCCTCCCTTCGTAAGAAGGGTCACAGGAAACGGTTTTGTAAGAGGTTGTTTTTTGTGGTTGATTTTGGATTGTTTGGATGTTGTTTTTGGTGTCTTAAGTAGGCGTTAAAAATAAGATGTTGACAAGTTAAAGTCAGGCGATAAAGTTCGCCGCCCGCAGCGAGACGGGTTACTTTTAAAGTGACATGTTACGGTGCTGGATTTGCTCTTTACAATATATAATTTTTACTTGAGCTGTGAGCGCATCGAGTCTTTCCTTAACTATTTGGTAGGATTACTTGATGTAAGCTTATAGTTCATAATATGAACGTTACGTTTATTTTTGAGTGGTCTTGTGACCAGATAGTTGGGATTAAGTAATATAACAAAGTTAAACTTTCTACGGAGAGTTTGATCCTGGCTCAGAACGAACGCTGGCGGCGTGCCTAACACATGCAAGTCGAACGGTAACAGATCTAGCTTGCTAGATGCTGACGAGTGGCGCACGGGTGAGTAACGCGTGGATATCTGCCTATTAGTGGGGGACAACTTGTGGAAACGCAAGCTAATACCGCATAAGCCCTACGGGGGAAAGCAGGGGACCTTCGGGCCTTGTGCTGATAGATGAGTCCGCGTCTGATTAGCTAGTTGGTAGGGTAAAGGCCTACCAAGGCGATGATCAGT
>NZ_JQLW01000013.1 GCF_000744415.1 Ghiorsea bivora
TTCAAACTGCTATTTAGAGTTCTGGTTACCCAAATGACTGACGAACAATCGTTGGGTTTGTTCAGTCCGTAGCGTTAAGCTACTACTGGAATTTCGTTTGCCTCAATGACCACGAGCGATCACAGGGTTTATTAGCAAGTAGCTTTCAAGCTGCTACTGAAATTTAGTTTATCTCAATGGTTAAGTTTCAACCAATGAACTGGTTATTTATCATTCTACATCCATCTAACGTAGCCGATTATATCTGCACCCGATGTTACGTCAATTATTAATTTACTAAGTATATTAGTAGGTTAACGATATAGGGAGTATGATTAAGGTAACTGTTTTAAGTCGCTATGATAAGGGGGTACTTAAACTTCACTCTTGGCACAGCCGCTTTGCAAATCGTAGCAGGCGCTAAGACTTGGCTGCCAAATCGTGTATTAATATCATCCATTACTTTGGTAATGGTAAGCTGTTTGTTCATTTGAAGCGAGGTAGTGAATAGATTGCCTTGTTGTGTGTCAGGTGCAATGGCAGATGCAACCACACCACATGCCCGATATTGCTCACCATGTTTGAATAGATGTTTAAACATACTGAGTATAATGCGGATGATATTGCTGTAATCATTGGTTGGTGTGATACGCACTTTATGCCCAACGGCCTCAAATGATTTGAGGCGGATAAAAACGCTAACCAATGATGTGGTTAATTGTTGCCGCACCAGCTCGGTGACCACTCTTGTAGTGTGATAAGTTAGATGTCTTTCAATCAGTGCCTTGTTGGTGGTTACAGCACCCAAACTTGCGGTTCGTGCAATGGTCTTGGGCATGGGAGGATGAAGCTCAAGAGGAAACACAGGTGTGCCATTCAGCTCATGCCATAAATCTACGCCCGTCTTACCCAACATATAATCAATGCGTTCAACAGGTGTATTGATAAAATCATAAGCAGTATGGATATTAAACTTCAACATCAGTTGTTTTCGATTTCGACCAATGCCAGGAATATTACCCACAGGCACATCTTTGAGAAAGTTGCTGATGCGTCTTCCTGCAATGATTGTTGTGCCATTGGGTTTATTCATTTCTGATGCAATCTTGGCAAGAATACGGGTGGTGGATATACCCACAGACACCGTGATTCCCACTTCATTGTAAACCGTTGCCCGAATATGGTCTGCGATTTCACGGTAAGACTTTCGCCACATTGAGCGAATGCCATTCATATCAATAAAACCTTCGTCTATGGAGTAAGCTTCAATATCTGAGCTATACCTGCGAAAAATTGAAAACATTTTTTCAGAAATTAGCCCGTAATAATAAAAATCAGCCGATAAGAAATGCGCTTCAGGCATAAGCTTTTTGGCATCCCAAACAGGCATACCCGTCTTGATGCCTATAGCTTTGGCATCATAGGTCTTGGCAACCACACAGGCATCTTGACTGGATAATACGCATACAGGCTGCCCTTTAAGGTCTGGGCGGCGGGTTAGCTCACATGATGCGAAGAAACAATCTGCATCCACATGGGCAATGGCATTGTACCAATTGCTGGATTGACTCAATGGATTTTACGGAATAAACCAACCATCTCACCATAGATTTCTAATGTTGATTCAGGGCGGATAATCGGGAAAGCATCATTGGCAGGTTCTAAATACATACCTTGTTTATCTTTGCGCAAATATTTAACGGTAAACTCACCATCAATCATCGCCACCACAATGCTACCTACGGCAGGTGTGGCTTTACGCTCAACCACAAGCATATCCCCATCATTGATACCTGCGTTAATCATGGATTCACCACTCACTTTCACCAACACAGTGGACGCAGGGTGCTCCACCAAATACTCATCAATGGTAATCGAATCACCCATCAATTCTGCCGCAGGGCTTGCAAAACCAGCAGGCACAGCGCCAACAAAAGAGCGAGCAAAGAAATGATTTTCAGGCACAGCACGACCATCTGGTGCTTTGCCCAAGTAACCTGCAAAAATCATACGCTCGACAAACTTAGCAGCACCACGTTTGGACATGCCAATCAATTGAGCAATACCATTATGTGAAGGAATGGTGCGGTGAAGCGCATAGTAGTCTTGTAATTTGCCGAGATACTCATGGTCTTTATTATTCATGCCCGAAGCATAGTATCCAATCGAGCACCTAGCAATATTTTAATGAAGATGTCTTCTTTGCGACACTGAATGGCGCAAGGTGTGTTTCCTTTACCTCTTTGAGGTCTAATGATGAATAGAAAGAGGAAGAATGAAGTGGTATATATTGGTATTGGAGGTTGTGGTGTTTCGATATTGGAATGCGGCATAGGATTACTGCCCAAAGGAACGACATGTATTGCCATTGATCGAGATGGTAAAACACTTAATCAAGTCAAACATATTAAACATAAGTTGCCTTTGCTTAAACTAAGAATAACGGGTTCTCACCTTGAATATTCTGAACAAGCAAAAGAGCAAATACAAGAAAGCATAGACATGCAAAGACTACGTTTAGACCTATCATTGAAGCAAACAGGTCGAGTAGTAGTGATGGCGGGCATTGGTGGAGTTGTTGGCTCATGGGCAACACTGCTTTTATGCAACCAATTTATTGAAGAAGGCAAGTTGGTAGATTTAGTTTTGGTAAAACCTTTTGCTTTTGAGAAAGAGAGAACAGAACTTGTAGAGTATGTGTTACCTTTATTCTCTGACAAGATAAGGCAGTATATATTTCACAATGATAACTTAACCAGTAGTAGCAACTTAAGTATGAAAGAATCATTTGATAACATGAACCAACAAATATTCGATGCATTGAAAGGGTAAATCCTATTTACCAGTTATTCACAGGCAATGTGGATAAAATAATTCTCTGATTATTAGCTGCGTTAGCGTGCCTATAAAAGTGTCAGTCCATCACAAGTAACGGATTGCTTCGGTGCGACAGAAGTTGACGCATGATAGTTTATACTCTTTTTAAAATAAATTTTAGGAGCGTATTATGACGAAAGAATTATCACGAGAAACGTTTGAAAAGCCTGCGCATCTCCACTATAAATCAATGTTTATAACTGGATTCAAGTTCTACGAAGGTGCCTTTGTTTTCAAAAAATTAAAAGTAGGAACAAAGCTAGATTTGATTGCAGACCCAAAGAACCAACATGATGACAGTGCGGTTGAAGTTCACTTTAAAGGCAAAAAGATTGGATTTATTCCAAGGGCTCAAAATTATTCAATCTCAAAGCTATTACTTGCTGGGTATAATGTGTTTGAAGCTGTGGTGCAGCAGGTTTGCCCAGATGAAAACCCTGAGAGACAAGTTCGTGTTGGTATTTTTATTATGGAGGTTGAGGCCGTTAAATGAGTTATGAAGGATATGCTTTAAAAGATTTACTTATGGATTCATATGAGGAGCTGCAAAAGCGATATGACGATAATGATAAAGGGTCGGAGCCAATTGGATTTGAGACTATTGAAATTAAGCTTAACTCAGCTTTTGATTTCTTTAAGAAAGGAGGACTTTATATGCTTTCAGGAGCAGTGCCTCGAGATAATAGAGAATGTTTGATGTCAATGGCTATTGCCAATATAGCAGACTTTAAATCCACGCGAAAAGTGTTGGTGTTCCTACGTAAGACTGACCTTCAAGAATGGGGGATGCAATTACTTAGTTATGCCTCGGATGTACCGATGAAGAAAATTAGGAAGGGTGATTTTGAGACTGATGATTGGCGAAGTTTTGCGGCAGCAACGGGAGATTTGGCTGAGGTTGGTGTGCATCTTTATGAAAGTGTAGATGAATTAAATGATTGTGTGAGCTATTGTAGAGCCCAATATAAAGCAGGGAATTGTTTTGATGTGGTTGTTATCGATGGGCTAACATTACAGGAAGCAACCGACTTGGATGATGGTGGTGAAGTACGCCAATATTTGTCTGCTTTGGCAAAAGACTTGCAGGTATCGATTGTTACCTCTAGCCCAACATATAAAGGAAAGAAAAAACCAATGTTAGAAAGGGTGTTTTAAGTATGGAGATTGATGGTTGGCAATGGGTTGGCTCCATTGCAGCGATGTCGTTCACGTTTGGTTTTGTTGACCAAGTTCGCGTGACTTATAAAACGAAGTGTGTGCTAGGTTTGTCGTTAGTTCAATGGGTGGTGTTTGCCACTGCATCATTATTGTTTGTTGCATACTATGGACATCTTGAGCAATGGCTTATGCTGAGCGTGTCTGTGTTTGGGTTTGCCTGTTGTTTTGCTGTGGTGGTGATGATTTTTTGGTTTAGTAAAGCAGGAATTAACGATGAGTAGTTTTTATCTGATTGCGCATCAATAAATTTTTCGGCTGATTGCTTTAATGGTGCTTTAGTAAGACACTAGATGACGCAAGGGGTGATATGTTTCTCTATAAACATAGTCAGCACACAAATGAAATAGAATAAACGGGGAGGCAAGCATGGCAGTTTTTAGACCAATTGATAAAGGTGATTCAGAAAATACGCCAAAACCAATTTTTTACTCGAAACACGAAGAAAATAAATATTATTATAATATGGTAAACCCACAAAATGGTTTGCGTTATGACATTCCTATGCTAACTCCAACTGACCCTGATTATTTCTCCAAATATGTTTATTTTATGAAAATGAAAGAACAATCAGAAGAAACATTCGATAAGATATTAAGGTGGGATTGATTTTATAACGGTCAAGTTGATTTGTTGACTAACAGTCAGGTGAGAAAAATTAGGGGCACTTCCCTTTATAGGAAAACATAAAATGAAAGAAGCTTTATTTATAAACAAGCACGACAATAAAGAGGGTTATCAGACCGACTTCGATAAGATTGCAAAAGTATTGTTAAATCGTGCCGAATTGAAAGTAAATAAAACTGCTTATCGTATCATAGAAATAGAGTTCTATTATCATGCTGCTAATCATATTGACGTTTATTGTCACAAAAACCCAAGGCAAAGAAAAAGTCAAAGATTGTACTTCCATCGTTTCAATGAATCTGGAAAATATGATGCTCTTAGACGTAAAGGGATTGATATTACCCTAGGTGACGAGAATGAAGTTTATGGTGGTATATTAATTCGAGCGGTTGAGAATATAAGAACAAAGAAAATTATAACTGGAATCGGCAAGCTGACTAATCAAATTATTGATGGTGTTGGTGGCGCTAACAGAACTGATTCAGTTCGTAAGATTTATAAGGAAGATAAAAATATTTTTGATTCATCTGGAATGGTTTACCTGCAATCTAGCCAAGAAAACAGCTTGCCAATTTTTAAAAAACAACGTCAAGGACTTAATCAGAAAAAAGGCGATGAGGATAAGTTTTACCTTGATGTTAAATATAATTATTTCACATACCCTGAAATTGAAGTTTTGTAATAGTTAAACTGGTTTATTAGAGACCTTATTATGACTTAGGAGAGATTATGGCAGCAGTAGATTTATCGGATACTTTGGTTATTGGCATTACAGCTACTGCCTTATTTGATTTGAGTGAAGCGGATAGAGTTTTTCGTGCCGCATTTGAAAAAGACAAGGAAACAGCTGTTCGAGATTATCGAGCTTATATGCTTGAGCGCGAACATGATAATTTGGCTGATGGCACGGGCATGCCGTTGGTAGAAGCATTGCTTGGGCTGAACCAATACCAGCCAGAGGGTGAAGCGCCATTGGTACACGTTGTGGTGATGTCTCGCAATAGTCCTGAAACAGGGTTGCAGGTATTACATAATATTCGCCGCAAAGGTTTGCCTATTTCACGGCATGCTTTCACAGGTGGTGAATCTGTGGTGGATTATCTTGATACATTTGATGTGGATTTATTTTTAACCACACGATCCAAAGATGCGCAAAAAGTGATTGATGCTGGTAGTTGTGCGGCGGCCACTCTCAAAGAACCACCAGAAATCCATGTGAAGGTTCCTGAAGGACAAGTACGTATTGCTTTTGATGGTGATGCGGTTTTATTCGATGAGGGTAGTGAATTTGTTTATAAAACTGCGGGTCTGCAAGCATTTGAGAAGCACGAAGATAGCAAAAAGGATGAGCCTATGATAGATGGACCCTACGCCATCTTACTGCGTAAACTTTCCCGCCTGCAAGAACGCTTGCCATTTAGCGTGGAATTTTCACCAGTACGCATTTCTATTGTAACTGCTCGCAGCTCACCATCTGAGATGCGTGTTATCAACACACTAAGGCACTGGGGTGTATATGTGGATGAAATGTTTTTTCTTGGGGGCTTGGAAAAAAGCAAAGTTTTGAAAGCTTTTAATTCACATATTTTTTTCGATGACCAAGATTTGCATTTGGAAACCGTTTCGCATACCGTGCCCGCTGGCAAAGTACCATACAAATCGGACTCTCCATTAAACAAACTAGGAGGGCGGAAGCTTTGTTTAATGTAAGCTTGGATAAACAGCTTGTCGAGCCATGGATAATAAGAAAGCAGGTTAGTTAAATAAAAGGGTACCATGTGAATAATCAATTTAAAGTCTCGTTACTAAACGGGCGAGAAAATATCTTAGTAACTTGTTCGGTTATCATAATTATAGCTATTGCATGGTTAGGAACTATTGATGTGCCTGTAGAAGCACACATCAATGATTCAATTGTTAACGCAGCAGCAATTTATGCAATTTCACGTGGAATCAATGCTGTCTTATCATTGCTTCAGAGTGTAGATATTTCTATTGTGGTTGCATCTTTTTCTCCAGGTGAATTGTTAGACCCAATTAACGATATGATAGAGAGATTCTCAGAAGTTATGACTTATGCTCTAGCGTCTCTAGCTATGCAAAAAATATTAATTGTTCTTGCCCAGCAAAATATATTCAGTATTTTTATCACGATAGCAGGTACAGCTTATCTCTATTTTAAATGGGTTCATCATAAGTTTCTTAGCTATGCGTTCCAAACATTTATAACTCTTGTTTTTCTAAGATTCTTTTTGGTTCTAGTTTTATTGGTGAATGGGCTTGTGGATACTTATTTTATCGACACTCAAATTCATAAAGAGAAGATGGAACTAAGTACGATGGAGGGAAAGTTAAACAGTATTAATACGTTTACAAAAGGTTCATTATCAACAGCAGATGAGATGAACGAGGAGTCTATGGCTTTAGAATTACAAGCTCAGGGTGATAATCTGGATCAACAAATTGCGACAGAGAAAGCAGCTCTTGAGTCACAAAGAAATAAGGTTCAAGTACTTGAAGATCAATTGTCACTTTTAAACTCAGATGAAGGTTTGGTGGATGTAGTCAAAAATGTGTTTGCTAGTGATGATACACCAGAGATTTTAGCAGAGAGGGAAAGGCTAACCTCGTTGGAAGCCAGTTTAGAGTCAGTAACAGAGAGTCGTGAAAACATTACTAGAAAGCTGGAATGTGTTCAAAAGAACTTGAAAGGTGAGGAATGTATACTACCTGAAGCAGAAAATAGCTTTACTTGGAACCCTGTTGATTCCTTGAAAGAAAAGATTGCAGAGTTAAAGGAATCTAGTGGAAAATGGTTTGAGAGTGTTATCACCTTATTGGCTCTGATGTTGTTAAAAACAATCGTCTTTCCCCTGTTATTTTTGTATGGTGTTGTAAAAGTTGTGAAGCTGATTTGGAGAAGAGAATCTTTAAACATAACGGAATAGGTGTCTCGGGATTTGATTTACTGAGATATGTTGGAACATTAAGTGACTTGTTGATAAAAGTTTGGGTAATGTAGTATTTTTTAGTATAGAAGCTATTAAGATTTCTTTTTAGGGGCTGAGTTCCCATGAGGCCTTTGTGTATGCTTTATGCAAGTGAACCAATATTGAAAAGGTAACTGATAAAGACACTAGATGTCGTTAAACGCAGTAAATTGATGTTAGTGAAAATACTGCCTAAATAAACGTCAAGCGGCACTGTAAATTATGAACTGAAACAATTTCGGTAATTAATAACAAAGATAGAAAAGGTTTACAGGGTTACGCCAATAATCATTGCTATTGAGCCTAGTGGGAACGAAAGAAGTAATTTGATTTATAAAGCAGGAGTTTAGTTGTAATGCATAAATATGTTATTAATGATATTTGGATGGCACTAAAGCTATCAAGTCGCAATTTTTTTGGTTTGATAATTCTGATACCAGTTTTGTTATTTCTTTTTTTGATGTTGTTGCCTGAGGATGCAGGACGAAGAGTAGCCGAATATTTTGTTTATTTTTCAATTGCTGTGGTGCCAGTCATCCTTATTCAAAGTATATTTATTTATTTTGCAAATAGGCGGTATGTAATTGATTTGGAAACTGGAATGATTACCTTTCCAAAATCTGATATTGAGAATAGTATATTAGCAATAATTTTAATGGCTCCCTACTGGAATCTCATGAGAACCATTACTATTCATGCTTCTGAAATTGAGAATCTATATTTGGACACAAAAAGATGGAGTAAAACATCTCAAGTGAGTAATGGAAATACAGCTAGTGGGAAGCCTAAAACACGATCGAAAACAACAAAGCATGTCAGGTATAACATTAATTTAGCAGGAACATTTGGCTCAGCTAGTTTGAATTTTTTGAAAAGGCAGAAGAGAGATGAAGTTCGAAATGCAATCCAACAATGTATAAAGCAGCATAGCAATATAAATGTTGACAGAAAAGTGGCAGAATTTAGTTAACGTGCCTCTGAACAAGGATGCCCCCATCTCATAAGTATAGTTCCTATAAATGGTAATTACTGACTAATAGAGCTTGTAGTGGTCTAGCGATTGTATAGGATCAGAAAAGGGGTAAATGCGGGGAACATGCTTTTCCAAGTTAAGGTCATATGACACCCGAACCATTACAGTACAATTTGGGTTGAGCCTTTTGAAAGTGGTATAGACTCAAATTTTGAACTACTAAGGTAATATTTTAATCGAAAAATTTGAATATATCATAGCGACATAAATTGGCGCATAGGATGTTATCCTTCCTTAAAAGGAGAAAGCTTATGCCGATGATATTAGATACGATTGATAAAATTTCACGCGATAAACAACGCGATGTTTTGTATATTACTTTTCACGATGCAGAAGCAGATTGGGAAGATGTGTTTGACTGGGAACAGGATGAACGTCGTAAACGGGTGATAAGCTTTTTGGAAAGTCATGGTATTTCTTATCGCATGTGTTTCCCTCCACAGCCAACTAATGGAATGGTGGTCATTTCTGGTCGTTATAAAGGTGAAATTTATGTGGATGTTGAATTTGATGATGCTAATGAAACATACAAGCTTCTGAATAATTATTTAGAAGATGAATGTGGAAAACCACGCATACACAATGTTCTGTTTTGGTATTACAAATTAGAGCTAGCTATGAAAAATGCTAAGCATGATGAGCCTGGTTATTGGGATAATATGTAATGAAAGCCATTCAAGATATTGTAGATGATGCTGAGGTTGTCATTATTACAGCTGGTGCTGGTATGGGTGTTGACTCTGGGTTACCAGACTTTCGTGGAACCCATGGTTTATGGAAGGAATACCCAGAGCTTGGGCGAAGAGATTTAGAGTTTGAGGATATGGCTAATCCAAAGTGGTTTAGAAATGATCCGAAATTGGCTTGGGCATTTTATGGGCATCGTTTTCATAAGTACATATCAATTCAACCCCATGCTGGCTTTGGTATGCTACTTGAGCTGTGTGAGAAAAAAGAAGACTACTTTGTGATTACAAGCAATGTGGATAATCAATTTCAAAAAGCAGCCTTTGACTTATCCAAGATATATGAGATACATGGCTCTTTGATGCATTTTCAATGTATATATGGATGTAAGCGAAATATTTGGGATGCCGACCCAGCATCCATACAAGTTGATGAGGAACGATTTGAGGCAACTTTGATGCCTAGCTGTCCACATTGTGGAAGGATTGCGAGACCGAATGTCATGATGTTTGATGATTATGGCTGGCTATGTGATCGGGAACGAAGGCAAAGGAAGCGTTTTGAATCATGGAAACGGAAGGTATGGGATAGGAAAAAGAAGGTTTTAATTATAGAGGTTGGTGCAGGTACAACTGTTGCCTCAATTCGCAGGATTTCTGAACAGCTTTATGACAAGGAATTTCATTATTCTAAGTTTATCCGTATTAACCCTAGAGATATCGAAGTGCCTGTTGGTGCTAACTGCATCAAGTTGGGCGGTTTAGAGGGTATAGCTCAGCTTTTAAAATGAAGTGAATTGAAGCAGACGGTAGAATGATTTATAAAAAAGAGAAAATAATGACATTGAACATCGGGAATGGTGGCGGTGTTCATCGGCTAGAAGCTATAATTAACCGCATAGAGATACATTCTCCTGATGTGTTGGTATTAACTGAATATCGTGAAAATCATAATTCAGGTCTGCTCAGGGAATATCTTACAAAAAGTGGTTTTTTATACCTTGCAGCAGGTTCAAACGATTCAAGTATTAATACTGTGCTGATTGCATCAAAGATTCGTTTTACGCCGTATATGTTTGAAGATTTTGTTGAGCCAGAAGGGGTGAAAAGTTTGCTAGGCGCTCGGTTTGAGAACTTTCATTTAATTGGCTGTTCCTTGTCAGGTTTATCTGAGAATAATGAAGCATTTATTGGAAAATACAGCCACCTTTTTCAAAGGGCAATACGGGTGTGATTTTGGTGTGATTGTTGGAGCGGTGAAATCCACAAAAAAACTTGCAGGTGAAGAGCCTTTAACTTATTTGAGGGGCATGGAAGATCAAGGGCTGGTGGGATTACATTGCGAGAAGGAGTCGTGTGCAAATGAATGTTCAATTCAGAATCAGAATGATAACTTCTTTCGAAAAAGTTTTGTTTTTGTAACAAGTAACTTAATGGAGGAGAGGGTATCCTCAGTGGTTTGTTCTCCGAGTAATATTGCCTCGGAAAATTTAAACTATTCAGAAATGCTTGTTGAAGTGAGCTTTGGTAAACGGTTAGCTTCAGATGATAAATATCTATTTGATAAGTGGGCTCAAATGAGAAGATATTGAATGTCGCATGGATATTGTTATCTGAGGTATATAGGACGTGATATGGAAAAGGTGATTATTGCAGAGGATGAAGTGCAAATGATAGCGATCCGAGCGCAAGGATCGGGTGGTCAACATGTGAATAAAGTTTCAACGGCTATTCATTTACGCTTTGATATTCGAGCATCATCATTGGCTGAAGAAGATAAAGAAAGGTTGTTGCAATATCATGATCATCGAATCAGTCGGGATGGTGTGATTGTGATTAAAGCGCAGCAGTTTCGTAGCCAAGCGAAGAATAAGGAAGCTGCGTTAAACCGTTTAAAGGCGTTGATAAGTGTGGGCACGGTCGCCCCGAAGAAAAGGAAAGTTGTAAAGCGGTCTAAAGCTTCAATACAAAAGCGACTGGCAAATAAAAACCAGCGTTCACAATTAAAAAGGTTAAGGAAGAATGATTGGAATGAATAATTTGGAGCGTGTGTAATAATGGATTATTGGCAATTGTGTGGCACGGTCGCAAGTGTTGCGTTTACAGTGGGTTTTGTTGGTCAGTTGCGAACCACATATCAAACGCGAAATGTGGAAGGGTTATCCCTTTTGCAATGGTTGGTGTTCACCATGGCATCAAGTATGTTCGCTGCATATTATGTGCATTTAGAGCAGTGGATGATGGTTTCGGTATCCATTTTTGGTGCTGTCGTTTGCTTATTGATTGTATTGATGGTTTTGAAATACCGAAGGTCTGAAGTGTTATTTTAATCAAAAGCATGCATAGAGGCGTTAATGCATTCAGCAATAGCTATTGGGGGTGATAGATGAATTTTCTACAATCTATATTAATAGTAGTTATTGACCAATAGTCTTTATTATGGGAAAGTTGTAGGTATGAATTTACCAATAGATATGCAGCAACTATTGAGTGGACCTGCTGAAACTCAGAAGCGATTGGGTGAAAAAGCTAAAGATTTACGCCTTTTTCAAGGTTTGAAGCGGGTGACATTGAGTGAAAAAAGTGGTGTGTCGCCAGAAACGATTCGCAATTTTGAGCAAACTGGAAAAATAACCTTAGAAAACTTTCTCCGCATTGCCTTTGCCTTGCATGAAGAGCATAAGCTGAACGACCTGTTTGAGCTACCCGAAATAGCCTCATTGCAAGATATAGAAAAGCGCAGTAACCCTCTACCAAAGCGAGGTAAGCGATGAGCGAACTTCATGTGTATTACAATGGTCACAAACATCACTCTTTATTGGTTGGTCAGTTGGCAACGTTTAAGAAGAAAATATATTTTGAATATGATGCCGCTTTTTTAGAAGCTGGGTTAAATCTATCACCCTTTTTATTGCCCATGAAATCAGGTGCACAAACACCACAAGCCAGTAACCCTTGGCAAGGATTGTTTGGCGTGTTTAATGATTCTTTACCTGATGGTTGGGGATTGTTGCTGATGGATAGACACTTAAAGTCATTGGGTGTGGATGTGCAGTATTTATCGCCCTTGGATAGATTGGCGTATATTGGTAGTCGTGGGATGGGGGCATTGAGCTATAAACCTGCAAAGCGTATGCATACGGCAGGCTTTGATATTGATTTAAGTGAGCTGGCTACAGCTGCTATTGCGATTTATGAAGGTCAAACAAGTGAATGCTTGGCAGAGATGGCGCAGGCGGGTGGGTCGCCAGGTGGTGCAAGACCCAAAGTGTTGGTGCATACCAAGGGTGAATACCTGATTTCAGGTGATGGGCAAGTGCCAGAAGGTTACACGCCTTGGGTGGTCAAATTTTTCTCTGCTCAGGACGCACCTGAAACAGGGCGTATTGAGTATGCCTATTCATTGATGGCAAAAGCTGCGGGTATTGTCATGCCAGAAACACGGTTGTTTGAAGATAAACATGGCAAGGCATGGTTTGGTATTCAGCGCTTTGACCGTGTGAATGGTCAGTGTATCCATATGCATACATTGGGTGGTTTGGTTGATGCTGATTTTAGAATGCCATCGCTGGATTATACGGAAGTATTGAAGGTGACGCAGGCATTGACGCGACACGCCAAAGATGTGGAGCAGGCGTTTCGGGTGATGGTGTTTAATGTGCTGGCTAAAAACAGAGATGATCATTCCAAAAACTTCTCTTTTTTGATGGATGAACATGGTGAATGGCGGTTAGCCCCAGCCTATGATTTGACCTACTCTCAAGGCATCAATGGTGAGCATACAACATCTATTGCAGGTGAAGGTAGAGACCCAAAGACAGTACATATGCTAAAAGTTGGTGAAACTGTTGGGTTAAAGCCGAGTGCAATGGAAGCCATGATTGATGATGTATCTGTGGCACTAAACAGGTGGGATGATTGGTGTGATGTGGCGGGAATTGCTCAAGGGAAACGGAATGTCATCGTCTGAAAATGGTGTTGATAGGATGTTTATCTTTATTATGTGCGACACTATATGGCGCATGGGCTTGTAATATGTTGCCTAAACATGAAAGTGTATGAGGAGAGGTTGTTATGAATGAAGAAATGAAAGATAAGTCAATGGATGGTGCTTATCAAATTGATGGGTTTGATGTGTTGGACTGTGAAACTTCTAAGAAATGGTATATTCGAGAAATTTTAGATGTTACTTCAACTGAGTTTGAGAGGTCGGAGCTGACCCATAAAAAGCGAATTGAGATAGTTCATGCATTAGGTGTTACATGCTTAGAAAGTGTTCTTAATCAGTGTTTTAAGGAGTCTCATCCCAGCTATTCTGCTGCAGATGAAGTAAAGCTATTTGCTCAAGTGGTTGGGTTACACACGCAGGGAAAAACAACTTTATCAGATGAGGAGTATTTCCAACTAACGATGGAAGCGCGCTTAAGAAAGGCGATGGCTTCTCAAGTATTGCGGAATAATGATTAAGCGATAAGGAATCAATTTGCGAGTGAAAATATGAAAGGTGTATGGAAAAGCATTGTTGGCATATAGCAAGCTTGAGGTAATCCCCCCGAAAAATGTTTGAGTTTATAAGTAGAATTTTCTAGTAATCAAAACAGGAGATTTTACGATGAAGAAATCAAGGTATAGTGATAGCCAAATAATCAATATTTTAAAGGAAGCCGAGGCAGGTGTTCCAGTTCCAGAGTTGTGTAGAACTCATGGTATGAGCAGTGCCTCATTTTATAAATGGCGTAGCAAATATGGCGGCATGGATGCGTCAATGATGTCTAGACTCAAAGAGCTTGAAGAAGAAAACCGTCGTTTAAAAAAAATGTATGCTGAAGAACGATTGAAGTATGAGATTATTCAGGAAGCGATGGCAAAAAAGTGGTAAAGCCTTCTGAGCGTCGATACATGGCAAAGGAGGCTGTTTGCAACCGTAGTGTCAGTATTCGCATGGCATGTTTAACCTTTGTTGTTAGTGAACGGTGTTATAGGTATCAGCCTAAGCTTAGCACCGAGAATCAAGTGATTGCTGACTGGCTTATTCGCCTCACGCATAACCAACGCAACTGGGGTTTTGGTTTATGTTACTTTTTCCTTCGTAATGTCAAAGGGTTTGGCTGGAACCATAAGCGTGTATATCGCATATATCGGGAGTTGGAATTGAACCTGCGTATCAAGCCAAAGAAACGGCTAAAAAGAGAGAAGCCTGAGGCTTTAGCCGTACCTGAAGCCATCAACGAATCTTGGTCGATGGATTTTATGCATGACCAACTTAGTGATGGTCGAAGTTACAGGCTGTTTAATGTGATTGATGATTTTAATCGTGAAGGTTTAACCATTGAAGCTGACTTTTCATTGCCTGCGACTCGCGTGATTCGTGCTTTAGACCAAATCATTGAGTGGCGTGGAAAACCTAAAAGCATTCGTTGCGACAATGGACCAGAATACATCAGTCATTTGCTGGCAAACTGGGCTAAGAAACACAATATTATATTGGAGTTTATTCAGCCAGGAAACCCTCAGCAAAACGCCTACATTGAACGGTATAATCGAACAGTGAGATATGACTGGCTTAGCCAGTATATCTTTAGTGAGATGGAAGAAGTTCAGCGTCATGCAACCCGCTGGTTATGGACGTACAACAACGAACGACCTAATATGGCACTTGGTGGTATAACGCCTAAGCAAAAGCTGGCGTTAGCTGCTTAACAGTTTTCTACTTATAAATGCAGGCACTTATGGGTGGATTACCCAATGATTTGGTCTAAAGCACGAATTACCCGTGTTGCAGGCAACAGGAAAGTCGTATCCATATGATGATTACAGTTGTGGAAAGTGTGGTTGGCGTGGGACAATATGTGGTACTTGTGGAATGAAAAAGTGCCCTAAGTGATCAGGTCAAATAAAATCGACTCATGATAAAGATCCCAAAGGGATTCTGTATTAAATTTGTGAGCAATGTAAGAGGTGGCATTCGATATGCTTGCCAAAGAGTTGTCGAATATGCTGAAAAATAAATAGGTCTGCTAGCCTAAGGTCAAAGAATTACGAAAGATGGGATGTAAAATGAATGTACAGGAAATTGTTGGTTTCCAAAAAGAACTATTGAATAAATTACTGGATTATAAGGAACAGAATCAAGATTTTACTTTTCTTTTGCGAAAGAATGCAACAGCAAGGGTGAAAGCAGGTTATTGTTTTCATGGAAGTGAGGAATATTTAGCACTTGGTTTCTTTAATGAGCTGGATACTAAAAGTAGGGTTCCCACCATCAACTTGAGTTATAATTATAAGAGTGATGCTACTTTCTTTCAGGTTAGCTATCGTGAAAAAACTGAGATTCTAGAAAAATTTTATAGTGAGGTGGTTTCTCATTTAGAAAAAAATGTTAAACGCTTTAAAATAAAAGAAGTTAAGAAACAGAATGATGAAAAAACAGTTTATTTCATTTTTGAAGTGAATTTTGATGAAGCGTTAAAAATATCACTGGACTCCATAATACCTGACATTAAGGAACTTATTGAAAAGCATGCATTGGGGAGTTCCCTTCTTGTTACAGAGGAAGATTTAACTAGGGACATGAAAAAGTTAGAAGATTGTTGGAGTAATCAATTAAAAAATGAGCAAGCTTTAGCTAAGGGCACTGAAGGTACTGAAAAAGCTTTGCAAAAAGGGATTAATCAAATTTTATATGGCCCTCCAGGGACAGGAAAAACATATAATACAGTGATAAAAGCTGTCGAAATATGTGATCCTGATTTTAAAGGTGATTATGATGCTGTGAAAGACCGCTATAAAGAGCTAAAAGAAGATGGGCGTATTGAATTTGTAACTTTCCATCAATCCTATGGTTATGAAGAGTTTATCGAGGGTATCCGAGCTGAGACAGATCCAAATTCAGGTAGTATCAGTTACTCTGTTGTAGATGGTATTTTTAAACGATTATGTGATAAATCAAAAGCACAAACGAAAACTAGTCAATTAGAGCAAGCAATACAAAAGTTAAAGGTTGATTGCGAAGAAGATATTGAGCTTGCAACCTCTCGAGGCAACAAGTTTTATCTTACTTATAGAGGTGGAAGAACATTCCGAATTCACCCATTAGATACAAAAAAAGAGATAGCAGATTATCCTGCAAGTATTGAAAACATAATCAAACTGTATAATGGTGATAATGAAATCTATAACTACAGTTATGTAAAAGGTATTTTGGAGTTTCTAAAGTCTAATTATGGGGTTCCGGAAGAGCCTGAAAAGCTTGATAATGCCCCGTACGTAATAATTATTGATGAAATTAACCGTGGGAATATGTCTAAAATCTTTGGTGAGTTGATTACTTTGATTGAAGACGATAAGCGACTTGGAAAACCAAATGAAATGACGGTTCGGTTGCCTGTTTCTGGCGACGAGTTTGGTGTACCATCCAATTTACACATTATTGGAACAATGAATACGGCTGACCGTTCTATTGCTATGATGGATACTGCGTTAAGGCGTAGGTTTGAGTTTGTAGAGATGATGCCTGATGCAGAGGTGTTTGATGACTTTGGTAATAACGGTATTATTAATGTTCAATTGAAAGACGGTGCTTCATTTGATTTAAACCTAAAGGACATGTTAAATAAAATAAATCAACGCATTGAAGTGCTTTATGATAGAGAGCATACCATTGGGCATGCCTATTTCATGTCTTTGAAAGAAAGCGCTACGATAGATAAGTTAAGCTCGATTTTCAAAAATAAAGTTATCCCATTGCTGGCAGAGTACTTCTTTGAAGATTGGGAGAAGATACGCATGGTTCTTGGGGACAATCAAAAGGAAAATTCCAAGCGTCAATTTGTGATTGAAAAAGAAAGTGTGAAATATAATGACCTTTTTGGCCCTAAAGTAGATCTTGGTTCTGATGATGAGCGCAAGGTTTATGAGCGCAATCCAGAAGCTTTGAAGCATGCAGAAAGTTACTTTGGTATATATAGTGAAGTCTCTTAAATGAAGCAGGTAACGCTTCGTGAGTATGATTATTTAAGGGTTGGTCAGCTTGGCGAAAAAGAAGTGAGGGGTAGTCGGCTGGCTGTCGCTATCCCTCAATCTGCTTTTGATTACCTTGAAGGCCTGTTGGAGCAAGAAGAAAGCAAACAGTATTCGGATGATCATACTTTATTTTTGAAGCGGAGAGGAAAACGGTTATTTCAGGTACAAAGTTATGTGGGGGTATTGCAAACCCCATGTGGAACGCAAATTGAAATACTTCCTAAAATATCGGACGCTACTAAGGAAGGCAATATACAGTCGCGCAAAATATTACTGCGTATGTTGCGTTATCTCAAAGATGCGAACTTCAAACAGGGTAGTGATGCTCATTTGCATAAAGCACCCATGCACTTGCTTGAGTTGTTTATGACTTACTTCTTGCAAGAGGTGAATACGCTTGTGAAGCGTGGTGTTCGCTCGGATTATGTGGCAAAAGAGGAAAACCAAGCTTTTCTCAAGGGAAAGTTGTTAATCAATCAGCAAATACGCGTAAATGCCGTACAACAGCAACGCTTTTTTTGTGCGTATGATGAATATGAGCCGAATCGCCCTGAAAACCGTTTGATTCACACTGCATTATTGAAAGTGTCAAAGCTTAGTCAGAATGCAAACAATCAAAGGCTATGCCGAGAATTGATGTTTGTGTTTGCCGATGTGCCAGTGTCTAAAAACATTCGGCAAGACTTCTCTAAATGTAAATCAAATCGAGCCATGACACATTATCAACATCCACTTGAATGGTGTCGCTTGATTCTGAATGAGGAAAGTACTGTTCCATCGGCAGGTCGCACCCAAACCATTTCAATTTTATTCCCTATGGAAAAAATCTTTGAGGATTATGTGGCTGCGATGTTAAGGAAACGTTTGGGGCAAGAGTACAGCGTGTCTACGCAAGAGCAGCGAAAGTATTTATGCATTGACCCTAAAAAGTTTCAATTGAAACCTGATATTGTGATTCGAAAAGGTGATGAATGTTGGGTTGCGGATACGAAGTGGAAGATGATTGATGAGAATGAAGCAAAACATGGCGTTTCGCAAAGTGATATGTACCAGCTTTATACTTATGGTAAAAAGTATGGTGACAACTGCAAGGGCTTGTTCCTTCTTTACCCAAAAAATAAGTCTTTTGTAGAGTCAATAAGATTTAAGTTTGATGGTGCACTGTGGTTAGAATGCTTGCCTTTTGATTGCGAAGCCAAACTGAAGTCTGACCCTGTAAGTATCAAGTCATACCTTGAGGGCTGCGATTATATTTAAGCTTTTGAATCAAAGTAGATGATGGTGACTGGTTTGTTCAGCTTGCGGGCGTAGTCAATGCTGCTTTTTGTGCCAAGGCTTGAGCCATCCCAAAATGCTAAGATGTGGTCAGCACTTTCCACAATAGTTCTGTTTCGGATGATTCCTGCGCCGCGTCCAAATTGTTTCCAGTCTGCCTTGTGTTCGACCATGTTGATGTTGTGCTTTGTGGCATAAGTTTTAGCCAGTGTGTCTGCGCCTTTTGCACCGCCACTGATTATGGTTGAGGGGGTTAGTCCGTCTATTTTGGCGCTCATTTCCACCATGTTTGTATATTGTCGTGATCCAATTACGGCAAGCTTCATAATATTCTCCTTTGGGGGGGATTATAGCAAAGGGTGCGTCACTATGCGTCGTTCATAGTTGTAAGCTTCGACCAAGGGGAAAAGAATGAAAAGTATTCACGACATTGTAAACAAACTTCAAGACGAAAGTGATTTGGTTTCAATTTTTTCTCAGACGAACATATATACCTTTGATATTGATAGAAGTGAATTTTCTAAGCTTGAAACCTTGGATGCCTTGCATGACTTGAAAGCAAGTGAGTATCTAGTTGTCACGAAAGAAGCCTTCGCACTGAAAAACTGCAGTTTACCCCATGCCGCTGATGTTACTGCCTTCTTACCGCTTGATTCGAAACTTATAGCCAAAGATTTTTTTAATCGCATGGCGTTTACGGCTGACTTAACAGAAAACACCTTGGTTATCTCATACATGGGCAGTAAGGTTTATGAAGAGCCGCTATTTCTTTCATTGTATGTTGAAGATGAAGCACAAGACAGTGATGGGGAGGTATTCAGGAATCGATTTGATTATCTGCAAGGGGTGTTGAAGGAAGTTTACGGTAGTAAAGCCAAGTTACAGTCTAGTGTATCATATCCATCCATGCGGGTGACAAAGGATCCATTGGAGTTATTTGCTGAACACATTGACGGGCATTGGGGTGAAATATCTCAAGAAAATTTGCCGAAGTTCTTCAGATTAATGCTGAAGTTCGCACTGACTTCAGAGGAGCGCAATCAATTTTATCATTGGGTTTCTGATTTGCCATCAAAAGCAGATGCTTTAATCGAAACGCTTAGCGCAGCTTATATTGGGCAGTGCGGTGTATCACTAGGTTTTAGGTCTGCCATTTGGGATAGTATGTTGGCTATTTCTTTATATTTTGAACCTGAACTTTCTTATGAGGAAGCGGCGCCTGCACTTGCAAAGACTTTGAATGCGAAGGCTGGTGAGCAAGAAATGTATGATATAGCGCCATTATCCATTTCAGAATCTATGTTAAATCAAATGCAATGGTGTAAGCAGTGTGGACAAACTTATAAGCAAGCTTTGGCAATCGGCTTGCTATGCTTTGTATCGGTTCATGATGCAATGATTAGTATATAGTTATATTGATAGCGACTTCATATGTCGCTAGACCTGATATGTTGGTTTTGATACAAAGAAAGAAGTTATAAGTACGAGGGGCAAAATGATGTGCATAATTTTTGATATGGCTTACAATCAAGCCACTGCACCAAATGGTGCTCAAGCTGGAGAACTATCATTGGGTTCCCTATGGAAGAGAAATATGACTAAGGTGAGCGCTATAGTGATAACTGGTTTGGGAATATGGTGGTTGACCATGAAAAACAAAGCATACACATACGGGGGTACGAATGAATTTTACAGATAGGATACGTCCAACAGACAAAGGTATTACAACATATTTAGATGAACTGGAAAACCTTGATTATCAGATTCCAACATTTCAGAGGGATGTTGTATGGGAAAAAGAAAATGTAAAGAAATTATGGGATAGCATTTACAAATTTTACCCTCTTGGCAGTATTTTGGTTTGGAAAACTGATATAAAATTACAAAATCATAGAAAAATTGGTGGTCATAAAATATCAGAAGGCACATTTAACCGTAGCGAATATCAATATATTCTTGATGGTCAACAAAGAACAACATCATTACTAACATCACTGTACGGTGGTAGTATAGAAGGTCAGGATGGTTTTGATCCATCGTTATATATTGATTTAACAATCGAAAATGAAACTGATACCGATGATGATAGCTACAAAAAACGCTTTCTATATTGGGATGAAATCAATGATAAGGCTGGAAACTTTAAAAGAAATACAGGGCGGCAGAATAAATTCAATGCGGGTCTTATCGTTAAATTGTTGGATATAAAAAATGATTTTGGTTCTGTAGAACGCTCTTTGGTTGAAAGTAAATACGATGATTACAAAGATTATGACCATCCAATCAGAGAACAATTAAGAAGACTCAAGCAAGTTCTTGATAATTATCGTTTGTCATTTATTGAATTGAAAGGCATTCAGGTTTCAGAGGTTTGTCAGATATTTGAACGAATAAACCAAGCTGGAAAACCTCTAGATATATTTGATATTGTTGTTGCAAAAACATTCAGGCCTGAATCTAGTGAAGAACAAGGGTTTTACCTGAGAGAATATATTGATAATTTCAGAAAGTTGAATAACAGCAATTTTTTGCAAATTAGTGATTTTGATTACCTTCAAATCATTGCTATATTAATTCGAGAGAATATCGAAAAGTCGGGAATATGGAATATTACTCCACGCTATCTAAATGATATAAAGACAGAGCAGATTGAAGAAATATGGGAGCCCACAAAAAAAGCCATCAACAAGACCTTTGATTTTTTTGAAAATACATTAAATATAAAAGGTCCTCAACTTATTCCTTACAGGTATTTCTACCTAACCATCGCAGCGTATTTTTTCAAAAATGATAACCCAGATTACAGTTATCTAAAAAAATACTTTTGGTTTTATAGCTTTCATCATGATGATTTGCTCAGTAATACTGGAGATGTTAATTCACACATAGAATTTCTTGATAGTCAAAAAAACACAGGGGAATATGCATTCCCCAGATTCTTAATTGATAAAGAAACTTTAAGGAATTCTTCGTATAGCTCTAAAGGTCGATTATCAAGAGCAATACTATCTCTTTACGCAAGCAAGCAACCGAAAGATTGGAAGTACATAGACAGAAACGTCATTGTGGATAATTTTTTCTTTTCAACCGACAAACCAAACCTGCACCATATTTTTCCAACAAACTATATATCTCAAAATCCAGGAGAAAACGAACTAAATAACAATAGTCTAATGAATATTGCCTATCTTACGCAGATAACCAACCTTGAAATCAGTGATAAGAATCCACTGAATTACATTCAAGATTATGATTCTAATCCAGAATTTGAATCAGTCATGAACAATCACCTTCTGCCAATGGAGTTGTTACAATGGTCAAGGTTGGAAAGTATGCCTGCTGATGCACTAGACCAGTTTATAGAAAAGCGTGTTGATTTAGTTATTGAAGAATTAAAGAAAAATATGGCTGGAATAAATGTTGAAGTAATTGATACTAAACAAAAAAGCTAACCAGTATCGAGAGAGTGTGCTGTAGAATACCATTTATTTAAATCGTTAGGGTTTATTGAATCTGAATGAAGGGAATAGTTTTTGAGGAAGGGAATATGCAAATAGTTTTTGATATGGCTTACGATCAAGCCACAGCACCAAATGGTGTTCAAGCTGGGCAATCATCATTAGGCAAGCTTATGGTTGGTTCCCAAGGGCTGCTAGGCGTACTAGAGACGCACTTGGGGTTAACTTCTAGGGAAACCCACCATGCTATGCGCATCCAAGGCTATATGGAGAGTATGCAGGCGGTGGTGGATAAACCTGAAGCATCTTTTTTTAAGCGGTCTTTAGAAGCTGATGCTTGGTCTTCGGCGAAACAGTTTATTGATTATAGGGATGAATTGGTTTTGGCAGGTTGGGATGGTTGTGACCTTGCAACGCAATCAGCAAAACTGCATGCCTTAGCCTTGGTTGAAAGTGTTTTTCCTGAAACCCTTAAAAAAGGATTGGGTGATAAACTACAGTCAGTTTTGATGGCATTAGACCATAACCCATCCTTACACATTCAAACCATTGAATTAACTGAACCACTGGATGCACTACCTTTTTTGATTGGGCAAGTTCTTCGCAAGCTCCAAGCGTTGGGTGTTTGTATTGATGTTAAAAATGAGAAGGTGAACCTAGCCAATGGTAATCTAGGTATGATTCAAAATGTCATGTTTGATGCTGACCACGAAACAGCACCTGCCAAGCAGGGCGATGATTCAATCGTTTTGTTATGCCCAGAAGATGAATGGACGGCTGCAAATACTTTGGCATCATGGCTTAAAGCTGATGAAGCCAAGAACACAGATGTATTGCTTGTGCAAAACGGTGGTAGTGATGTGTTAGACCATGCTTTGAATGAAGTGGCTTTGCCGATGTTGGGCAACAGTACCCGTTCGGCATTTAGGGCAGCTTTGCAAATCATGCCGTTGGCTTTATCCAATGCGTGGAGCCCTCTAAATATCCAAGCTCTGCTTTCATTTTTATCACTCAAAGTATCTCCCGTACCGAGTTTTGCAGCTAAGCGCTTGCTTGGCGCGATTCAAAATGAACCTGGTGTTGGTGGTGAGCGGTGGCAAAAAGCAGAGAACAAAATTATCGAAATCAAAAAAGATAGGCTGCTTGCCGATGGTATTGAAGAAGCTGATGCAGTGATTCAAGCCCAAACATTTATGGATGAGCTGAATCATTATTTAACAGGTTTTCGTTTTGACCCGCAATCAGGTATTCCTGCGAAAGCTGTGGTTGAGATGTGTGATTGGATTAAGCAGGGCTTAAAAACGCCTGAACTCAAACAAAGCATGGCGCAAGCTTTGGCACAAGTGGATAGAATGATAGAGCTCGCTTCTTGCTATAATCAACCTATCCCACGGGCCCAAATTGAGAGAATGTTGGATTCAGTGATTGCTGAAGGTGGTCAAAACCCTGATAGCCAAGCGCAAGCCACGCCGTGGCACAGTGTGTCAGATACGGGAAGTATTGCAGGCAAGGTTGGCACTGTCGTGTGGTGGAATTTTACTGATTCTGGGCAGTCTTCATTAGCATTTTGGAGTGAAGAAGAGCGGGAGTCCCTACAAAAAACAGGGGTGCATTTAGAAACGCCAGCAACCATTAGAGCAAGAGAAGCCAACCAATGGCGCAGAGCTTTGCAGTATGCAGGTGAGCGATTATTGCTTATTTCACCTTTAAAAATGAATGGTGAAGCCACGCAGCTTCATCCGTTGTGGGATGAGATTCGACATTGTGCCGTTTCACCAACCGATTCAGAGGCTGAAAAGGAAGACAAATATCAGCGTTTATTATGGCAGGGGAAAAGTTTAAATGCTGAGCCGACCCTATCCTTGGCTGGTCGTTCTATTGTTCTACAAGCTGAGAATAAAGCAGCGCTTCAAGCCCCTGAAGAAGTGATTCAAGTGGGCAAAGGCATCATTTCTAAACCCAAAGGTTTATCGTTTTCTCAAATGAGCACGTTGCTGGGCTGTCCGACCAAATGGGCATTTCAATACCATGCAGGGCTAAGATCAATGGATTCATTGAGCCTGCCAACGGGTAACACCATGATTGGTTCGTTATGCCATAAAATTGTGGAGGATATTTATACCGACACAAGCAAGTGGGATGTGGGAAGTGTGCGAAACTATGTATCCAAGTTGTTTGATCTGCGAGTGCCACAAATGGCGGCAGAACTTTTAGAGCCTGGGCGCGAATTAGAATTGGAGCGTTATCGAATCAGTGTGTGTGATGCAGTGGAAGCACTCTTACAAACGATAGATAAAGCAGGCTTAAAAGTAACGCAAACCGAGGGTATGGTGAGCGGTAAAGATTTGGATGGTATCCCGTTCAAAGGTTATATTGATTTATTGCTTGAAGATGATGATGGGCAAACGTTTGTGATTGATTTGAAATGGACAGGTTCCACAAAATACAAAACTGAAGAAATCAAAGAGGGTAATGCCTTGCAGCTCGCATCGTATGCTTGGATGCTAAAAAGTGCTGATGATGTGTGGGCACCAGGCGCATATTTTATGTTAGCCCAAGGTGAACTGCTTACCGATGATTATAGGTTTAACACCGATAGGATTATTGAGAGTCCTTTGTCTGCCAAAGAAGTTTGGCAACTCGGCTCAAAAACTTGGCGCAGTATGTTCCAAGAAATGCAAAATGGTGAGATTGAAGTCTCAGGTTTAATGGATGAAGGCGAACTTAAAGAAGCACGAAATGATGCAGGTATTATGCATGTGAAACCACCATGCCACTTCTGTGACTTTGGCAAACTTTGTGGGCAAACGAGGGCAGAAGCATGAAGAATATTCAATTGATTAGTGCAAGTGCAGGTTCAGGAAAAACATTTCGCTTAATGAATGAAATCGGTACGCGAGTGGCAGGAAAAGCTGGTGTGCCACATGTTGAGCCAGAGCAAATCATGGCAACGACATTTACCAACAAAGCTGCCGCAGAATTAAGAGAGCGGATTCGTATGCGTTTGCTTGAAGAAGGAAAAACTGCAGAAGCGCAGCGTATTTATGATGGTTTGATTGGCACGGTAAACGCTATTTGTTCCAAATTATTAAAAGAATATGCGTTTGAAGCGGGCTTATCGCCTGCGGTTGATGTGTTGTTGGAAGATGATGCCAAGCGTATCTTCAATATGGCGACGGCATCGGCGATTGCGACATCGGGCAAAACATTAGAACCCATTGCAAGGCGTTTGGGGCTTATGGGAATTAAAAAAGGCTACGCTAGGCAAGATGATTGGCGTGATCATGTACAAAGGATAGTGGATTTAGCGCGTTCCAATGCCATGGATATTGCCACGCTTCAAGCTGCAGGTGATGAATCTTGGGCATCACTAGAGAAGCTACTCGGGCAAGGGCATACTCAAAATATGGGCGCTGGAATGGATAAGCGACTTGCTGTGGCAGTCAATGATGCGGTGTCGGCGATTGAAAATAATATTGAAGATAAAACAGTCGACACAAAAAAAGCGCTTACGGCACTTCAAAAGGCGCAACGCATTATCAATAGCTTTGGTGCACATAATCTTTCGTGGCAAGACTGGTTGATTATATCTACAGTTAAAACTGGGGCAAAAAGTAGAGCTTTAGTGGAGGATGTGCAAAAGGTTGCCAGTGACCACACCAAACACCCAAGGTTTAGGCAAGATATGGAAACCATGATTAAAGGTGTGTTTGATTGTGCAGGCAAAGCATTGCAGCAATATGCAGATTATAAGCGCGAACAAGGGCTGATGGACTTTGTGGACCAAGAAGCTTTGGTGCTGGATATGGCAACAAACAATGCATCGTTTCGCGCATCCATGACTGAGCGTGTGAAGCTATTGATGGTGGATGAGTTTCAAGATACCAGTCCTATCCAGTTGGCATTATTTTTAAAATTATCAGAACTTGCCCAAGAAGTGATTTGGGTGGGTGATCAAAAGCAATCCATTTATGGTTTCCGTGGTGCTGACCCTGTATTGATGGATGCGGTAGCGACTGAAATTGATAACAGTTCCGCGCAAGCCTCAAAAGGAAGTGTGCTCAAAGAATCTTGGCGCTCCAAACGTGAATTAGTTGAATTCTGTAATGCGATTTTCTCGCCAGTGTTTCATCAAATGGATGAAGATAAGGTATGTTTGGATATTCCTGCTGCGCGTAAGGCTTCTGCGGAAGGTGGCTGGTTAGAAAACTGGGTGCTTGAAGGCAGTAACGCTCCAAAGCGCGCCAATGCGATGGTGCAGGGCGTTCAAAAATTATTGGATGAGAAGCAAGTTAAGGCTGGGGATATTGCTATTCTTTGCCGCTCAAATTCTGAATGTGAAGATTTGTCTTCTGCATTAAAAAATGCGGGAATTCGTGCATCTATTGCCCAAGGCGAACTCTTGGCAACCCAAGAATGTACGTTGGCATTGGCTGCATTGCGATATATGGCGGATCATCAAGATAGTATCGCCTTATCCGAAATAGTCTGTTACTCGCATAAGCATCAAGCTCACGATGACTGGTTAACCCATTTGCTTCAAGATAGTGAAACAACCCTTGAATCATGGAAACAAGATTCACTTATCCAAGCCTTGGATGCACTAAGCAAAAAAGGTGTATATCTCACGCCATTGGAATCACTAGAGCAAGCCATGGCTGCCATTGCCTTGGAGCGCACGCTTTATGCATGGGGTAATGTGGAGCAGCGATTGAGCAACTTAGATCAATTGCGTGCAGCATGTGTTGAATATCAAGATAGATGTCGTTCTCGCCGTGATTCTGCCACGGTGTCTGGCTTACTTACTTGGTTGTTTAGCGAAGCAGAGCTGAAACAAGCTAAAAGCGCAGGTGAGGATACAGTGAATGTATTAACGTATCACAAGTCCAAAGGCTTGGAGTGGCCTGTGGTGATTATGAGTAGCCTCAATAAAGAATCGAGAAGTGGTGTATTTGGGGTATCAGTTGAAGAAGCGGATGTGTTCACGGCTGACCAACCACTCAAAGGGCGTTCGCTTCGCTTTTGGCCATGGTGTTATGGCACGAAGAAAAAAGCAGAACAACTTGATGCGCTTATTTTAGGCTCAGCTATTGCGGATAAAGCCATGAGCCAAACTTTGGCAGAATCCAATCGTTTGCTTTATGTGGGGCTGACCCGCGCGAGAGATGGTTTGGTGCTTACTCAACAAAAAGCCAAGAAATCTGTAGAAAGTAAATGGTTGGATGAGCTTAAAGATGCGAATCAAGAATCTGTGCTAACACTGGAAGATAATTCTTGTTCCATCATGGATAGGCAAGGGCAAGCCCAAAGCTTTACGATAAAGACGCGTCATCTTATTGGCGAAGAGGATGTTCAGGTTTTAGATATTCAAGATAAACCCTCATTCCTACCCAAAGCCGAGCCTGCCCAAACATTTCCTGCGGCGACCATTGCACCTAGCAGCATGGATTGGGATGATGATGCTAAGCAAGCCGTGCCTACATCTGTGATTGCCACGCTTGGCGAAGCCATAGATAAGCATGGCAACCCTGAAGCAGCAGACTTTGGTAATGCCATGCATGGTTTCTTGGGCGCAGATATTCATGCGAGTGACGAAGCAAGAAAATCGCAAGCCAAAGCTTTGCTTGATGCATGGGGTGTTGAAGGCTCCATTGCACCAGAAGATATGCTCAAAGCCAGTGATAGACTGAAACAATTTGCGCAGGATACTTATCCTCAATGTAAAGTGCTTCCTGAATGGCCAATCAATATGGTGTTGGATAATCATCAGCAGCTCACAGGTTGGATTGATATGTTGATTGAGCTTGATGATGGGTTTGTGGTGATAGACCATAAAAGTTATTCAGGTGGCAATGTAGAAACGTATGTGAAGCAATATGCACCGCAGCTTGCGGTCTATCGTGATGCCGTGGTGCAAGCGACGGGTAAACCTGTGCTGCAAACCTTGATTCATTTGCCCATGACAGCACAAATGGTGGAAGTGCAGTTGCCGTGAGTCATGATTTAAACGATTCTAAAATATATATGATTCATGGCTTTGCATCGGGGCCAAAGTATCCCAATGCCAAAGCGGATATATTTGAAGCAATATTTAAATTGCCAGTGCAGCAAATTGCATACGATTCAGCTGCAACATTTGCTGAGAATATGGAGGCGCTGCAAAAGCAAATAGAGGATAACCCAGCTATTATCATTGGCACATCTTTAGGCGCATTTTATGCATCAAAGCTTGCAGAACAATATGCCGAGCAAGTGAAGCTGTTATTGATGTTAAATCCATGTCATACACCTTCTGAAATTTTAAAACATGCAGTAGGTGAGCATGAAAACTTTGCCACAGGCAAATCTTTTGGGTTCTCAAGCGCTACCTTGCAATCTTATGCGGAAACGACTTTTATTGATGAAAGCATAACCTTAAACCGTCAGGTGATGCTCAATATGGATGATGATTTAATTGATAGTCAGCGCACGATGGATTTGTTTGGTGATGTGTTAAACATGACTTCGTTTACGAAAGGCGGGCATAGGTTTGAGAATCTTGGGGATAAGGAAGTGACAAGTTTTTTACAGGCTATTAAGCCAAGTTAGTGATCAAAACAGTGATCATCATAGTGTTCACTTTAACCCTTAAGTCTTGATATTTCACTTTTATTATATCATGTTACCGTATTTAGTTAGTGTTCAATGGAGTGGTCATGCCAATAAGTTCATTCACACCCGTAGTGCCGTCGGATGCCGTATCAGGCAAGCTCAAAGAGAAGTCTTTTGAATTGACGAAGAAGGCGAGCGCGCTTACGCCACATGCGCCGCTATTGCAGCCGCTTAGTCAGCTTGCGCGTGTCATGAACTGTTATTACAGCAATTTGATTGAAGGGCATAACACGCTGCCTTATGAAGTTGAAAGTGCGCTGAACAACAATTTATCTGCTGATTCTGCAACCAGAGATTTGCAACAAGAAGCCCTGGCGCATATCCATGTGCAATCCTTGATTGATGAGGGTAAATATCCGCAACCCGCAATGTCGATTGAATTTTTAACATGGTGTCACTCTGAATTTTATCAGCGGCTACCCGAATCCATGTTGATGATAAAACATCCTCAAACAGATGAAGAGGTATTGATGAAAGCGGGTGAAATTCGTATGCGTGGGGTGCAGGTTGGCAAGCATATTGCGCCCGATGCCGAACAAGTCCGCCCTATGTTGCAAAGCCTGTTTGACACATACCATAAGTATCACGGTGGTGATATGTTGATTGCCATTGCTGCAGCCAATCATCGGGTAGCATGGATTCATCCGTTTATGGATGGTAATGGGCGCACGATTCGGCTCATGGCACATGCTGCTTTGCAAAGCTTGGGTTTAAATGTTGGTTTGTGGTCGCCATCGCGTGGTTTGGCGCGTTCGGTACAGCAATATAAACAGCATTTGGCGCAAGCTGACCAAATCAGGCAAGGCTCATCCACAGATGGTCGCGGCACATTGTCTGAAAAAGGGTTGTTGAACTTTTGCGATTATTACTTGACGACTTGCATTGATCAGGTGGATTTTATGAGTCAGTTGTTTGATATGAAAAACCTTAGCCGGCGTATCGAGCGCTATTGTGTGGATGAACATCAACGCTCAAAACTATCGCCTGATTCGTTCTTATTGTTGCGTGAGGCGTTGTATCGTGGTGAGTTTGATAGAGGCGAAGTGAAACACATGATTGCAGGAAAATCTGAGGTCACGGGTCGGCGTGTGCTCAAAGGTTTGTTGGATAGAAAGTTGTTAATTTCTGATTCGCCACGAGGCAAAGTGCGCTTAAACATCCCAAGCCATGTGCTGGGGGCATGGTTTCCGAACCTATATCCTGAAAGTGCTTTGCTGTGTTAAATCATCTAGGTGATGCATTTATGGATGATGAATAAACTTGAGGTTGCAAACTTTGACAGTGGTGAATATAGGTTTGGAAACATTGCGGATAGTGAAGTGAAAATAGCCTTGCAGGGAATAATAGGTAAATAAAAGTAAACAATGATTTTCTTTATGATTTTCTATACGCTTTGGACTGAAACAATATAGAGGTGTGGGAGCCAATGAGAGTTTGTTCGTTTAATTAGATGATAACAGAATATCACGCAAAATATTATGCCCATGAGCTAACGCTTCAGCACGCCAGTAATGGTGTTGATCGCCTTTCGCAGTCTTTGTTTGATGCCTCGGTTGATCTGAATCCCCATCAAATTGAAGCGGCCTTGTTTGCTTTGCGGAACCCTTTGAATAAAGGCGTTATTCTTGCAGATGAAGTGGGTTTGGGTAAAACCATCGAAGCTGCCTTGGTTCTAAGTCAATGCTGGGCAGAGCGAAAGAGGCACTTGCTGATTATATGCCCTGCATCATTGCGTAGGCAGTGGGCTTCAGAGTTGCAAGAAAAATTTAACCTGCCTAGTCAAATACTTGATGCGCCAACCGTGCGAAAGTTCAGAAAGAATGGTATATTCTCACCGCTATCAATGAAGAAAGTGATTATCATGTCATATCATTATGCGGCAAGGTTGGAAGAAGAGCTTATTGCGGTACCTTGGGACTTGGTGGTTATTGATGAAGCACATAAACTTAGAAATGCTCACAGACCAAAAAACAAGATGGGGCAAGCATTAAATGCCAGCCACTATCTCAAACAACATGGTGGCAAGGAGTGGAAATACTTATTGATTCCGCATGATGAGGTGAAAGATAATAAAAAGTTGGTTGATTTTGTTCGTGCCTTTACAGTGAACAATACATGAGTGATACAGTATTGCGGCAATGGGCGATGTTGCGGATGGTGCTTCGAGCGACAACTGAATGAATTTCCTACCGTCCATTTTTGATGCAGTGTTACCCATGGCACTTTTTGGGCTAGCAGTTTTCTTACTGGTCTCTGGGTTTAAGCTTTATCAGCCTATTTTAGTGGGTTGGTTAGGTGAGTTGGTTATCAAAGGTGAACTATCAGGCTTAGATGAAAATCAGTATATCCAGTTTCATGATGTGCTTTTGCCTATTGATGGCGAAACGACGCAAATTGACCATGTTTTAATCGTGGGAGACACATGCTTTGTGATTGAAACCAAAGCCTATGCAGGATGGATATACGGCAAAGCGCATGATAAGACTTGGCTGCAAACATTTAACAAGCGTGCTAAGTTCCCATTTCAAAACCCAATCAGACAAAATCATAAACATATCCTTGCGATTAAATCGTGCCTCAAAGATTTGAAGGTTAAAGGAGTGGTGGTTTTCACTCATGGTAAACTTAAGAGCCCTAGAATTGATGGTGTTTTATATGCCAAAGAATTAAAACAATATATTCTTGAACAAGATGTAGATAAGTCTTTTAACAATAAACCTGCACTTCAAGCATTACAAAAAGTGATGATCACGGATAAGGCAGATCATAAGGCGCATGTGTTGCGGTTGCAGAAGAAACATGGGGGTCGGTGGCGTACACCTGTTGCCAAAACCTTTATATTGGCATCCATTGTTATGTTTATCATTGCTTCAAATATAAATGGTTCAAAATCCAGCCATGAGGTGAAACAGGCTTATGCTCCAGAGCGCATCCAAGCGCAGCCTCTGGCTGTTGTTCCAAAGCAAGTGCAAAAACGCGTTCAGCAGGTTGAGCAGAAAAGTGTTCCGTTGGTTGCGCCCGTGGTGAAAGGCTTTGCGAAAGGAAAGGTAATGCTAGCGATTGGCAATGATTATAAAATGTTACGTGTAGGGGAAACAACCCATGATGGTTGGACTTTGCAAGCTTCTGAAAATAATACAGCAATGTTTACACATATTTCAGGGCAAAAAGTAAAAGTATCCCTACGAGGAGTTGAGAAATGAGTGATACAGTAATGCGGCAATGGATGATGTTGCGGATGGTGCCAAGATCGCCGAGTAAAATCAGCACCATAGAAATTATGAATAACTTAGCAGCGGAAAGCTTCATAATTTCGCAACGCTCTATTCAACGCGATTTGGATAAGTTTTCATCCATTTTTCCGCTTGAATGTGATGATAGAAGTAAACCTTTTGGTTGGTCGTGGCGCAAAGATGCTCCTACGATCGATATTCCAGGCATGGATTCACACACTGCATTGGCATTCTATTTGGCAGAGCAACATCTTGAGCCGATTCTGCCACGAGAAACGGTAGTGAAATTAAATCCACACTTTTTATCGGCAAAAAAGATACTTAATGAACTTTCAGGTGATTCGGGAACTACATCTTGGGTGAATAAAGTGCGTGTACTGCGCCAAGGCCCTGATTTATCTACGCCAGAGATTGATGCAGGTGTGCAAGAGAAGGTTTACACAGCATTGCTGTTGAATAAACGCTTGGAAGTACAATATAAGAAGCGCGGCGCGACAAAAGCGAAGGATTATACGATTAGCCCGCTGGCGTTGGTGCTTAAAAATGGTATTTTTTATATTCCGTGTACCGTGTTTAATTATGACGATATTCGCTTGATGACATTGCACAGGATTAAACAAGCAACATTAACGGATGCGATGATTGATTCGCCTGAAAATTTTGACTTGGATGCGTATATCCAGTCGGGTGAGTTAAGTTTTCAAGTAGGTGATATGATAAAGCTTACAGCCATCATTGATAAGGATGTGGCATTCCATTTGGGTGAGCGCAAGCTTAGCCCAGACCAAACACTGGAAGAACAAGAGGATGACACATTTCTATTGCAAGCCACAGTGAATGATACTTCGGAGCTTCGGTTTTGGTTGCGTGGCTATGATGAGCAGATTGAAGTGCTTGAGCCTAAGGAGCTACGAGATGATTTATATCGAAGCGCTCAAGCGCAAATTAAGAAGTATGAAGCTAGCCAAGGTTGAGAAGGTCATCTATTAATAGATGGCTGTTGTTATATATAGGTGTAAGTGATTTTGATTGGGTGTTTTGAGCTATAAGAAAGGAGAGAGATATGAAAATAATTGGAGTAAAGCCAGATACAGGTGAAACATTCCAAGAAGATGTGGCAGAAATTTCAAATGACTATTTTCAAGAGTTCTCTATTTTTGAGATGTCGGATGATGATATTAAAAGAATGATTGATCGATTGAATATTTCTGCAGATATAAAGGCATTACTGTTTAAGTTTTCAAAGGCAACACTCAAGGTTGGGTCATATGTACTCAAGGTTGGGCGCAAAATTATTGATTATATTTGCTCTGCCTTTCGTGAATATCCGAATACTGGATTTGGAATGCTTTTTGGAGCAATTGTAACGCTTCTTATTGCTTCTATTCCAGTTTTAGGTGCGTTGCTTGCCCCAATTGTTGGCCCGATATTAATAGCCTATGGAATTTTGGTTGGTGCAAATGTGGATTTAGAGAATAAAAAACTTAAAACGCGTGTTCAAGATATTGTTGCAAGCTTTATACCTTTAAAAACATGAATGATCACAAAAGATTAGAACAAAGGCTTGGCGAGCTTGATGAAATTATTAGTGACCCATTAAGGTTTAAAGCTAAACTTGGTATTGGTGAAGATGCTTATACTAGCCTGAGCATAAAAAATAAAATTTCAGACTTTTGGGATGTCGCAGGAACTGCAGCAACTACAGCATCGATGGCAAGTTCACCTGCAGTAGCATCAACATTTTTCTCAACAAGTGGGGTGTTATCACTGTTTGGATTAGGAGCCGCTGTTACCCCAGTTGGCTGGGTGATTGCTGCTGGTGTGGCTGGTGGTGGAGCATGGTATGGAATTCGTAGGGCTATACGGAGTGCTACTCATGATAGGGTGACTGTGATTCCGAAGTTTATTAATACGCCTATGGATATTTTAGCCTTGGGTCTTTTTGACTTAATGGGTCCACTTGCTTTAAAAGTAGCTGTCATTGATGGTGAAGTGGTTGAGGCTGAAAGAAAGCATATTGAGTCATACTTTGTTAAGGAATGGGGTTATAACCCAGAGTTTATTCAAAGTGCTACAGCTATCACTGAGGCAAGTCTTTCTGAAATATCAATCAAAGATATATCCCAAGCACTGGCAACCTTACAGAAAGAAAACAAAGACTGTAATTATGAGGTGATGACACGCGAGATTTTAAACTTTTTAGTTGGTGTTACCGAAGCTGACGGACGACTTGATGAGCGGGAAGAAATGGCTATAGATAGGATACAAGCTGTGTTTCTTGAAACGAACAAGTTGAATATTACGGGTAAAGTAACCTTAGTTGGTAGGGCATTGGCTTCAAGGTTTAAGCACCCTAAAGAATAGGGTGCCTATTTGAGTCGTTTTTTGGCTGTGTAGAACAGGGCTAGTAAAGTAACGGCAGGAAAAATAGCGAAGGAAAAAGTTCCAAGTACAATGAGGTATAATACCATTAAACCGAGACCAAGAAATAATAATAGGTAGCCAACCCACCAGAGCAAGTGCTCAATAAATAGAGCAGGCATCATACTTTTTAGCTTGCTGTTATGGTTTGCGGGGTACGGCTGCTTCATCCTCTCGGTATGGCGTTTGATGCTTTGAAGCATTGCCCAACCACCTAAACATATCATAAGAACTGACCAAATCATGATTTTAACCTCTTGTGTTTTATAGGACATAACTTAGAGCAGGTTGCGACAACGGGTGACGTTTGTAGTTGCTTGGTATTTTAATAAGCCACCGTTTTTTTGTAGCGACAATAGTTGACGCACAATGGTCTAGATTTGCTTCTTTATAGAGAGGTGAATGATGCGGTTGATTATGTTAGATACTGAAACTACAGGTTTAAGCCCTGAGCAAGGTGATAAAATTGTCGAGATTGGTGCGGTTGAGATTGTGAACCGTGACTTGTCGCAGAAAAGGACATATCAGCAATATATTAATCCACAGCGCCCTAGTTCATCAGGTGCCTTTCGGGTACATGGTTTGACAGAAGAGCGTCTGCAAGATGAACCATTGTTTGCCGAAATTGAAGAAGCGTTTCTAAGTTTTATCAGAGGCGGGGTGTTGGTTATTCACAATGCCGTATTTGACCTTGGATTTCTAATGAATGAGTTGTCAGATGCAGGCAAAAAAGAGCTTGAGTCTTTTATGGTGATTGATTCATTTAAACTTGCGAAAAGCTTATTTACGAGCAAAAATAGTTTGGATGCATTGTGTGATAAATTCGACGTGGATAGACAACATCGAACCTTACATGGTGCGTTATTAGATGCGGAGCTGTTGGCAGAAGTTTATCTTTTAATGACAGGTGGAACCCAATTTTCTTTGGGTTTGAACTCGTTCGAGGAGCCTGTCTCAAATTATGCACTGCCATTTAAAAGCTCTGCTATGTTAAAAGAACGCAAGGAAACTTCTAACCTCACTCGAAGACCACCTGCAAAGCTTCGTCAAGATGATATTAGTGCTCACCAAGCGATGATGCAGCGTATCCATAAAGAAAGCGGTGGGCAAACAATATGGAACCTGCCTGAGCGCAAGAAACGAGCGCAATCTTATGTGCAACAAGCCGAAGCATTCCTATTTGTGACAGGTGGTACATTTGATAGTAAGCACGGACATAATGATTTGCCGCTAACCAAGCAGTTTCGAGATGCTTGTCCTGAGTATGGGAAGCAAGACCCGAAAAAGGCCATACATATTCAAGATGAGAAGATGTTTTTTGAATACCCCAACACTGCATGGTCTTTTTATGCGGATTTTATTGTGAAAGCTCGCGAGGCAGAAGCAGATGAAACATTGCAAGCGTGGCTTGCTTTAGCCAAAACCAAACCTGAAGGCTATTTTGCTTATACATCAAACCTTGATGGTCGATTGCAAACAGCGGGCTGGGATGAGCAATGTTTGGTTGAGGCGCATGGCTCCCTTCATCATATGCAGTGTGTTTCTGATTGTGATTTAGGTGTTGTGCGTAATGACATTGCCTTTGATATTTATATGAATGAGTTGCGTACTGATATACCCACGTGTCCCAAATGCGGGTCGGATATGATGCCCAATGTTTCAAAATTAAATCAAAAGCATTTTGATAGTTCGCGATTTGATGAGCAATCAGCACGGTTGAATGCGTGGATTGATGATTTGGAAGCAAGGCAAAAACGCTTGGTGGTGATTGAGGTGGGTTGTAATGATGCAAAAGTTCAGTCGTTTTCCAATAAACTTAGCGAACCTGAATTTACACGCTTGATTCGCAATAATATGCATTATCAACATGGGCGAGTACCTGAAAGTGGCTTGGCTTTGAATATGACGCTAGATAGTTGTTTTGATTTATTAGTTGGACTGCGTTGAAACAAAAGCATAAAAAATACTTACTATGGAAAGTGAAAGTTAACAAAGAACAGTGTATTGTACCACGGTTTGTTATCTATAAATTTTGACATTGTTCGGTTAGTATAGATAATTGATGTATGGATACTTTGGAATTAACGCATCGGCAAAGTTTGGAGTTTACGGATAGTTTGCAGCTTTTTGAGGCTTGGCAGGATGCAAAAATGCGTGCGAATCATTATTCAGGCTCTATGCATTGGAAAAGCATCAAGGGTAAAAAATACCTTTATCACATGCTGGATGGTTATGGTAAAGGCAAGAGCTTGGGGGCGGAAAATGATAAAACCCAAGCGATGTATGATGCTTTTCAACAAGGTAAAAAAGAAACAACCGAGCGCATCAAATCTCTACAGAAAGCTTTGGATGAAAAAGCAGCGTTGAATCGTGCGGTTGGTTTGAACCGTGTGCCACTCATCGTTGCTCGTATTGTCAGAGAGCTAGATAAACAAGGTTTGATGGGTGAGCGCATTTGTACGGTTGGTACACATGCGATTTATGCTTATGAAGCCTTGGCGGGTGTGATGGTCTATCGTGAGTTGTTGGCAACTGCTGACGTGGACTTCTTGTGGGATAATCGTAAAGAGGTGAAGTTTTATTCGGCTGCCAATGTGGATGGGTTCTTACCTATACTCAAAAAGGCAGACCGTAGCTTTGAGCGCAGCTCGCAACTTTATCGTGCTGCCAATAAAGATGGTTTTATGGTGGATTTGATTGTTGCGGAGCCTAAAGACTTGCGTGAGCAACCCCATGAACAAATGGGCGATGCTTATGATTTGAAAGCATCAGGGATTGGTAGCCTACGTTGGCTCATCAATTCGCCCAAGGTGGAGGCTGTTGTGATGGATAGTAGAGGTTACCCTTTCCGTATTGTTGTGCCAGACCCGCGCTCATTTGCAGTTCACAAGCTGTGGGTAAGCAAGCAGCCAAACCGAAGAGCTGATAAAGCCAAGCGAGATCAAGAACAGGCATTCACCGTAGCCAAACTGGTGATGGAGCGGTTGCCACAGTTTCCATTTGATGCAAAGGCATTAAAAATGTTTCCGAAAGATTTGGTTGAACAAAGCTTGAAAGCATGGCGATGATACTTTTCTGTCGTTTTGAAAGTTAAGCTCTTTATAATATTCTACTTTAGACTGTCATTACTTTTCGGGGGATTATCAGTCAGCCATCATTATTTTGAAACATATTTCGAAGCCTAATGCAATAGATTAAGTTTTCTTGTGCGACATTATTTGACGCTCTGTGCAGTATCATCTTCCTATCATTAAAGCATAGGAGATTGGATATGGGTATTCGACACAGACACAGAAGATTTTCAGGAAATGGTCGGCAAAAAGATGAAAGAACAGTTTCAATTTGGATGCTTAGGCTTTTAACGCAAAATAATTGGATGTTTAAGGCAATCTTCCATCCAGAGAAAGGGTATGCGGATGATGATGTTCAAGAGTTCTTGGGTCTTCCCGAATATGATTCTGATAAGAAGATAACTTATAAAAAAGTGCGAAATTTCATGGTGGATAAGCTTGAGAGGCTAGAATCCAAGAAAATATCGGATAAGGCTATTGATTTTAATATCAATCTTTTAGCGGAGCGCATTGAGCTTACAGAAGTTCAAAAGTCACTATTAACTTTTGCTGTGCTTACAGATAATAGTAGTGCTTGGTCTGATATGTTTAGATTTGTGAAAATTGAAAATGAGCAAGAGTTTTTAAATGTTTTGTCTTGCGCGCTTGATGTTGGCTTGCGTGAGATAAAAAAAGAAGTATCTAAAAAATCTTTTCTTAGACAGTCGGGTTTAATTTCTCTCAATAAAGATTATTATACTGAAGCAAAGTTTGATATCATGAGCAGCCTAGAAGAAGCGTTGCTTGCCGACAATACGAATCAAGAAGAGTTATTGGCTCATTTTCTTATGCCTACTAAAAAAAGTAACCTCACAATGAAAGATTACCCACATGCTATGGATGATATCCAAGTTGTTTCTGAAGTGTTGAGCAAAGCAATCAATCGTAAAGATATGGGTGTGAATATATTGCTCTATGGAATACCAGGTACGGGTAAAACGGAGCTGGTACGCTTATTGGCTGAAACATTGAAGTTGTCTTTGTATGAGGTGAAAACGGAAGACGATGATGGTGGTGCGATTAATGCTTCGCGACGACTTGGAAGCTATCGCTTAAGCCAGCAGCTTCTTGCTGAAGATAAAAACAGTCTGTTGTTATTTGATGAGGTTGAAGATGTGTTTCCAGCCAGAGCTTTTTCATTTTTTGGGATGGAGATGAAGTCGGGCGAAAATAAAGGATGGATGAACAAAACCCTAGAGGAAAACACAACACCTGCGATTTGGGTGTGTAATCAAGTGAGACAAATTGATGCGGCATTCTTGCGACGGTTTGATTATGTGATGGAGCTAAACACGCCACCGAAGTCTGTTCGCCTAAATATCATCAAATCTTATTTAAGTGATGAGCGCGTCAGCGAAGCGTTTAAAAACCGTTTGGCAGACCATAGTCAGCTTTCACCAGCGCAAGTGGCGAAACTGAGTAAGGTAGCATCCCGACTGGGTCAAAGCTCAGAGTCGATTGATGAAGTGTTAGAAAAAGTACTTGAAAATAGCTTGAAAGCGATGTCGTTAAAACCTTTGCCTAAGAAATCCAAGCATGAAACGAAATATGATTTATCTTTCATCAATACCCATGCCGATATTCAAAGCATGATTAAGGGGCTTGGTCGCAGTAAGAAGGGTAATTTATGCTTTTATGGTGCGCCAGGAACGGGTAAAACTGCTTTAGCAGGGTATATCGCTGAAACATTAGAGATGCCTTTGGTAAGTAAAAAAGCATCGGATATTCTGGGTATGTATGTTGGGCAATCAGAACAAAATATTGCAGCCATGTTTCGCGAAGCCACGCGAGAAAAAGCGGTGTTAGTTCTGGATGAAGCCGATTCATTGTTGCGAGATAGGAGAAGTGCCAACCAGTCATGGGAAGTCACCCAGGTGAACGAACTTCTTGTACAGATGGAAAACTTTGAAGGCATTTTTATTTGCTCAACAAATTTAATGGATAATCTTGATCAGGCGAGTCTTCGCCGTTTTGCACTTAAAATTGAGTTTAAATACTTAAGTCCTGAACAGGCATTGCGAATGCTAGAGCAAGAATCTTTAGAAGCTGTGGATAGCGATTCAAAGCGTAAGATTTTAGCTATGAACAACTTGGCACCAGGAGATTTCTCAGCAGTGAAGAAACGCCTCAATATCTTGGATTTAGATGCATCTGCTAAAAACTGGGTGGCAGAGCTGAAAGAAGAGGTAACTACCAAAGAGCCACATGCTCAGAAACCTATCGGTTTTATGTAGCAACGGTGGATATACACGCCTTATCCACAGGCTATGTGAATAAGGCGTGGTCTCCAACTAAGAGTCAGTTTGGCTGCCTATAAATTCATCATTTTATTTTGAGAGTTGCAGCCTTTTTTATACGATGCCATATGACGCATGGTGATTTATTTTTCAAGATGATGTTCGGTAAGGAGAATGATATGAATCAATCAGTAAGGAAGCCGTTTGCTCTCAATAAGCGTGAAGCCAAGGTGATTGCCATGCGTTTTGGGTTGGAGGGAAATGTGCAGCATACTTTGGAAGAAGTCGGGCAGCAGCTTGTGGTGTGACGCGCGAACGGGTTCGTCAAGTTGAGGCTAAAGCATTGCGCAAGCTTAGACGAAGTGATGTTCTATTGTCATTTTGGCGTGATGGGTAAGTGAAATGTAAACACTAAGGTCTTATGGGACAGCCTCCATAATATTATAGCTTTTATCTTAGTCTGCATCATAAATAGAGACTATTTAGCAATCAAAAGCGGATATTGGAACTTCACTTTAGGTGTTTCTTTTTTAAGTGAGTTAGCTGGTCGTAATACTTGATTGCCAAATCTTGTATTGATGTCATTCATCACTTTAGTGAGCGCGAGTTGTTTGCTGGTTTGTAGTGGGGCGGCGAATAAGTCGCCTTGCTGCACGTCGGGTTGAAGCGATGTGGCAACCACACCACATGCTCGGTATTTAACACCATCTCTAAAAATATGGTTGAAGATGCCTTTCACAATATGATTGATTCGGCTGTAATCATTGGTGGCTGTGATTCGCACATTTTGACCAATTGATTCAAACGATTTGAGGCGTAGAAATACACTAATCACAGAGGCAGTTAAACCCTTGCGTACAAGCTCAGTGACCACGCGAGTGGTGTGATAGGTGATATGCGTGCTAATAAGCTGCTTATTATGTGTTACAGACCCTAAGCTTGCAGTTCTCGCAATGCTCTTGGGCATAGGTGGCTCCAGCTCCAGCTCAAACACAGGGTTTCCATTGAGTTCATTCCACAAATCCACACCAACTTTCCCCAACATCATATCAATGCGTTCTAATGGTGTGTTGGTAAAATCAAAAGCCGTTTGAATGCGGAGCTTTTTCATAAGCTGTTTTCGACTGCCACCAATACCTGGAATATCACCCACAGGTACTTCACGCAGGAAATTGGCGATTCGCCTACCTGGTATAATCGTTGAACCATTGGGTTTATTCATCTCTGATGCAATTTTAGAAAGAATACGTGTAGTAGAAATACCCACTGAAACTGTAATTCCCACTTCATCGTAAACAGTGCGCCGAATATCATCAGCAATCCCTCGGTAAGACTTATCCCACATCGAACGAATACCATTCATATCTACAAAGCCTTCATCAATCGAATACTCTTCAATGTTAGGGCTGTACCTACGCAGGATAGAGAACATCTTTTTAGAAATTAGTCCGTAGTACCTGAAATCAGCAGATAAGAAGTGGGCGTGAGGCATTAGCTTTTTCGCATCCCACACAGGCATACCTGTTTTTATACCGATTGCTTTGGCATCATAGGTTTTGGCAACCACACATGCATCTTGGCTAGACAATATGCATACAGGCTGACCTTTTAGGTCTGGTCGTCGGGTTAATTCACATGATGCATAGAAACAGTCTGCATCAATATGGGCAATCGCATTGTACCAATTGCGCGTATGGTTCAATGTACTTTACGAATAAGCCCAGTCATCTCGCCGTAGATTTCTAAGTCTGTTTCAGGATAAATATTTGGGAATGCATCATTGGCAGGCTCTAGGTACATACCTTGCTCACCTTTACGCAAATATTTCACAGTAAACTCACCATCAATCATGGCAACAACAATACTATTAACAGGAGGGTTGGCATTGCGTTTCACCACCAATAAATCACCGCTATTGATACCGGCACCAATCATGGACTCACCATCAACTTTCACCAATACCGTTGAAGAAGGATTATCCACCAAATATTCATCAATGGAAATGGAGTCACCTAATAATTCTTCAGCAGGGCTGGCAAAACCAGCAGGCACCACACCCACGATAGAGCGAGCAAAAAAGTTATTCTCTGGCACCGCTCTACCATCAGGAGCCTTGCCCAAATAACCTGCAAACACCATGCGCTCTATAAATTTGGATGCGCTGCGTTTGGACATACCAATCAGCTCAGCAATCTTTGCATGTGAAGGAATAATGTGGTGGGCATGATAATAGTCTTGAAGTTTGGCTAAGTATTCATCATCTCGTTTTTTCATGTGTCCAACTATGGTATCCAGTCGGATACTTTGCAAGAGTAAAGTTGGTTTAGTGGTAAAGATCATCTTAGGATATTGCTAAGCATAGGACAAAAGTCATGACAAATATCCATTATCCATGATATTTTCTGGACATTTGTCTAGCACGTAATGTTCATATTTTATATGACTTTTGACTAGACATTCTTATTTTTCCTTGAAATCATTATCATCACTGGGGTTAAGAACACATCCCCTTGGGGATGCCAAATAAATAAACCCCAGTTATGGAGACATAACTGGGGTTTATTTTTGCCTAATTTTTACTTGGATGTTGATGCTTATCAAAGTATATATACTACAAGATCTATAATATTATTTTAAGGGGCTGTCCCAGATAACTAGAAATAGTTATGGTGAGGGGCAGCATGAGGAAGAGTCGATTAAGTTATTCAAAACAGCTACGGCTAATGGAGCATTTTGTAACTGGAAGTACAGCTAGATGTGCTTCTGAATTGGTGGGCTAAATCGTAAAACAGGTGTATATTACTATCACCGTTTGCGGGTTATTATTAGCATCGAACTTGAACGGGAAGCTGCTGAATTTCTAAGTGGTGAGATTGAAGTTGATGAGAGTTACTTTGGCGGTCATAGGAAAGGAAAACGTGGTAGAGGTGCAGCAGGTAAAGTGCCCGTTTTTGGTTTACTTAAAAGGGGTGGCAAGGTTTACACCAAGATTATACCCGATGCAAAATCGTCAACTTTGATGCCAATTATTCAAAATAAAGTGAAGCCTGATAGTATCGTTTATACAGACTGTTGGCGAGGCTATAATGTGTTAGATGTTTCAGAGTTTAAGCACTATCGAATTAACCATTCAAAGCTGTTTGCACATAAGCATAATTACATCAATGGTATTGAAAACTTTTGGAACCAAGCCAAGCGGCATATGCGCAAATTTAATGGTGTTCCCAAAGAGCATTTTTACTACTTTTTGAAGGAATGTGAGTGGCGTTTCAACAACCCAAGTCCAAAAGAGCAATTAACGTTGCTAAAACAGTGGGTTAGAAAGTATAATATCTAGTTATCTGGGGCAGCCCCTATTTTAATTGAATACCTTGCTACGCTAATTATAATTTATTTTTTCTAAAAATAAAAAAATCGGTTGTTTAATTCTGCTCATGTTTTGTTTACCCAATGGGGAGATTTGGCGTATTAGTCAATGTACGGGGAAAAAGTTTATAATATGGTAAACTATAGCTATGCTTGCCATATTTATTCACGGTTCTAGTGGACGAAGCCTTACGTTAATCAAAATACATTCGGTAGAAAATATGCATGCCAGTTTGAACTTTTAGATTTTTTGACTTATGTGTAGATAAAGTTATATTGCGCTTCCGCTCAATGCTGGGGTTCTATGTGTTCCGCATGTCCTCTCGGGTTGTAGTGAGTTTAAGTAAGACAAGGAAATACAATGGCTTTATCCACAGAAGAAAAAAACAAAGTAATCGCTGAATATGCGATTAAAGAGGGTGATACTGGTTCACCAGAGGTGCAAGTAGCACTTATCACAGCGCGTATCAACGGTCTTTCAGGCCACTTTAAAGACAATCATAAAGATCATCACTCACGTCGTGGCCTTTTGAAAATGGTTGGTCAACGTCGTAACCTTTTGAAGTATCTTAAAGGTGAAGATTTTGGTCGTTATCGTAATCTTATCGAACGTTTAGGTTTGCGTCGTTAATTTTAAAAGTTTATTGGGAAAGCGGTCTTCGGGCCGCTTTTTCTGTATTAGAAGGTTGTCATGCTTAGTTTAACTGGGCATTCATAACAGCTTTGGGTGTATATGGATTCACGCATAGGCGGGAATGACGAAAACAGTAGGAAAAGAGAGTAGAAAAAAAGTAAGCGAGCATGGGGCTCGTGAAAGGAAGTATAAATGTTTAATGTAAAAACAAGTAAGGCTACCGTTGGTGGCAAAGAAATCAGCTTTGAAACAGGTCGCGTAGCGCGTCAAGCTGGTGGTTCAATTTTAGCCCAAGTGGGCGACGTGGTGGTTCACGTGGCTGCAACAGCAGCAAAAACACCAATGCAAGGCGTAGATTTCATGCCTTTAACCGTTCATTACCAAGAAAAGACTTATGCAGCAGGTCGTTTCTTAGGTGGGTTTGTAAAACGTGAAGGTCGTCCTTCTGAAAAGGAAACTTTAACTTCACGTTTAATTGATCGTCCAATTCGTCCTTTATTCCCTAAAGGTTATTTCCATGAGACACAAGTGATTGCCACTGTGATGTCTGCTGATGATGCAACCAACCCTGATATTATCGCCATTAACGGCGTGTCTGCTGCATTATCTATTTCTGATGTGCCATTTGCAGAGCCCATTGCGGCATCTCGCGTGGGTTTGATTGATGGTGAGTTTGTATTGAACCCAACATATGCAGAAATGGAAAATTCCGAACTGGATTTGATTGTAGCTGGTACTCGCGATGCGGTATTAATGATTGAATCTGAAGCCAAAGAATTATCTGAAGAGCAGATGATTGATGCAATCATCTTCGGTCAAGAAGGTTATGCACCAGTGATTGATGCAATCGATGCTTTGGTTAAAGAAGCGGGTAAAGAAAAATTAGTGATTGAATTGGCTGGTAATGATGAAGTTCAAGCGGCTGTGAATGCTGCATTTGAAGCGGATGTTCGTGCAGCTTACGGTATTGTTGATAAATCAGAGCGTTCTGCGAAATTGGATGCGATTCGTTTGGCAGCACAAGAAAAATTCGCAGGTAGTGAAGAGAACCCTGGTGAATTTTCAAACAATGATGTGACTTCAGCTGTAAAAAGCTTGGAGAAAAGTGTTGTTCGACGCTCAATCATTGATGGCAACCCACGTATTGATGGTCGTAAAACAGATGATGTTCGTGCAATCGATTGCCAAGTTGGCGTTTTACCTGGTCCGCATGGTTCAGCATTGTTCACCCGTGGTGAAACCCAAGCTTTGGTAACTATCACATTGGGTACTGAGTCTGATATGCAAACCACTGAAAGCCTTGAAGGTGTTGCTAAGCAACGTTTCATGCTGCATTACAACTTCCCACCTTACTCAGTTGGTGAAGCGCGTCGTATGGGCCCTCCAGGTCGTCGCGAAATTGGTCATGGTCGTTTGGCACGTCGTGGTGTTGAAGCTGTGTTGCCAACCATGGAAGAGTTTGGTTATGCGATTCGTTCAGTTTGTGAAATTACTGAATCCAATGGTTCTTCATCTATGGCTTCTGTTTGTGGTACTTCGCTTGCGATGATGGATGCTGGTGTGCCGATTAAAGGTGCTGTGGCTGGTATTGCCATGGGGCTTATCCTTGAGAAAGACGGCTATGCTGTATTGTCTGATATCTTGGGTGATGAAGATCATCTTGGTGATATGGACTTTAAAGTTGCGGGTACAACCCAAGGTGTAACCACATTGCAGTTAGATATTAAAATTGGTGGTTTAACGCGTGAAATCATGCGTGAAGCTTTGGCGCAAGCCAATGGTGGTCGTATGCACATTTTGTCTGAAATGGCGAAATGCATGGATAAACCCAATGCAGACGTTGCTTCTCATGCGCCACGTATGTTCACCATGAAAATCAAAGCGGACAAAATTCGTGAAGTGATTGGTGCTGGCGGTAAAGTGATTCGCGGTATTGTTGAAGAAACAGGTGCTAAAGTTGATATTGCTGATGATGGAACGATTACAATCTTTGCAGTAACTGGCGAAGCTGGTGAAGCTGCGAAGAAAATGATTGAAGACATCGTAGCAGAGGTTGAAGTGGGGGCAACTTACGAAGGAAAAGTGGTGAAAATCATGGATTTCGGCGCATTTGTTCGCATTTTGGGTCAAACTGATGGTTTGGTGCATATTTCGCAAATCTCAAATGATCGTGTTGAGAAAGTTTCAGATAAACTGAGCGAAGGCGATATTGTTAAAGTGAAAGTGTTAGAAGTTGATCGCAGTGGTAAGATTCGTTTGTCGATGAAAGCATTGTTGGAAGACTAAGTATAACTGTTTAGAACGTTATAACGGATAGAAGAGGGCGGAGCATTGGCTTCGCCCTTTTTGTTGGAATATTCATAAGTTGGCGTATTTTTTGCTTATGGAAGTGGATTGTTTATGATAAATTAGCCTGTCGTTAGAAAAACTGTGCAGAAATGTCGTAGTAAGTTATGCTTAGTTTTTAATGTGGGTAGGTTTTAAAGAGGAGCTTTAAAATGGTTGTAACATTACTTGTTGTCTGCGTGATATTATTCATAGCCTTACAGCTGGAAGAAAAATTTAAGGTGCCATCCCCTTTAGGGTTAATTGGTCTTTCTTTCCTTGCTCACTATTTGTTTGCTGGTATTCCTATGATTACAGGGGATACCGAACATTTTGCAGCCTTAGTTTTACTCTTATTACCCGTATTGCTTATTACCGATTCATTTGAACTGACAGTTGAAGATTTAAAAGAACATGGTTTAAGTTTGGTGTACTTGGCAGTGGTTGCGGTATCGTTGTCGGTGGGTTTAGCCTTGCTGACTGCAGACACATTGTTTGGAGAATATCACCTGTCTTTTGCTGCCGTGATTGTATTGTTTGCTATGGTTTTAGCGACCGACCCTGTATCTGTGGTGAGTATTTTCTCTAATTTTGAACTACCCCATCGTTTAAAAATTCTTGCAGAAGGTGAAAGCCTTTTTAATGATGCTACAGCTTTGATTGTGTTTGTATTTGTTGGTCTTTATGCCCTTGATGGTGGTGAACTTACCTTGGGTTATGTGACTGAAATTAGCTTGATTGTTATTTTTGGTTCAACTGTGCTGGGTGTGATTTTGGGTTATCTGGGGTTGTTATTTATGAAAACGACGGAGAACAGAATTGCTGAGTTATTGATTGTGATTATGGTGGGTTATGGCGCGTTTGAAGCGGCTGAGTTTTTTTATATATTCTTAAATATGTTTGGTGGGCATTCGCATTTACACTTATCGGGCATACTTTCATGTATTTTTGCAACCATTACTTTGCACCATGTGATGAGCAAGGCTGTGGCGACGGATGATGAAAAATTAAAAAAAGAAGAAGCTGAATTACAGTTTGAATCGAGTAAAGGTGATTCATCATCCAATGTGATTGGTTTTATGTTCAATAAAATTCGCGCTACAGTTGAAGAGCGTAATCGTCATTTGCGTACCAAAGAAGATATTCAGCTTTTGGCGATTGTTGCCAATACGATTTTATTTATTGCGATGGCAGAAATTATCAATCTTGATTTACTGATGAAGTATAGCACTGAAATTATTGTGATGTTTTTAGCAACCACGGTTATTCGTGCTTTGATGATGGCAAAATTTGCAATCATTACTAATAAAACAACCAAGATGACCAATGTGAACTTCCGTTGGTGGGGTGTGCTTACCTTTGCAGGCATTAAAGGTGGTTTATCCATTGTGATGTTGATGATGATTCCTGCAGGTTTTGAACATATTGAAATGTTTACTGCCGTGGTGGTGGGTGTCATCATGCTTTCTACGTTTATTTATTCGGGTATATTGATTGCTTTGATTGGCAAGAATGCTGAAATTTTCCGTCAGGAAAAAGAAGAAGAGGCGCATTAAACTGCTACACCGTTGAGGTTATGAAGGTGGAAGATACACATAACCAAACAGATACTGAGACAAAAATTGAAGGCATATTGCAGCGTATGGCTATGTTATACAGTTGGTCAAAACTGACTGTTGAGGCATACCTTAGGGACTTATTGGCATTTCATCGTTTTGTGCTGGATGCTAAGCCCTCTAGCACGGCGCTATTGGCGACAGCACAACATGTGACGGATTATCTTGCTTATTTGCAACACAAGGGTTTGGCAACCAGTTCGATTCAGCGCCAACGCAGTGCGATGGCTACGTGGTTTCACTATTTACAAAATGAAAAAATGCGTACTGATTTTCCTATGCAGGATGTAGTGGGTGTGATGTCCTCGTTTCGGTTACCCAAATATATCAGTGAACAAGATGTGGAAGCACTGATTCAAGCCCCCGATACAACGACAAATAAAGGCATACGAGACCGGTTCTTATTGGAAATGATGTATGCCACAGGTTTGCGAGTGAGTGAATTGGCAAGCCTGAAAGTGGCTGATATTAACCAAAAACAAAAAACATTGCGTGTGATTGGTAAAGGCAATAAAGAACGAGAAATTCCTTATGGTGAACAAGCTGATTTCTGGTTAAAAAAGTGGTTGAAAATACGAAAAGCCACAAGTGTTTTTTTATTCCCAAGCAAAAAAGGGCATTTATCACGACAAACATTGTGGCGTTGTGTGCATAATTGTGCTATATTGGTTGGACTAAGCCCTGTGCCTTCACCACATGTGCTGCGTCATGCGTTTGCAACACACTTGTTAAACCATGGTGCAGACCTGCGTGCTGTGCAGACATTACTGGGGCATGAGAACATTACGACCACTGAAATATATACCCATGTTTCAAGGTCGCAACTGTATGATGAGCTGAATAAAGCGCATCCTATGGGGAAAAAGTAATGTGTGTGTTTGGTTAAGTTTTTGTTTTGGAATGGAGGATAGGTTATGTCAGGTAGTGATTATATCATTGATGATTCATCAAACACCTTTCGAGCCGCCATGGCAGCAGAAGAAGCGGGGGAATACGAAAAAGCATACCGCTTATTTGGTGAATTATGGGAATCAGAGTTTTGGAGTGAAGATAGGGATGTATTGTTGCATTATGCCAATGCCAGTGAACATGTGGGCGATCATACACGTGCTTTAAATATTTATACTAAATTGATGGAAAGCATGACCTTAAACCCATCGGATACAACAGGCACATTGATACAAGCCAGTATGTCACGCTTGAATGAGTTGGTGCATGATGGCTCGGTGGAAACGGAGATTGAAGGTCATAATCTTGATGTGGCATATGATGATGAAGAAGCAAGGCTAGTGGATCAGCTTTTTAAATATGCTACAGAGCTAAGTTTGCCTGCTGGGGCAACTATTTGTGAAGCTGAAGATATTGCCAATCACATGTGGTTATTGATTGATGGGCAAGTGGATGTATTGATATCCAATATTACGACCACAACATTGACAGGCAGTAGAACACACCCATGTTTGATGGGCGAAGTTGCTTATTTTACAGGTATGCGTCGTGCTGCAACTTTGAAATGTACAACGGATGTGAAACTTTTAGAACTTTCGTTCAATGATATTGTTGAGCTAGAGTCGAAAGATCACAATGTTCAACCTTTATTGGATCACTTATTTCGTAGCCGGTTGGGTTATCACTTGTTAAGCCAACACGATATTTTCAGAAAATTGGATGATGAAGAACGCAAAGAAGTCGCATTATCCATGCGGCACACCAGCTATTTACCCAGTAAAATATTAGTGGAGCAGGGTTTACCAAGGGATAATGCCTTTATGGTGCAATCAGGTACGCTGCTTATGCTAAAAAAAGGTGAAGGTGGCAATTTTGAACTTATCAGTAGCATGCATCCGGGTGATATTTTCCATTTGGGTGGTTTGTTGGTTGGTTTCCGTGCGCCGTACCGGGTGGTGACGGGTACACCATGCCGTTTGTTGCGCTTAAAAGCAGAGTTATTTGAACCCATGATGAAAAAACATCCATGGTTAATCAAAGATATTTTGGCACACAGCCGAGAAGAAGCCGAGCGTCAAATCTTGCACCCAGAAAAAGAAAATCTTTGGGCTGCCAATCGTTATATCAACTTGGATAAAAACGGTACCAAAAAGTAGCTGTTTGGTTAAACTCTGCACAAAAATAAGTGCAAGGGTTGTGAAATGGCAGAACAATATATTTATACCATGCAAGGCGTTGGCAAAGTTGTCGGCGGCAAAAAGAAAATTCTGGATGACATCTGGTTATCCTTTTATCCCGGTGCAAAAATTGGTGTATTGGGTCTGAATGGTTCGGGTAAATCCACCTTATTAAAAATCATGGCTGGCATTGATACAGAAATCTTGGGTGAAGCACGTCCAGCTGATGGCATCAAGATAGGTTATTTGGCGCAAGAGCCAGAATTGGATGAAAGCAAAGATGTGCGTGGCAACGTGGAAGAAGCGGTTGCTGATGTAATTGATGCTTTGGCAGAGCTTGATGCGGTGTATGCCCAATATGCCGAGCCTGATGCGGATTTTGATGCACTGGCGAAGAAACAAGCCAAGCTTGAAGACATCATCAATGCAGCCGATGGTCATGATTTAAACCGAAAACTGGATATTGCAGCCGATGCACTGCGTTTACCAGATTGGGATGCGGATGTGTCTAAGCTTTCGGGTGGTGAGCGCCGTCGTGTGGCTTTGTGCAGGCTTTTATTGTCCAACCCAGACATGATTCTGCTTGATGAGCCTACCAACCATTTGGATGCAGAGTCTGTGGCTTGGTTAGAGCGCTTTTTGCATGATTACACAGGCACAGTAGTTGCTGTGACCCATGATAGGTATTTCTTGGATAATGTGGCGGGCTGGATTTTAGAGTTGGATCGTGGCAAAGGCATTCCATTTGAAGGCAATTATTCATCATGGCTTGAGCAAAAAGATGCGCGATTAAGCCAAGAAAGCAAAGAAGAGTCTTCGCGTCAAAAAGCAATTAAACAAGAGCTTGAATGGGTGCGTCAAGGTACTAAGGGCAGACATGCCAAATCCAAAGCGCGCCTGAAAGCGTTTGATGAATTGGCAAGCAAAGAAGTGCAGCAGCGTAATGCGACCAAACAAATATTTATCCCAGCAGGTGAGCGATTGGGTGATGTGGTGATTAAAGCGGACATGGTGAGCAAAGCTTACGGTGACCGAGTATTGTATGACGATTTAAACTTTAATTTGCCGCGTGGTGGCATTGTGGGCGTGATTGGGACAAATGGTGCGGGTAAAACCACATTATTCCGCATGATTACAGGGCAAGAAGAGCCGACATCAGGCACATTAACCGTGGGTGATACTGTGCAACTGGCATACGTTGACCAATCCCGTGATGCATTGGATGACAACAAAACTGTATTTGAAGAAATTTCAGGTGGTTCTGATTTTATCACTTTGGGTAAAGCTGAAGTGTCTTCTCGTGCATATTGCGGTCGTTTTAACTTTAAAGGCGGCGACCAACAGAAGAAAGTGTCTATGCTTTCAGGTGGTGAGCGCAACCGCTTGCACATGGCAAAAATGCTGAAAGAGGGCGGCAATGTATTGCTTCTCGATGAGCCAACCAATGATTTGGACGTGGAAACATTGCGTGCCTTAGAAGATGCCTTGCTTGATTTTGCAGGCTGTGCCGTAGTGATTTCGCATGATAGGTGGTTCTTAGACCGTGTGGCTACGCATATACTTGCTTTTGAAGGTGATGGGCATGTGGAGTGGTTTGAAGGTAACTTCGCTGAATACGAGAAAGATAAAGAACGTAGGTTGGGCAAAGATGCAACGCAACCGCACCGGATGAAATACAAAAAACTAGCGTGATAAAAAAGCCCATTTAGAGAAATTTAAGTGGGCTTTTTTTTGTGAGAAGTTTATTGGGGGAAGTTCACTCTGCCCCCTTTTTCTCTCTGTCCGCTTTCCGTAATGGTGATAACGAAGGACTTCATGTACTTGATCCATCAACCTTTCAGAGGTTGGGCAATATTTGGTCTTTTCATTGACGCGCGTTTGAAATCGGGACATGCTACACCTTCGTGTTTCCAGTATAATACGGGATACGGAGGAACTATGTCCATATATAACGAAAAAATACATGGATGTTTTTCCACGTATCAACAATGTTAGTTCTGTGAATAAATATGATAATTGAACCAGAAACTCGCCGTAACGTCCTGCTGGCATTGTCAGGTCTGGTTGTTGCAAACGTGCGCAACTTGATCCAATATGGAGAGTTTGCGTTTAGCTCTATTTGGTATTTCCTCGGTACGTGGTTCATTCATTATATTGCGGTTGCGCTAATTGGAGCTGGTGCATATGCAATCTATTCAAGTGGTCATAGTAAGTATGTAAATAGCTCGGATCGTAAAGATGCTGTTTCGAGCGGAGAGTTCTTATATATCGTCTCCATTATCGCAATAATATCGGCGTTGGCTATTTTGTTCTTTTATTATTATGTCCCAAGGGGCTTGGAAGAATGGTAATCAGGCCTAACAATCGGAACTTCGGGGTAAGGTCTAACATTTACTATTATCTTGAGATAACTGGTCAGAGTCCTTTAATTAACGATAAACCTCTTGGTGTGTGCCAACATTAATCGGGATAATGGTTTCATCTTCAATGATGAGTTCAATAGTAAGGCGGTAGCTCACATTGATGGATACTGAATGTAAATCTTTAAGCCTGCCCGTGAGTTTATGCAAGCGTAGGGCTGGATGATAAGGGTTAAGTTCTAACAGTTGCAGGGTTTTGAGGTATTGTTGTTTGAGTTCGGGATGCTTCTTGGCAAACTTTTTGGCACGTTTTATATAACTGTCGGTAAAAACTAGCTGAAATGGCATTAGTCAAATATGTGCTGTACATGCGCTTCTGCACTTTCTTGAGTTGCCTTGTTGTCCGTTATATCTTGCCTGCTTTCAAGCAGCGCAGCTTCAAGCTCTACTTCTCTAAGTTGATGATAATACTCAATATCTAGCACCACATATTTTTCTTTGCCGCGCACTGTAATCATCAATTCGGGCGAATCTTTCAAACCTTCTTCAAGCGAAGATATACCGCGTGTTTTTAATTCATTGGCTGTAAGTGAATGCATAATAGTACTCCTAATCATACTGTTTATAGTGCGATTAAGAGTGTGTGTCAAATGGATTAGTAATGCTTACGGCAGGAAAGGATGGTGATGTAAATATCATCAACGGCATAAACCAAGCGATTACTTTCATCAATTCGCCGTGACCAAAAGCCTGATAAGCTGCCTTTAAGGGGTTCGGGTTTTCCAATGCCTGAAAAATTATCTCTTTGGACGGCTTGGATGAGCTTGTTGATACGTTTTAAGGTTTTGCGGTTTTGGCTTTGCCACCACACATAATCTTCCCATGCGGCATCAGTCCAAGCGATTTGTTTACTCATCTAGCAGATTTTTAACTTTGGCTTGCCCTGCGCGATATTGGGCGATGCTTTCCATGAGATGTTTGGCATTGGCGGGGGTGTCCAAGAGGTGGAGGGTTTCCATCATACTGTTGAAGTAATCCAAGCCCATGACCACAGCATCCGAGCTATCACGGCGGTTAATCACGGTGTAGTCGGCATCGTCGGTGACTTTATCAAGGATGCGTTTTAGATTGTTTCTGGCTTCTGTGAAATTTACAACTTGCATATTATCACCTCATACATGTACAGCTTATAAGGCAAGTTTAACCTTGTTGCATGATATGTGCAAGTTTCTGCACATGTGTATTATTTTAAGTGTGTGGGTTAGGAAATTGAGGGTAGTGACTGATTAATCAGACGCAAGCTGAATATGAAGTTTTTCACCTGCAAACTCTATAATATCACCAGATATAATCTTTTTTCTTTTCTGGGTTTCAACTACACCGTTGAGCAAAACCTCACCTTCAGCAATCACATGTTTTGCAACACCGCCACTGGATGCTAACCCTTCAAACTTTAAGATTTTATAAAGTTCGGTGGGTTCTTTTGTAATGGTTACTTCTCTCATGGCTGTATCCTCAGTTTGTTTTGCTGTTTGTTGAAGTGACTTAGGCTGATTTATTAGGAACCAAACCCTGCGCTCTGATTTTCTTTTCAAGGTAAAAGCAGCCGAATGGAATCACGGATGTGATAAATGCGATGCTTAACATGGATGACGGCCATTTTTGTTGGCGATTGGTGGCATCCAGCATAGGTAAGTAGGCGAGCCATAACATGCCATGAATCGGACCAACAAATTTGACGAGGTCGATGCCATACTGATACTTGGCAGGCATAGCGATAAATAACAAAGCAATCAGCGATAAACCTTCAATCATACTTAAAATTCGGAATGTTTTGAGCATAGGGTTGATCAACCGCCTTTATCATTATCAATCACAAATGAATCATACGACACTTTAGCCATGCGAAGGTTATTGTAAAATTAAATACAATGGACTTCATGTGTTCATTGCTTTGAAAATACAATAGTATTACTGCATATGAAGATTAATATTGTAAATATCAACGCGATCAAAGTAGCGGCATTAGAACATTTGGATCATCCTGAGACATTAGCAGAATCGGTTGAGACTTTTAGAGCTTGGCGTAAAGAAAGTGGCTGCTCACCTGTCGCCAAGAAACGAACTTTTGGCATTGTCTACAGTAATCCAGAGGCTAGACCTGTGCAAAAGTTTCGCTTTGATGTTTGTGGTGAAGTGGATATAGCTATTGCTGAGAATACTTATGGCGTGGTTAATAAAGCTATTCCTGGTGGTCGTTATGCAAAGCTGCGTCACAAGGGTTCACACGATAAGTTGAGGCAGAAGGTCAATGCGCTTTATCGGACTTGGTTGCCCAATAGCAATGAAATGAAACGTGATTCAGCACTCTTTTTTGAATATATCAATGTCATGCCCGAAGTGTCAGAGGCTGAATTGATGACTGATATTTATTTCCCTTTAAAACCATTGAGGTCATAGCTTTTAAACGATACTGAGATTGATATGCTACTAAATTATCACATGCCTTTATACCGACCGCCCAGTGAGGGGAATAACCTGATTATTCAGGTGACGTTAGGCTGTAGTTTTAACCAGTGCAGCTTTTGTGCTATGTATCGAAGTAAGGTGTATAGCCAGCGCCCATTTGTGGATGTGGTTCACGACATCCAACAGGCTGCCAAGAGCTTGCCTGATGCAAGGAGGGTGTTTTTAGCAGATGGCGATGCTTTTTGTCTGCCTACCCATGATTTGATTGCCATACTTGATGCCCTTAAAGCTGCATTGCCAAAGTTATCTCGGGTGTCCTGTTATGCCACGCCGAGCAATATTTTGAACAAAAGTGTCGATGAATTGCGATTGTTAAAAGAAAAAGGGCTAAATCTTCTCTATCTTGGTATTGAATCGGGCTCCAACTTGATTTTGAAGAAAATTACCAAAGGTGCGAGTCAGCAAAGCATTGCCAAGGCGATGCTTAAGGCAGATGAAGCGAGTTTAAAGGTGTCTGGCACGGTGATTTTGGGTTTGGGTGGCAAACATCATGGGCAGGAACACATTGATGGCACAATAGAGCTATTGAATCGTGCACCCATTACATATTTATCTACGCTACAGCTACACTTAGAACCTGATATGATTGAAGAGTTTCAAAGTAAATATGGCGAGCCTTTTGAAATTCCTAATGACAGGGCTATTCTTGAAGAACAGCTGCGTTTGATTCGCGGTTTAAATCCGCCAAAACCTGTGATTTTCCGTTCCAATCATGCTTCGAATGCACTTGCTTTGGCTGGGAACTTACCTAGGGATCAAGCGAAGTTATTGGTGCAGCTACAAAGTGCGCTTGATGGCGAACAAGTTTTACGACCGTGGTATATGAGGGGTATGTAAGATGTTGAAATTTGAAGAACTGTATTATCGAGCAAAAAAATAGCCCTCGGGTGGAGGGCTTAGGTTATTAAAAAATTGAGCTATGTATGTTTATGAAACGCTAAGAGGCGAGTTCTTGTTTAAGTGCTTGTCTCATGCGTTTGTTCATTGCTCTTTTGAGCCTTCTTTTCTCGTGGGTGTGGAAACTGTGTGTTTGTTTGAATTCGGGTGTAACCAAGGTTCTTTCTTTTGCTGTTGTACGTTGATGTCTTCCTAGCATGAATGTTCTCCTTGTTTTAAAGTATGCTCCACGAGCGATTTAGTTTATAACATAAATAGAAATAATTTGCAATCATTATTTTATTTTTATCATGTATAACAAAGGCTTAGAAGTGGAGTAAAAAATGAGTAATTATCCAGAAAAAACATGTTCAATCGAAAGATTAGTGCGTCACCCCAAGTTGGTTGAAGCAGCACTTGCTGGTAAAAAGACAGAACAACGGCGTGATGGGGTGTATGCATACCCTGGTGAAACGTTTGAGCTTGATGGCGTGAGCTTTATCGTGACTGACTTAAAACGTGAAACCTTGGGTGATATGGATGATGAAAGCGCACAAGCTGAAGGTTATCCATCGATTGATATGTATAAGAACCTGATTTTAAACATGCATAAAGGTATGGACTGGCAAGATGATGCCCTTGTTTGGGTACACTGCTTTAAGCGTGTTGATGCAGTCTAAATTGTTACTTTATAATCGTCATTCCCTAGAAGTAGGGAATCCACACTTGAACCATGGACACCCAGTCAAGCTGGGCATGACGAGTGGTTTGTTATGAATAAAGAACTTGCAGCTTGGATAGCTGAACACAAGCAGGTGAATTATACGCTTGTGGTGGGTATTAGTGGTGGGCAAGGCGCGGGGAAATCCACGCTAGCCAAAGCTTTGCAGGATGTATTGGCGGATAGATTTAGCGTTGTTACTTTATCATTGGATGATTTGTATTTATCGCAGAATCAACGGCAAAAACTTGCGGCATCTATACACCCATTGTTTGCCACCCGTGGCGTGCCAAGCACCCATGATGTGCAATTGGGTATTCAGGTTTTGAAACAACTTAAAAGCGGGCAGGGGAAAGTGTTGCTGCCACGCTTTGATAAACAAACCGATAATCCCAAGCCGCAAGCATTATGGGAAAGTTGTGAAATACCTGTGGATATTGTGTTGTTTGAAGGTTGGTGTTTGGGGCTTGAGCCGCAAACGGAAGCAGAACTTTTAACACCTATCAATAGTTTGGAAGCCACGGAAGATAAGGGTGGTGTGTGGCGCAATCAGGTGAACAAAACACTTGGGGCTGAGTATCAAAGACTGTTTCAACACATAGATGTCATGATGTATCTTCAAGCGCCAAGTTTTGAATCGATTTTTGCATGGCGAAAGCAGCAAGAGCAAGAAACTTTTGCGCAGCAGACGAACTCTTCTGGTATGGATGATAAGGCTTTAAGGCGTTTTATGGCACACTACGAGCGTTTAACACGACATGGTTTAACAACCATGCCTGACACTGCCGATGTGCTGCTCACTTTGGATGCATCACATCATTGCGTGGATATAAATTATAACGATTAGTTGCTGCGTTTAGTGATTTCTATCAAATGATAACCAAATTTGGTTTGCACTGGACCATGCACTTGGTTGAGTTCTGCGGTAAATACCACATCATTAAATTCTTTGACCATAGCGCGTTCGCGAAATGTACCCAAGTCACCACCTTTGGCAGATGATGGGCAAGTCGAATGTTTGGCGGCAACTTCTGCAAAGTCGGCACCTGCTTCAATTTCTTCTTTTAGCTTTTGGCATTCTGCTTCATCGGCAACCAAGATATGACGGGCTGTGGCTGTTTTTCTTTTTTTATTAAATCCAAACATATAGTTATCCTTTGTTGATATGTAACAAAAAAAGCCTTGTATGAAATGCATCAAACAAGGCTTTGGTTGTCGTATTAAGCGTATGGTTTAACCAATCTCAATCAAACATTCATCAGGGTTAACTGTATCACCCTCGGCAACATAAATGGCTTTGACTGTACCAGCTACAGGGGCGTGTACAGGATTTTCCATTTTCATGGCTTCAACAGTGACCACTGTATCACCTGCTTCAACCGCATCACCTTCTTTCACGTTTACAGCAACAATACGACCCGGCATAGGCGTGGTGACATCGCTGTCATTGCGTGCTTTAGGGCGTTTAGAACCTTTAGAGACTTTGCCCGCATCAATGCTGCGTCCATCAAGTGTAGGCACCATTTCTGTTAAAGTTTCTAAATAAACTTCTTCTAATACATTATCCACTTTCACGTAATAAGGTTTCAAATCATCTTCAACATGACCCGTACCTTCGATTTTAATGTGGTATTCTTCACCATGAATGGTGATGTTAAACTCAGTAGGCGCAAGGGCAGGTGGTATTGCCGTTGTTGTAGACTCAACGGCATCTAACTCCAATGGTTCAGGTTTAAAGTTGCCAGATTCACGCTCAGCAAAGAATTCCAAAGCAATGCTTGGGAACATGGCATAAGATAATACATCTTCCACAGATTTTGCACGATCACCCACTTCACGGGTTAAAGCATCTAGTTCATCAGGAATCAAATCAGCTGGACGTACGCTGATGGTTTCTTCATCACCCAAAGCTTTCTTTTGTACTTTTGCATTGATTTCACCCAGTGCTTTTCCGTACATACCTTTGAGGTAGTTTTTGGTTTCTTCGGTAATCACGCTGTATTTCTTGCCTGAAACCACATTAAGCACGGCTTGTGTGCCTACAATTTGACTGGTTGGTGTGACCAAAGATGGATAACCAAAGTCTTTGCGAACATTGGTGATTTCGTCCAAAACTTCATCCATTTTGTCCAATGCACCTTGTTCCTTCAGCTGGTTGGCAAGGTTTGAAATCATGCCGCCTGGGATTTGGTTGACAAAAACACGGGTATCCACGCGAGTCACATCGGATTCAAAACGCGCATATTTTTTGCGTACATCGCGGAAATAAGCAGCGACATCTTGCAATGCTTCCAAGTTTAAACCTGTGTCGTATTCGGTTTCTGCAAAGGCTGCAACCATAGATTCGGTTGCGGGGTGCGATGTACCACCCGATAATGGTGAAATAGCGGTGTCGATGATATCACAACCGGCATGTACAGCTTCCCATTGCACCATTTCAGCTACACCTGAAGTGGAGTGTGAGTGTAAATGAAGGGGGATGTTAATCGCATCTTTTAACGCCAAAATAAGCTCTTTGGTGGCTACGGGAGTTAATAAACCTGCCATGTCTTTAATGGCAAGCGTATCACAACCCATATCTTCAAAACCTTTGGCTAGGTCTACAAAGTAGTCCAAGGTATGCACAGGGCTGGTGGTGTAACAAATCGTACCTTCGGCATGTTTACCGTTTTCTTTCACTTGGGCAATGGCAGTGCGTACATTGCGTAAATCATTCATCGCATCAAAGGTGCGGAATACATCCACGCCATTGGCTGCTGCCATGTCTACAAATTTACGCACCACATCATCAGCATAATGGCGGTAACCGAGCAAGTTTTGTCCGCGAAGTAACATTTGGATTTTGGTGTTAGGCATGGCTTTGTTGAGCTCGCGCAAACGCATCCATGGACCTTCTTTTAAATAACGAAGGCAAGTATCAAAGGTAGCACCACCCCAAGCTTCAACAGACCAATAACCAATTTGGTCAATTTTTTCGCAGATGGGTAACATATCATCCAAACGCATGCGGGTTGCCAATAATGATTGGTGACCATCGCGCAGGGCAAGTTCAGTAATCGCTAGTTTTTTCTTTGCTTGTGTCATCTATTCAATCCTTTTCCTACAATCCTGCGTGTGCGGCAATGGCAACTGCCACAGCTGCGGCAATATCTTCACGCGATTCAAATGGTTTATAATCAAGTAAGTCTGCATGTTGCTCCATAAAACCAGTATCAAACTGACCTTTGAGGAATACATCAGAAAGTGCAATATTACGATAAAATGCCAAAGTCGTTTTAACGCCGCGAATATCATATTCTTTAAGTGCACGTTGTGAACGTTTAACGGCATGTTGCCAATCCGGTGCCCAAATGGTGAGTTTGGCACACATGGAATCGTAATGTGGAGGAATGGTGTATCCAGGGTAGACGCAGCCATCGACGCGAATACCAGGGCCTCCTGGTGAATGGTAACGTGTAATGCGCCCAGGGTTAGGGAAGAATCCATTTTGCGGATCTTCTGCATTCACACGAAATTCAATCGCACTGCCTTTAAAACTTAAATCTTCTTGTTTGAAGGGAAGTGGCTCTCCTGCAGCAATGGCAATTTGTTGTGCTACAATATCTACGCCTGTAATGGCTTCGGTGATGGTATGCTCAACTTGCAAACGGGTATTCATTTCCATGAAGAAAAAGTCATGATTTTTATCAACCAAAAACTCTACAGTGCCTGCATTCACATAACCCACAGCCAGTGCTGCCTGCACGGCGACTTCACCCATTTTTGTACGAAGTTCATCTGTAATATAATTGGAAGGAGCAATTTCAATGAGTTTTTGATTGCGGCGTTGAATAGAGCAGTCGCGCTCAAACAAATGTACACAGTTACCGTGCGAGTCTGCCAATATTTGAAACTCAATATGGCGTGGCTCTACAATACATTTTTCCATGAATAACTCGCCATTACCAAAAGCAGTCATGGCTTCATTGGTGGTGAGTTCATAGTTTTCAACAACTTCTGCATCACTGTCACAACGGCGAATACCGCGCCCACCACCGCCTGCAGCAGCTTTAAGCATAACGGGGTAACCCATGGCTTGTGCAGTTTCTACAGCTTCTTCTACACTAACCAATGAGGCTTCCGTACCTGGAATACAAGGCACACCAGCAGCCAGCATAGCAGTACGCGCATTGGTCTTGCTGCCCATATTTTCAATGGCTTCGGGAGAGGGGCCAATATAGGTAATGCCAGCATCAATCACAGCTTGGGCAAAATCAGGATTTTCAGAAAGGAAACCATAACCGGGGTGAATAGCATCCACTTTGGCTTTGATGGCAATGTCCACGATACGGTGAATATTTAAGTAACTTTTGACGGGGTCTGGACCAATTAAAATGGCTTTGTCGGCTTTTTTTACGTGTAGGGCATGGCTGTCTGGTTCGGAAAACACAGCAACAGACTCAATGCCTAGCTCATTGCAGGCACGAATAATACGGATGGCACATTCGCCACGGTTAGCAATTAGGATGCGTTTAAACAACTGGCTTACTCCTTTTCATTCAAGCGAGGCATGCTAGAGAAAACTTGCCCTCTGGGCAATTGTTAAATGATGCTTTTTAAGCGTTTAGCAGCGGTATTTGTAGTGATAATGCCTGCAATTCTTGCATGCAGTGTTGATGTGTTAAAGGGATTTCGTCTAGAAACTGTGTTTTGCCATCACGATGTGCCAATCTGGCAAAAATACCCAAAACTTTAATGTGGCGTTGCAAGGAAGTCAGGCGAACAGCGCGATGCCAGACCTCAAAGTCTTGAAATTTTTCTTTATATTTGGTGTTTAAGTTCGTAAAAAAGTGTTTGCTCCAATGGCGGCGTTCTGTTTCAGGGTAATCTTGGTAACAATCGTATAATAAAGATGCCAAATCATAGGTAACAGGGCCAACCACGGCATCTTGGAAATCAATAATACCCAAGGGTAGCCCATTTTTGGGAACCATGAGATTACGACTATGGTAATCCAAGTGTACGGCAGCCTGGGGTAAACCATGAATTTTTTTGAGAAGGGGTTGCAATACTTGGTGAAAAGCTTGGCGCTGTGCTGGGTTGGGTGTTAAACCGTGGATGTGGGGCAGGTACCAGTCCAAATATAAGTCGCACTCACGTTGCATGCGTGTGGTACCAAAACAAGGAAGTTTGAGTGTGTTTGGCGCTGCTTGTAAGCGGTGGAGTTGTTCCAAGGCATCTGTAAATAAGGGGTCAATGACATGGTTTTTTTCGTGATAAACAGACCAAGTGACATCACCAAAGTCTTCAAGCAATAAAAAGCCTTGATGTTGGTCGCGAATGATGATTTTGGGAACGCGAAGTTGATGTTGGGCTAACCAATCACCAATTTGAACAAAAGGGGTGACATCTTCTTTTTCAGGTGGGGCATCCATGAGTACATAGTTCTCTTCGGCTGTTGAAATACGAAAGTAACGGCGAAAAGATGCATCACCAGCAAGGTTATGTATCTCAAAGTGAGAAAAATGTTTGCCTAACCATTGTTTTGCTTGCTCCAAACGCAAATCACTCATTCTGTGATAAGTATGCCCGTAATTTGGAGTTTACTTTTAATTGCTTCTTTGGCACGTAAAGCATGTTCGCGCTGTTCAAAAGGAAGGGTTAGAACACGGTAACGTATACCAATATTGGCTAGACTCACTTGTTGAATTTCGGCAGGGATGTCATCTTGGCGTAAAAGCTGCACCAAGTTTCCAGCATCTTTTTCATGTTTAAAGGATGCAATTTGAATGCGATAGTGTTGGGTTGGCGTGCGCATTTCTTGTTCAATAATTGCATTTAAACGTTTTTCGGTTAGCGCTAGGTCGGTTTGCTGTTCGTTGATGATGGAGTGTGCTTTGCGTTGCGTTCCGGGTTGCGCATGGTTTGGGGTATCTTTGGGGCTAGCGTTTAAAGGTTCTGGTGTGATGGATTGGTTGGGAAGCTCAGTGTAAAAGGTGAGTTCACCCAGCTGTGATGTTGCTGCTTCAGGTTTTTTAACTTTGGCAGCCTCTTTTTTGAAGGCTTCAATTTTTTGTTGCTGTTTTTCCAGCTTTTTCATCAATGCTTCGTATTGTTTGCCCTTATTGCTTTCTAAACCATGTTTCTCTCCCATGAAAAAACCAACAGCAAAACATGCAATGGCAAACATGACGGCTAACATCACAATCAAACTGGTTTTGGATTGAGAAGGGGCAGATGAACGCTCAGAATTATTGTTTTGAGGTTCGCTATAAGCAAAGTCTTTATCACTCACTACATCGACTCCGGTGCATCAACACCCAACAGCCCAAGTGCATTTTTAATCACTTGTGCAGTGGCTTGTAGCAGTAATAAACGCGCTTGCATCAATTCTTCTTCCACGCCGAGTACACGATTGTGGTGATAGAAGCTGTGAAAAGCGGCTGCAAGCTGCATGATAAATGTAGCAATACGGTAAGGTTCACGACGGCTGGCTGCGGTGTCTAACATTTCAGGGTAGGATAAAAGCATTTGAATCAGTTTTTTGGCTTCATCGCTCACCAATAAAGAACTGTCCACGTCTTTGGCGTCTGCAATGTTTACGCCTTCTTCTTTGGCTTTGCGCAGCACAGCATGAATACGGGCATGGGCATATTGCACATAATACACGGGATTTTCGGCATCTTTGGCTTTGGCAGCTTCCAAATCAAAATCAAATTGGCTTTCAATGCGGCGGGTCATGAAGTTAAAGCGCACGGCATCTTTGCCCACTTCTTCCACCACTTCACTTAAGGTGACAAACGTGCCTGCGCGTTTGCTCATTTTAAAGGGTACACCATCGCGGGTAAGGTTAACCATTTGCACCAGCAATACTTCAGGTTGTTTTTCTAAGCCCGTTAAAGCTTTCATGGCTGCTTGAACGCGGGTGATATAACCACCGTGGTCTGCGCCCCAAATATCAATCATATGTTTGAAGCCGCGCTCAAACTTGTCGGTGTGGTAAGCAATGTCTGCAGCGAAGTAGGTGGCAGTACCATCTTGTTTTTGTAAAGGTCTATCCACATCATCACCAAAATCAGTGGTGCGGAACAAGCGTTGCTCTACTGGGTTATAGTTTTCAACTTCTTTCCCTTTGGGTGGCGGAAGTGTGCCTGTATAAATCAAATCATCGGCTTCAAGTTTTTCAATCAGCTGATTGACCTTGCCTGATTCATGCAATGTTTTCTCTGAAAAATACTGGTCAAATTCAATACCAATTTCTTTAAGGTCTTGGCGAATCATAGCCATATTGGCATCCACGGATAATGCACCAATATTTTTTAGGCGTGTATCTTCATCCATGTTTTCAAAATGGGTGTAATCTTGTTTGCCCAAGATTTCTTTGGCGATATCAATAATATAATCACCAGGATAAGCGGAATCTGGGAATGTAATGTTTAAACCTTGAAGCTCTTGCATGCGTAGCCAAACTGAGTTTGCCAATACACCAATTTGATTACCTGCATCATTGATGTAATATTCTTTATGCACCTTGTAACCACGGGCATTGAGCAAGTTGGCAAGCGAATCACCAACCACCGCGCCACGACCATGACCCACATGCATAGGGCCAGTTGGATTGGCTGAAACAAATTCAAGGTTAACCGCTTCACCATTTTGATTGTCGATGCAACCGTATGTTAAACCTTGGCTAAGAATATCTTTAAGAATATCGGTTTCGCCGCCTGCCTTGAGTTTGATGTTAATAAATCCTGGTCCTGCAATGTCTGCGCCTTCTACAGCATCAGGGAATTGAACCTTGGCTAGAATTGTTTCTGCAACTTGGCGTGGGTTTTGTTTGAGCAAACCAGCCAAAGGCATGGCAATATTTACAGCATAATCCCCATGCTCTTTTTGTTTGGGGCGGGTTAAGACAACAGTTGGGGCTTTGTTGGTATCGATACCAGCCATTAAGCTGTCAACAGCTTGTTGCAAGGCTTGGCAAATTTGCTCTTTTAGAGATGGTTGCAAGGAAAACTCCGTTAATGATAAGGCAGGCTATCTTATTTAGAACTTGTTTTTTCTGCAATACATTGCAGAGGGTGATTGTGTTTGCGGCTATAACTTTCGACTTGCAAAGCTTTGCTCTCGGCTAGGTCTTTGGGGTATACACCACACACACCTCGCCCCTGAACATGCACTTGCATGGTGATGCGTTGGGCTTGTTCATCATCTTTACCAAAAAAGCGCATCAGCACATCTTCAACAAAATCCATGGGGGTGAAGTCGTCATTTAACAGCACAACCTCATACATAGAAGGCGGTTTGATGTCGGTATGATTTTCTAAAGCTTCAATTGTTTGTTCTTGATCAGGTGTTTGAATCGTAGGCATGTCGCAATGCTACAAAGTCAGGGCAATGATGCCAAGTGTGAAATGGCACAAAGATTGCCTATGATAGATTTTATTCATGATGTTGGGTGTGATGACAGTCATCTACTTATCGGAGCTTGAATAGTGAAAGTGTGGCAAAAGTGTTTGAAAGGATGACAAAACACATGTTTTTTGTATGAAAATTTGAGACTTTGAAGTTAATTGTTTGACGTTTAAAAAGCGGCTTATAAAGTCGTGGTTAATTTTTTTGGGAGTTCTATCAACGTATGCGCGAATTTGAGAAAATTAAACGTCTTCCACCTTATGTGTTTGCACAGGTAAACCAATTAAAAATGGAGCTGCGTCGCGCAGATAAAGATATCATCGACTTTGGCATGGGCAATCCAGACCAAGCAACGCCGCAACATATTATTGATAAACTTTGTGAAGCTGCTCAAGATGGACGTAACCATAGATATTCAGTATCTCGAGGCATTGATGGTTTGCGCAAAGCTGTATGCGGCTGGTACAAACGTAAGTTTGATGTGGACTTAGACCCTGAAACTGAAGCTATTGTTACCATTGGTTCCAAAGAAGGTTTAGCCCATCTAGCCGTAGCAATCACATCTCCTGGTGATTTGATTTTATCACCCAACCCAGCTTATCCGATTCACCCCTATGGTTTTATTATTGCAGGTGCAGATATCCGTCATGTACCTATGGGTGCGGATAGAGATTATTTTGCTGATATTGAAAAAGCAGTGAAAGATTCATGGCCACGCCCTAAAATTATTATTGTAAACTTTCCATCCAACCCTACCGCACAGGTGGTAGACTTGGACTTTTATGTAAAACTGGTGGATTTTGCCAAAGAAAATGATCTGATTATTATTTCTGATATTGCTTATGCAGAAATCACCTTTGATGATTATGAGTGTCCATCGATTATGCAGGTACCGGGCGCAAAAGAAGTAGCCGTCGAATTTTATTCATTGTCTAAAACTTACAATATGCCGGGCTGGCGTATTGGGTTTATGGTGGGTAACAGTGAGATTGTTGGCGCATTGGGTAAAATTAAATCGTATTTGGATTACGGGATGTTTCAACCTTTACAAATCGCTGCATGTGCAGCACTTAATGGTCCACAAGATTGTGTAGAAGATATTCGAAGTATGTATCAATCCCGCAGAGATGTGTTGATTAAAGGTTTACATAATATGGGCTGGATGGCGGAAAGCCCGAAAGCAACCATGTTTGTGTGGGCTGAAATACCCGATGAGTTTAAAGCCATGGGTTCGATTGAGTTCTCGAAAAAGATGTTGGTTGAAGCAGGTGTTGCAGTAAGCCCAGGCATTGGTTTTGGTGAGTATGGCGATAGCCATGTTCGTATTGCTTTGATTGAAAATGAACACAGAACACGCCAAGCATTGCGTGGTATTAAAAGTTTCTTAAACGCTGGAAGTGGAGTGTAAGATGAAAGAAGTTCGTGTAGGTATTTTAGGTTTAGGTACGGTTGGTCTTGGTGTTGCTCGAATTTTGATTGAGCAGCAAGCTTTGATGGCGAAGCGTTTGGGCAAGACGCTCAAATTGGTTGCCGCAGCAGATAGAGATTTGAATCGTGATTTTGGTTTGGATTTGTCAGGTGTGACATTGTATGACGATGCCGCGGCTTTGGTTGTTGCAGACGATGTGGATTTGGTGGTGGAATTGATTGGTGGTTATGAGCCAGCGCGTACTTTTGTAGCTTCAGCACTTGAACATGGTAAACATGTGGTGACAGCCAATAAAGCTTTGATTGCCAAACATGGCGAAGAATTGTTTAAACAAGCTGCGGACAAAGGTGTAAGTATTGGCTTTGAAGCGGCTGTTGGTGGTGGTATTCCTTGTCTTAAAGCTTTAAGAGAAGGTGTTGCAGCCAATAATATTCAATCTGTGTATGGTATTTTGAATGGTACGTGCAATTTCATCTTGACCAAAATGGAAAATGAAGGTGCAGATTACGCCGATGTGCTTAAAGAAGCCCAAGAGCTGGGATATGCCGAAGCTGACCCGACTTTTGATGTGGAAGGCATTGATACAGCGCACAAACTTTCCATTCTTGCTGCGATGGCATTTGGTTCACATATTAAGTTTGATGAAGTATTTACGGAAGGTATCAGTAAAATTGGTGCGGCAGATATTGAAGCAGTGCATGAGTTGGGTTATCGCATCAAACTTTTGGGTATTGCCAAACCACACGGTGAAAATGGCGAGGTTACGCAAGTTGAAATGCGTGTTCACCCAACATTGGTGCCTTTAACCACACAAATTGCTCAGGTATCTGATTCCTACAATGCCGTGATGTTGTCTGGCGACTTTGTAGAACATACGGTTTATATCGGACGTGGTGCTGGTGAGCGACCAACAGCATCAGCTGTGGTTGCTGATATCATGGACATTACACGCGTATTGCCCAATGGTGTTGAATTTTTGGCACCACCTATGGGTTATGTTGCATCCGAGCGTCAAGCGCTTGAAACATTGCCTATGGCAGATGTACAAAGTGAGTATTATTTACGTATTATGGTTAAGGATAAACCAGGTGTGATTGCATCGGTGACTTCTATTCTAGCTGACCATCAAATTAGTTTGGAAGCCATGCAACAGAAAGAGCATGATACGGGTGAAGTGGTGCCTGTCATGATATTGACGCATGAAACCACCGAAGGAAACCTTCAAGCAGCCATGAGTCGGATTACTGCACTGGCTGCTGTTGAAGATGAAGTGCTTATTTTGCGTAAAGAGTCGTTTGCGGCTTAAAGATAGCAAGGCATTAAACTTATGCCAATGCCTTTTGTAGCTTGTCGGGTAGCTCTAGCTGATTGATAGTATTGATGATATTGCGTTGCATACGTAATACTTCTTTTTGAATCAACTGCTGGTTGTTTTTGTTGTGTTGCAATTCAATACCTATGCGCGCTTCATCACCGCTGCTGCCTGTCCAACGGACAATGCCTTGCAAAGTCACAGGGTGAGTTCCCAAAGTGAGTTGGCATTCAATGTGGTCACCAATATTATATGGAGCTTGATTGATGCCATGGACATTGATGCCAATGCCACCAATAGATAAATCGTGCAGTCTGGCATGTAGTTGGCGTTTTTTTCCCATGCGAAGGGTGACAGGAATATGTTCTTCAACTTGAATATTGAGGTGTTTTCGGCTTTCAGCATAAATGGGAAATGTTTTACCAATGCTAAGCAAAATATAACCATCTTCAATTTTTTTAATGCTTAAGCGAACCTGAATCTTTTCACCTTCACACACGGCAAAAGTTGCATGTTCACTGGGGTGAATGGCAAATATTCGGGCGATGTCTTCATTCATTTTTATTTTAATACAATCACCTTCTTTGCCAAGAAAGGTGGCAATGGTGCGTACAGTCAGCCCGAGGTGATAATTGCGTATGGCAATGCTTTTACTTTTTTCCCATGCTGCAATACTGCTTTGTATAGTATCCTGATAACTTTTTTGCTCCAGCTTGTTGTGAAGTATGCTGCGATTACCCGTGTCAGCTTGTATTTGCGAAATATCATGGGTTTTTTGTACGGAAATATGCTCGAAAAATTGATCAGCAACCAGCAGTAAGGTGTCTTGGATATGGTTAAAGTCATCGATAATACGTTTGGCAGAAGAAAACTGTATTTCCATGGGTAATGTTTTGGCGCTATCAAAGGCATATTGTAAGCGTTGTTGTTCGCAGGCAGAAATGCTTGATAAAAGATGATGAATATGTATGCCACCTTGCAGCAATTTACTGAGTACCTGTTCAAGAGGGCTACTCACTTGTTCATGGCAAATATGTGCGGTTAAGTCATAAGTTGCTTGGGAATCACCTAATGTTTTTCTTAAAATCGCATGGTTTTTTTCAAACTGTAGCGGTTTATTATGTTTTTTCCCTTGTTTCATGATGATAAAGCCTCATTTTATGCCAGTTTAAGTACAAAAGTACATAGCAATAAACAAGCCATATTTGTTTAATATTTTTTTCTAAAGTTTATAGCTTGGTTGGCGATACTTAGTCTTACATCGTGATAAACCATGAATACTGCTTATGTTGAAGCTCTGTTTTTCTTAGGTCTTTTCACCGTCAATACATATCCATTATCCTTGATGATAAGTGTTATATTCATTTATGGCACTCTATTTGCTTGTGCTCCTTTGAAACTTTAAGATGAAAAGGAGTGCGTATGTCAGGTTTGTTTTCTAATAGCTTTCAACGCCTTGGCGCAGCAGCAGCTTCGCGAGAAACGTATCAAACAGTAATATCTAGTAATATTGCCAATGCTGATACCCCGCATTTTAAGGCGGATAAACGAAATTTCTCAGACTTCTTTAAAAGTAAACTATCGGCATCACAGTCAGGATCTTTAGCTGTAACCCAACGTAATCATATTCAAGATACAGCTAGCTCGGGTTTGTCTTTGAGTGTGTTTAATCGCTCTGAAGATGAGCAACGTATGGATGGAAATACGGTAGATGTTGAACACGAAATGGCGATGTTGGCTGAAAACCAATTGATGTATGAGCTCAATATGAAAATTATACAAGGTAGATTGAGTGGTATTAGCAATGCAATTAAAGAAGGAGGTCGCTAATGGCAAATGATTTATTTACTTCTATGCATATCAGCTCGGCTGGTATGGCTGCGCAACGGGCACGTATGGATGTGGTCTCTGAAAATATTGCAAACTCAGAGTCAACACGCACAGAAGAGGGTGGTCCTTATCGTAGAAATCAAGTGGTGTTTGAAACGGTAGGCGTAAAATCCAATTTTAATAGTGTGTTTCGTGGGCATTTATCGGGTGGTGATAATACACCCCAAAGTGTTCGGGTGACTGAGGTATCCAAAGATATGAGCCCATTTAATGAGGTTTATGATCCTACCCATCCTGATGCAGATGCCAACGGTATGGTCAAAATGCCTAATGTGAATACCATCAAAGAGATGGTGGATATGAATTCAGCAGCACGAAGTTTTGAAGCCAATATTACTACCATGGATGCATCCAAGCGGATGTTTCTTAAAGCTTTAGAGCTGTTGCGTTAAGGTAAGGAGTTTAGTTATGAATATTCAAAGTTATGGTCCATATAATGCTAAACCAAGTTTAGGCAATGAAGCAACTAAGACCGGTGCCAGTGGTAAAGGGCAATTTGCAGAAGTGCTTAAGCAGTATGCCAGTGATATGAATACGGATGTGAAGTCAGCATCAAAACAAGCCGAACATTTAGCGGTTACAGGCGAAGGTAATATGTCTGAGACTTTGATTGCTATGAAACAAGCCAGTTTATCTTTTCAGTTGATGTTGTCGGCACGAAATAAAATGATGGATGCATATCGCGAAGTCATCCGCATGCAAGTGTAGTTGATGCCGCTTAAAAGCTTTTATTCCTGCGTTATTCGTTTTGCTATAAGCGGCACGCATGCCTTGGACGAATAGCTTCTAAACAACATCAAAGTTTTGAAAGAAAAGAATAGTTAAGGGGAAAAGAAATGGCTGAAGGACTCACTCCAAGCAATAATCCGAATGCAGTAATGACAGGGCAGCAAGAGGTTCTCACAGGTCAAGTCGCTGGTGAAGCACCTATTTCTCAGGTTCAAAATATATTGATAAAGAACCGTCGTGTTATTCTATTTATAGCAGCTGCATTGATGTTTGCTGGTTTTGTGGGTTTGATGCTTTGGTCTTCTGAAAGCCCGTATCGCACGGTGTATTCAGGCATGGATGAAAAAGATGCCGCAGCGATTGTTGAATTGTTACAAAAGGAAAAAATACCCTATAAATTACAAGGTTCAGGTACGGTGTTGGTGCCTGAAAATCAAGTGTATGCGGTGCGTTTGAAGCTAGCCAGTGAAGATATGATGCCAGGTAATGGTGAAGGTTTTGAGATTTTTGACCGCGCCAATGAATTTGGTGTTAGTGATTTTACACAAAAAGTAAATTTGCAACGTGCCATGCAAGTTGAATTGGCGCGTACGATTGAAGTATTACCCATTGTTTCGGCTGCGCGAGTGCATTTAGTATTACCCAAAGAGTCGGCATTTGCTGAACGCGATAGAAAAGCCTCTGCGGCGGTGATGTTAAAACTCACAGGCAATAAAAAACTTAGCCCACAATCTGTAGGTGCAATTCAAAATTTGGTTGCATCAGCTGTGGCAGAATTGGATAAGAACAGTGTTACGATTGTGGATGCATCAGGTAATATGTTATCAGCGATGGATAAACAACAACCTGCAGGCAAAGGGCAGGGCATGTTGGATTATCAAGCCAAGCTTGAGCAGGGTTATGAAGTGCGTTTAACGAGCATGCTGGAGCAAATTGTTGGTTCTGGGCAAGCTGTTGTTCGTGTAACTACAGCTATCAATCGTGAACATGTGGAAAGCAATGCACAAATTTATAATCCTGATGAACAAGTCTTACGCAGCTCAAAAACAGTTAAAGAGAGTCGTAAAGCTGTGGATGGTGTTGCTATGGGTGTGCCAGGTATGACATCGAACAACCCTGATTCTGTGAACCAAGATGGCTCAGTAGCAACGCAAAGCCCACCATCTGAAGAAGCTACCCGAAATGAAAACACAGCAAACTATGAAATCAGCAGCCGCACGGAACATAGGATTGTACCTTTTGGCACGATTGAAAAAGTATCCATTGCTGTGATTGTGGGTGGCAGCTACAAAGAAGGTGAAAATGGCGAGAAAACTTTTGTGCCACGCAGTGACGAAGAGTTGAGAACGATTAAAACATTGGTGCAAAATGCTGTTGGTTTTAATGAAGACAGAGGCGATTCGGTAGAAGTGCAAAGTATGCCTTTGATGGACTTATCCAGTGCTGCAGCGGTGGATATGGAAGGTGTGGTGGATAAAACATTTTATTTGGAGCTGATGCGTTATGGGTTGGCTATGCTTGCTTTACTTTTGGTTGCTTTTTTTATCATGAAACCACTTGCTAAGCGTATATCTGAGAGTAAAAAAGAAGAGTTGAATGCTTTGGGTTTGGATGCCAATGGGGTATCGATTGCAGGTGTGGAGTCTGAGCATGTGGAGCAAATGAATAAGGCGCGACGTGCGGTGTTGAGCAACCCTGATAGAGCCAGCCGGGTCGTCAATGAATGGGTGAGCTCTGTATGACCGATAAACTCAAAGAACTCAAAGGTGAGGATAAAGCTGCAATTTTATTGTATGCCATAGGCCCTGAAGCTGCGACACCGATTATTCAAGATATGGATGACAAAACATTGGCTAGGGTGAGTCGTAAAATGTCTGAACTTGGGCGTATCGATACAGATGTTTTGCAAGCGGTGTTGGATGAATATTTAGAAGTACATGAGTCCAGTGATCCGCTTTTATATAGCTCTCAAAAAGATGTTATGCAGCTGTTAGAACACGCCGTAGACCAAGAAAAAGCCAAAGAAATTATTGAGTACTTAGAGAAACCAAGGCAGTTCACTATTTGGGAAAAATTGTCGCGTATTAATCCAGCGATGATTGTATCCTATATTGAAGCCGAACATCCACAAACAATCGCTTTAATTTTGAGTAAAATACCAGCCGATGTTGCCAGCCAAGTGATTGCTGAGCTTCCTGAAGATATGCAAATATCTGTGGTATTACGCATGTCAAAAATCGAATCGGTACCATCGGAGTTGGTGCGTGATATTGAAGAAACACTTGAGCGAGAAATGGCAGAATCTACAGGTAGTGCAGGCATTAGTTTTGATGGCATGGTGAGTCTGGTTGAGATTCTTAAAACGTTGGACAAAGATGTTTCTAGACCTTTACTCGAACGACTAGAAAGCAAAGATGAAGATTTATTTTCACAAGTGGACAAATTGTTACTTATTTTTGAAGACTTATTAACTTTGTCTGCCAAAGATATTCAAACATTACTCAAACATATTTCATCTGATGATTTGGTTAAAGCGCTCAAAGGTGCACCCGATGAATTGGCAGAAAGTTTCTTTAGCAATATGTCACAGCGTGCAGCAGAGATTATGCGTGAAGATATGCAAGTGATGGGTCCATTAAAACTTTCAGATGTAGAAGAAGCGCAACAAACCATTTTACAGGTGGTGCGCAAGCTTGATGATGAAGGTGCTATATCATTAAGCAGTGATGATATGGTGTAACCATGGCTTTAGAACCTTTACCTACAGCCACAATGGCTGAACAAAAACAACAAGAAAAAACGCTTTTCCCTTATGCTGACTTTAATGCCTCGATGCCTGCAAATGATATGTCAGCTACAGCACAGTTTGAGCCGAAATTTGAGCCGAAAATGGGGGTAGCAGCTGGAGGGCAACAAAACACACAAACTATGCAACCTTTGATACAGCAATCAACAACGGCTTTACCGGAAGAAAAGCAACGTATGGATGAGCTAGAAAAAATGCTTAACGAGGCGCAAAGTCGGGCTGCTGTGATTGAGCAGGAAGCTTATGATAAAGCTTATGCCGCAGGTGAGAAGTCTGGCTTGGCATTGGGTGAAAAACGTGCTGAACAAATTATTGAAAGCATGCAGTTAGTTTTGCAACACGCAGAGCAAGAGTTGCTTAACTTACAACAGCAATCGGTAAACACGGTAATGGATATCACCTCTACGCTGATTGAATATGTGATGGGTGTTGAGAATATTGATTTGGGGCAAGCTTTAGAAACTTCAATCAACCAAGCGATGACGCAGCTTTTACCCAGCGCAGAAAGTCGCGTGGTATTGCTTGTTCATCCACAAGATTTGACCATGTTTAAAAAAATAACATCACTTAGTGATAAAGTTCACTTTCAAACAGGACAAGATATACCAGCAGGCACATGTCGATTGATGACAGCAGAACAAGATGCTCTGATTGACCCCAAACAAAGTTTAGATGAAGCATTAAAACATGTGCGTGAGCAATTGATGCCCCATGGTTGATTCTGTTTTGTGGGATAAACAACATAGGCAACAGGTATTGGATGGTTTGAAATATCAGTCGTCCACATCGATTCGTGGGCGCGTATTTAAAGTGTTAGGCCCTATGATTGAAGCCACGGGTATGAAACGCAGCATTGGTGAAGCCTGTGATATTTTAACAGCATCAGGACATGCCGTGGAAGCTGAGATTGTGGGTTTTCGTGATGATAAAACCCTGATGATGCCAGTGGGCTCCACGCGAGGTATAGCGCCTGGTGATGCTGTTGCACCGCGCAATGCTTATCCATCTGTGCAGGTGGATGAACAACTCTTGGGCAAGGTACTTAACGCATTGGGTGAACCATTGGATGGTGAACCTTTAAACAGCTCTGGTGCATCGTATTCCTTGTATGGTGAAAAACTTAACCCCATGAAACGACAACTGATTCAAAAACCCATGGAGTTAGGCGTACGTATGATGGATGCCTGTTTACCTATGGGTTTTGGGCAACGTTTGGGTTTGTTTGCAGGGCCTGGTGTGGGGAAAAGCATGCTGATGGGCATGTTGGCGCGTAATTCCGATGCAGAAATCAATGTGATTGCCTTGGTGGGTGAACGTAATCGAGAAGTCCGTGAATTTATTGATTATTCATTGGGTGAAGAAGCTTTAAAACGTACTATTGTGGTGGTGGCTACATCAGATATGCCACCCGTGCTTAGGGTGCGCTCTGCCTTGATGGCAACTACCATTGCCGAGGTATTTCGTGCCCAAGGCAAACAAGTTTTATTGATGATGGATAGTTTAACCCGCTTTGCCCAAGCCCAACGTGAAATTGGGTTGATGTTGGGTGAGCCGCCAGCAAGTAAAGGTTTTACACCTTCATGTTTTACTGCCATGGCAGATTTGTTAGAGCGTGCAGGACCGGGTGAAAATGAAGGTAGTATCAGTGCTTTTTATACGGTATTGGTTGAAGGCGAAGATTTGAATGCAGACCCTGTGGCAGATTCAGCGATGTCTGTATTGGATGGGCATATTGTGTTGGATAGAAAGTATGCCGAGCGTGGTCATTATCCTGCGATTAACCTACTGCGAAGTATTAGCCGTTTAGAAAATCAGCTCAGTCCTCCCGAAGTGTTAAAAGCGGCACGTGCCTTGCGTAAAGAAGTATCAGCGTATGAGCATATGGAGGATATGATTAAAATGGGTGCATATGAACAGGGAAGTAATCCAGAGCTTGATAGTATTATTCAACATATGCCTGCGATTGAGAAGTTTTTACAGCAAGGTATGCATGAGACATGCACTAGAGAAAGTGCAGAGCAAATGATTATGCAATTGATTCAAAATAAACCGAATATCATTGCGCAACAAGTTCAACAACCGCAGATGCAAGGTCACATTCAAGGGCAGGCTCAAGGGCAGCAGCAGATGCAGGGTCAAGTTGAACCCCAAGGCTTTTAATCATGACACGTTCCCCACATCAGCTCTTATCACAAGTCTCAGAACATAAACGAGATAAAGAAAGTGATATTCTTAAGCAACTCACAGATTATCATGTTGAGCTTGAAGCAAAAATGAATGATGCCATTCAAATGCGGGCAACATTGGAAGCCCAACGTGTAACCAATATGGAACATGGCACGCAAGCAACAGAATTGTTGATGCTGGAGCAGGCAACCCAAGAGCAGCGCTTACGTATTTATGAAGTGAGCTGTGAAATTGCAGCCTTGGATAAAGCCATTGAAGAGCAGCGCAAAAAATGGGCTGAGCAGCACAAAAAATGCAAAGCACATGAAACCATGGCACAAAAACATGCACATACTGCCCAGCGCAAACAAGAACAAACACAACAGAATGTTTTGGATGACCAGTATTCAGCCAAAATGTTTGGCAACCGTACAGAGGTGGTATGATGGGTGGGTTAAATATGAATAAAATTGTGATGATGAGCCTGATGGTGATGATTACGGTATTGGGTCTAGGCAAAATAAGTTTACCATTTTTACAATCACAACAAGTGCTTACAGCGGTTTCTACACCGATAGAAAATGAGAAGACTAGTGAAGTAATAAAAGAAGTAGTTACTTCAGCCAAGAAAACAGATGTAGAAAGCTGGGCAACTCAATTTATCAACCAAGATATGATTCCTTCGGTAGAAGCAGCCGAGCAAATGACACTTAAAGAAGAGCGCAATACCCCACAGCAAGATACCAGTAACCTTTTGGCTTTGCGTGAGCAGAAAAAAGCCTTAAGTGAACGTGAAAAAGCGCTAGAAGAGCGAGAAGCAGTAGTTCAAGAAGCCGAGCAACGGGCACAAGATAAAATTACAGAATTATTGCAGCTTGAAGCACGGATTCAAACGATGTTGGCAGAAGAACAAAGCATTAAAGATAAAAAAATAAAACGTTTAACCGCAGTGTATGAAGGTATGAAAGCCGATCGTGCGGCACCTGTTATCGCGCAAATGGATTTAAGTATTGTGGTTAAAATCTTCTCGCGTATGAGTGAAAAACAAGTGGGTAAAATCCTTTCATTCTTAAACCCCAAACAAGCCGTAGTCATCAGCCAAGCACTTACAGAGCGCATTGCATCGGTCAAGTAACTGCTGGTTTCAGCATTTGATGTAAATAATTGCTAAATGTGGCATTGGTTTTGCTTTTTTGAGCAATAAATAAAAGTGCAGGTTAGGGATGTGTTCTGTGAATAAATTGGCTGAAGAGCTTGCTTTAAGAGCAAAGCAAACCATTGCAACAGCAATGATAGATTTAGATAGATTTGAGGTCATGGGCATATGGCACAGTGTTGGTGGGTTTAGCGATGCATATATCAATATGGTTGCTTTATCTGCAGCAGAATTATTCCGTGGTCCACGTACTATTAAGATTGAAGAGCTACTTGCAGCCCAGCGTAACCAGCCATTCCAATATCATATTGATGAATATTATTTTCATACGAAAGGAACACATCATTTCATGATGATTGTGCCTGAAACAGCCATGTTAGCAGTGTTAATTACACCAACACAGAATAATAGGGAGAATGATCGCCAGTTATTGCTTGATTATTTACCCACGATTAAACCTCATTGCTTAGCGCCTTTACCTGTTGATGACCTTTATCAGTAAAAAGCATTTTTAATCATATATTTAGGATAGTTTATGAAACAAAATAAATCGATGTATTTTCATTATACGGAGTGGGTGATTAATCATCCACGGTTTGCTATTTTTATGGCAATACTTATTGGTTTGTCATTATTAAATGACCCTTGGGTGGCATCAGTGTTATTTGTGTTATTTAGCATTGAAATTGGACATAGAATAGCACTTATTTATTATCGTTCTCAAATTAACCCTTATAAATTGGATGTTCGTCGTAAAACGGAAATCTTTTTCTTGGTTTTGGATATTTTGGCGGTTGTTTCTCTTTTGATAACAGTATTTCAATCCTCAATTCCGCTTGAAGATGCGGTGTTAGCACGGGTTTTTCGTTTGGTGTACTTGCTTCGTGCGGTCAGGTTATTTCGTTATATTGACTTACAAAGCGCTTTATATTCACCGACATATGGCATGCTTGTTTCGCTTATTGTTATTGTTTCATTTTTTGCTGAAGGTATTGCGTTAACAGCAATTTTGGTGTTTTTCTCTGTTGAGATTTCAGTGCGTTATATTGTGATGAAAAACATGTATTTTGCATCAAAGAAAGAGCGTATGACGGAATGGTTCTTTTGGTGGATTGATTTGATTGCAACGCTTGCCATGTTGCCAATGTTTTCATCTCTAGGGGCAGGGGCGGCATTACGAATTCTTCGTTTAACCAGGCTTTTAAGACCTTGGATGGTAATCTTTAAGAACCTTGTATCAGTTATTCGTGAAGGTCAGTTTATGCAGGAAATCAATTTGATATTACTGGTGTTGTCGGTGTTGTCTATTGGTGGAGGCTTTGCCGCAAGCCTTGTGATTGGGGAGTATGATTATACCAATGATGGTATCATTAATGATAAAGATCGTACAATGCTCGCCCATATATGGTTTTCATTCCGCGCTTTTACCGATCCCGGCAATGCTGTACATTTTCCAGCTTCTGATGCAGTTGCTTTTTTCTCCGTGTTTGCTGTTATTGCAGGTGTTTTCATTTTTGCTTTTTTCATTGGTATTGGGGCGAGTATTGTATCGGGTTTGATGGCAAAACTGCGCAATGATAACCTAAATATTGCCAATCATATGGTGATGTTAGGTTGGAATGCTTCATCGCCTTTTGTTATTCAGCAATTAAGAGTGTTATCAAATCGAACATTCTCACAACTTAAGCTTGTTTTACTTAATGATAAGGAGCAGCAACCTAAGACATTTAAAAATGAACCTTGGGTGAGTTATCGGTGGGGAGACATGGAAGAAAGCTCTGATTTAAAGCGGGTGAACTTATCTGCAGCCAAACAGGCGATTGTCAATGTTCCTGATCATGAAAGCATGTCGGAAAACTTAGCGCATAGCTTCTTTTCTCTTTTATCTATTCGAGCAGAAAACCCCAATATATTTATTAACTATGCAACCCCTGGATTAGCGACCCCACATTTGAGTTCATATCATCATCAGTTACAAGTTGGTTGGGATAAAAAAGGTTTTTACAATAAACCAACGGTTATTTTATCGCAGGTAGATATTAAAGCGAACTTATTTAGGCAACTTATGCATTACCCTGATTTTGACCAAGTAATTAGTCGTCTGATGATTCCTGTGCGTCATGATGAATCATCACTTCAAGTGGTTGATTGGTCTGGTAAAGTGTATGAAAAGAATGATGTTTATTATATTGAATCATCATGTGGGAAGCACAAGTCTGAGCTGCATAGGTTTATTTGTGCATTGTTTTTAAGGGGAGTTATTCTTGTTTCCTTTTCAGATAAAGATTTGAATATTTATACAACGATTCAGCCTAGTGCATCGTTTGAAATTGCCTATTTGATAGGTATTGCTTTAGATGCAAATACTTTACAAGGTGAAGTGGAATATGCTTTACGTCATATTGATGAGATTGTTAAACCGACACCGAAAACCTATCCAACAACAGGGTTAAAGCCGTTGGCAAATGTTACAACTCTTAAAGTTGTTATCATTGGTCATCTCAAAGCATTGCCATTAATTCTCAAACGTTTACTGGCATCATATGATAAACTAGAAGTGACCATTGTGGATGACCTTAATCGAGAGGAACACTTGGATACGCTTGTTTATTTGCGTCGGCGCATTAGTGAAATGCAAGGTGCGAGTGAATGTATTGACACAAAAATATTGCGTTGGTCTTTTGCTGATATGGATTATTTACGAGATGTTGTTAAAGGTGCAGATCGTATTATTTTGTCACGTCCTGCGCATATTAAAAAACGCCCGCATGCAATCGTTTCTAGTGTGTTATCACACTTGTTTACTATCCTTGATGAGCTTGGTGAGAAGCCATATATCTTCCCAGTGGTTGACTCGCGTGATCAAGCTGAGGTTTTGCAAAAAGAATTAAATAAATTTGATGTGGAGCATGAAGTGCATGTGGTTGTGCCCAATGAGTTTTATGGTACATATGTCGCGCATACAAGCTTTGGTATGTTCATGGCCAAAAGTGAGCCAGTATATAATAGCCAACGTGCATTACGCTATGTGATTAATGATCTGCTCGCAGATAATGATAAAATGGACATTTTTGATCTCGATGCACTAACGGTTACACAAGCTTTACCTGCTGATTTATCGGTATTGTTTAGTAGTTTGTTAGCAGAAAAGTGTTTGTTGATTGGCTATAGGCTCAAAAGTTCTTTTGAACGTACGGATAGTGTTTATGAAGCCATTTTCAAAGCATTCCCTAGAGAAAATAATTTCAGATGTTTACGCCAAATGCACTTGGTTATAAACCCAATTGGTTCTACAGTGTTAGAAAAAACATGGGAAACGCGTCGTGATGATATTGTTGAGCTTATTGTAATTCGGACGGCATAAACAGACCATATTGATTGGTTTAGCGGTCGTGCCAATAGCGTTGCATTTCAAAGTATAAGAAGGATGCTGTCCATGTAATCAAGACAAGCCCTGTCACTGCTTCAATACCCACCAAAAAGCGAAGTATGCCGTGTGGGGCAATATCGCCAAAACCAAGGGTGGTGAAGGTGGTGAATGAAAAATAAGCGGCATCCAATAGGCTGCCTTTGTAGTTGCCTTCGAGGTAACCCCAGCTTGGGCTGCTATGCATCAGGTAATATGCGATGGCAAATACCCAAATTTCAATGACATGGGCAATCAAAGCACCAAACACGCCAAATACAATGCGTAGGCGATGTTTTATTTTGAGTTTAGGCATCACAGATGTCATTTGGAATAACACTTCATAGTGAATCATCACGGCAATGCCAACAATCATACAGTTTAAGGTAAATGGAATAAGCATAACGTTAGTTAGGGTTTCTCCAATGCATTGTGCATTTGCATATAAGCGATAAGAAATTCAAATATCATGCGCCAAAATAACTCGATGAATCCTAGCATCAAGATAAAAAATAAGGTGAGCATGCTTTTCTGCTTCGTATTTAATAATTGCCACATCCATTGCTGACCTTTTTTGAGGCTAAGGTGAATAATATTCAGCTTTTGACTGAGTTGAAGGCATAAATACCACGTGATAATGGGCAGTATCAAAGCACCAAGATAATAGAAGATAAAAAGTGCAGGCAGGCTGATAAAGCTTTGAAAGGTAAGGAAATCTAACATTTGCAGCCCAGTTTGTGATGGATAAACATGCTGCAAGTGTGGCTAGAAGTTGCTTTTTGGCAAGGGCAGTGGAATTTTGTGCTGCATGTATGGTTTCAGCTTTGTCTAAAGTCAGTTAGTTTTGCCAAATGTTCACCTATTCAGCCCAAGATTTGGAAGCAGCGATTATATTTGAAGATTCGCGGTTTATTTTTATCAATAAACCTACAGGTTTGGCTGTGCATGGTGTGATTCAACAAGAATGTGCGCCTGATAGCCTTGGTGTGATTGAATTGTTGCGTTTATCGCGACCTGATGTGCCGTATTTGGAATTGGCGCACCGCTTGGATAGACCTACATCGGGTGTACTGGTGGTTGCCAAGCGAAAAAGTGCATTACGTGCATTTCAGAAGCAGCAGGAAAACAGAGGCGTGGATAAACATTATGTGGCTCTCGTCAAAGGTGTGTGGCAGGGCGGGCATAAAAAAGTGGATACACCATTGCTTAAGGTGAAACATCAAGATGGCAGTTGGTCGGTGCATGTAGATAAAGCGAAAGGTAAGCGTGCAGTATCTTATTTTGCACCCGTTGAATCTCATGAAGATACATCACTGCTGCGCATCAAAATCATCACAGGACGCACCCATCAAATCAGAGTACACGCATCATCCATTGGTTTTCCTATTGCGGGTGACAATCAATATGGTGATAAAGCCTTTAATCAAAGCGAGGCGTACAAGCGTTTAATGCTTCACGCGGAATCCATCAAATTCTCACTGCCTGACATTGCAGAGTATGATATTCAAGCCTCCATACCTTTCTGAGTACTGCGGTTTTTAGATGCAGGCTTTCGCGCCACTACATCACCAAGTTGGATATAGGTTTCTATGCCTGCCTTGGTGTTTTCTAACATATCAGTGGAAGGTACCCACTTTCCTTTTTCACCACATAACACAACTGTGCTTCCACCAAAAAGAAAATAGCCTTTTTCATCGCCTTTTTTAAAAGGTTTAGATTCATCATAGGTTTGTACGATTTTACCCACCATGGTTGCGCCCACTTCAATATAGGCGAGCTTGCCAAAGTGTTCCGTTTCCAAGATGGAGACACGCCTTTCATTTTTGATAAAAATATCGTGCCTATATTTTAACGCCAATGGATTGACTGAATGTAGGTCGCCAGCAACTGTAAAAGATTGAAGCGTTCTGCCATCATCGGGATAGTGGTAGCGGTGATAATCCACAGGGCATAATCTCGCAATTATCAGTGGGCCATCAATAAAGTCTTTGGCTAATTCATCATCACCAATCAGATCAATAGCGCGCAACATGGATCCTTTAACGGGGATATTGAGATCATCGGTCATGCTTTCATGCCCAAAGTATCGCGCTTCGGCAAACGCGCCCATTTCTTCATCTTTTGGGGTAAAAGTTCTTTGTCCGTCTTTAAACTTGCGAATAAAGAACTCATTAAAGGATTGGTAGGATGTTTCAATAGGGTTGCCTTTCAAAGACCCTTTTTGATATTGCTCAATTTGAATAGCAAAGTTTTTAATAAAAGGTGGCACTTTTTGTGCAGATTTCACACTATCTTGTGCTTTTCCGTAGAGCCGGCTGAGCATTTTGCTGGCAATAAAAGGTGCTAGAAGCCGTCCTATGGGGTTGCCATAGGCAAATTTAACCATGTCACCACCATAGACTTTTTCAATGTCCATTTTGTTTTCGTAGCGGTTAAATACTTGAATTTCAAAGTCTTGGCTCATGCTCGGGAATCCTTTGTCCTAATCTTATGCTTTAATTATGCGTCAACGGCCATTTCTGCCATTTTCATGGTGCTTTCAAATGATTTTGCACCCGCAATAAATAAACCATTATGACAGAACATAGCATCATCAATGCCTGTCACATCTTGAAGTTCTTTATCGGATAAACCTGCCCATGCTTGTGGTAGCTCTTTCCTATTTTCAAATGTACCCAACTCCGCAGGCACAGTTTGAATGCGCCATTCACCTGTTTGCGATGGATATACCACAAATAATGCCTCATCGGATAAGTTCACCACTGTTTTTTTCCATGGTGTATATTGTTCCAATACAATCACTCTTGGATCAGCTGCATTTTCAATCGCTTTGGCCACAATGGCTTTGGCATCTAAACCACCTTTAGCAGCTGCAATAAAACGCGTTAAAATACGTGATGCAAATTCAACGGCTTCATCAAAACATTCATCTACATGTTTATCTTCCTGCCAAGTTGGGTTAAACATGCCAATGGTTTGGCTAAGGCTAATACCTTCTTGAACACCTTGAACATAACCACAATCAATGGCATCAATGGTGGATACCAAACCTGCGTCCAAAGCATTAGCCAAGTCTGGATTGCCGTCACACATTTCTAAGCCGTATTTCTGCCAAATAATACCAAAGGAAGAGTAGGGGATACCGTTCTCACGCTCACCAGCACCACCGCGTTGATGATGGTCAAAGCGGTCTGTTTCAGGGTCGTATTCACCGCCCACATCCACAACAATATCTGCCTTGGCGATAAGCTCTAAATTACGCGTACGAATCAGCTCAAAAGAAGGCAATATATGTTTAAATACAGCGATACTAAATACATCATCTGCGTGAAAGTTGCCATTGTGTGTTGCTATTGTTTTATTATTCATGTGTTTTTATGACCTGTGAAAAAGGGAGGGTACTCTTTTATATTTTTGAGAACTTTATATTAAGGCTGCTAAAAAAGTAGCATATTTTAATAATGTGTGGATATGGCGAGTGAACTAACCAACCCCAAACTTATTCCCCTGTGTTCTCCAAAGTAGTTTGGCATAACGTTCCATGGGAATATTCATTTTTCCTTGTAGCTGTTTAGCTTTGGCAAGCAGCGCTTTTCTTTTGATGATAGGAATATCATTTTTGAAAGCGAGTACGATGGTGTTTCCACTTTCTGCTTCAAAGCTTAACAGTTGGTTTTCAAATGCTAGTGCCAGTAAATCATCCAGTTCTTTTCGTGATTCAAGTGCGGTATTCCAGATATTAAGTACGAGCACACCATGTTGGCTAAGTGCATCTTTACAATCACGCAAATAGGAAAATTGTAGTTGTTGTGGTTCCATGCCTTCTGAGGTGTATAAATCTGAAAAGATAATATCACTTTTCATGTCTGTATTTTTGATGTAATTCACCGCATCATCAATATGAATAGACAGGCGGTTGGTATCAGGTAAATAAAAATACTTTTTGGTTATGTTCGCCACTTCTTCGCGGTATTCAACCGTATCTACACTTAACTCGGGAAAATGATGCAGCAGGCTCTTGGTCATAGAGCCCGCGCCCAGCCCCATAATAGTGGCTAGCTTGACACTGGGGATAAAAAATAAACCCACCATCATGGCTTGGGTATAGGCAAGGTCTAATCCGTGAATGTCATTAAGTTTCATGCTGCTTTGATAGATTTGTTGATCAAAGCTGAGAATCCTACTGGTTCTTGTTTCATAAACATAAATGGGGCCGTGTTCATCTGCGGTTGATGCGATACAAGTGCCTTTGATATACATGTTACTCACTCACCCAAGATACACTGCTCATGATGTTCTAACCACAATGGATATTTGAACATCGCCTTCGCAAACAATCTGCTTTGCAAATAGTGGCGCAACCAGCGCCGTAAGTTGGTGTATCTATCATGTGAAAACTCAGCTTTGTTCACCTTTGAGAATTGTCGAATAAAAGGAAGCAATGCAATATCAAGCAAGCTGGGCGTAGCACCCATTAAAAATTCATGCTGTGTAAGCCTCTTTTCTAGGGCTTGAATAAAAGGCTCGCAGTCAAGGCGGCAAGCTTCTAAATCATTGCCGTGGTAGCGTTTGGCACGTTTATACTTTTCTAGAGTAGGTTTAAATTCAGCGTCGCTTTCTTTAATAACTTCCAACATCTCGCTCAGTTTACTTTCATCGTGAGCATAAAGCAGGTTTTCTGGGTCAGTGCGTTTAAGCGCCCAAAGCATGATACCTAAACTTTCCTCAATCACTTCATCATTGTTGATGACCAAAACAGGCACAGTACCTTTGGGTGATGCAATCAACATCTCTACAGGTTTATCTTTTAATGTAATCGCGCGTAGCTGTACCTTTTGTTGCGCAAGCAATAGCGCCAGCCTTGCGCGCATGGCATAGGGGCAGTTTTGTAAAGAATACAACACGGGTAATTCAAGCATAGGTGTCGATGACATGGGCGAGTTTATAAGCCCTGAATATATTGCGCACTTGTCGAGAGGGTAACCATTTGGCTTAGATGTTTGGCGGCTTGTTGTTTACCATCTTCACTGGCTTGATGGATAAGGTTTTCAAAGTGTTTGAGAAGCTCGGCTTTATTATGTTCTTGTTTAGAGCCTGAACCGATATTGGTGAGATCGATAAAGAATTCATCAAACAATTCGCCCAAATCAGTGACAATATCTGTGTTTAAAAATTGCTCATGATTATAAATGCTTGGATAACCGCCGCGTTGTTTATCCACGGCAAATGATACACCTTTCACATTGGTAATCGTGGTCGCCTTTTCACATTTGAGCATACACCCATCTTCAATTGTAGGTTTATTACAGCCTACAGTTTGCTGGAAGAAACACTGGCGGCTGGTCATCAATAAGATGGGATGGTAAATACTGTACACCAATTTGAAATTCTCTGGACGTGAAATCTTTCTGATTTGCATGCGATTGATTTCGTTTGAAATAAATGCGCCCGCGCAGTTTAATTCTTCTTGCAGCGTGAGTAACGCATAAGAATTGGTGGTATTTAAGAAAGGCCCTGCAATCCATTCAATACCCATTTCATAGGCTTTATATGCCACGCCTGTGTTATTGCTGACAATGCGGGCAGGTTGAATTTCTTCTAATAAACGCACCGATTCATCATAATCTTTACCAATCAATACCGCAGGAAACCACGGAATAAGCTGAGGGTGGCGCTTAAAAATATCAATGTATTTATCGCAGCCTTTTTTCCAGCTTTCAGGCAGTTTGAAATACACATCTGCATCCGTGATATCACATAAACTCACATCTTTTTCATCAGCGATAAGAATAGACATACTGTGTTTTGCATCTTGTTTAGTATGATTTTGCAGAGGCGGAATATCTACAAATGGCACAAGTTCAATCTCATGATTTAATATATATGCAGCTTGGTTTTTAAGCTGGGTGAGTTCTTTAAAGGGAATACTTAAACCCTCGCTAAGGTCTGTGCAGTTAAAACCTGTGATATTATAATCTTGGCTGGCAAATTTTTTAAATCGCTTTTCAATCACAGCTTGGGTGATGGGTAGTTCCTTAGTCGTGCGCAGTGTTGATTCGGTCTGCAAGGTGTGGGTTTTATGTGTATCAATCCCATCCACAGTATCACCAATGGTTAAGGTTAGGCGCAAGGGTTGGCCTAATTGCCCAGAGAAAGTGAGCTGTAAGGGTTGTTTGGCAATGCTGAGGTATTGAATTTTTTCATTCAATTCTTCGCCCAGTTCATTCTTTTTGGCAAACAAGCCATCTTTCACTTCTTGAATTTGTATCACAGTTTTAGCGCTGCTTTTTTTCACTGCATGTTCAATGCTGTGGTCGCGAGGATTGTCGATAAACATATCTTTGGCGAGGTTGCCTTTCAGGAAGGAGTTGGTGAAATCACGGTTAAACACGCGGTGTAAGTTGGAGTCATCAGGCGCTAGCTGACCTGATGCCACAAAGCTATCAATGGATTTGCGCCAAGTGTCGGTCACGGTATACACATAATGAGCATTTTTGATTCGGCCTTCAATTTTTAATGAATCCACTTGTGCATCTACCAATTGGGGTAGGTCAAAATATGCGGAGTTATCTTTTAAATTTAGTGGGAAGCGGTTGCCTGCATCGGTGATTTCATATTCATCACGGCACGCTTGGCTGCAACTGCCCCTATTGCCCGAGTTGCCCACGCTAACCGAGCTTGAATAACATTGCCCCGAGAACGCGATGCACAATGCACCATGCACAAACACTTCGGTAAGCACATCATAGTCATGTGCAACGGCAGTTAATGTTTTAATTTCATGGATATTCAATTCACGCGACAAATTCAGGCGTGATGCACCAAGCTTGCCCAAGAATTTGATTTGCCCTTCATTATGCGTGGTGAGCTGGGTGGATGCGTGAATATCCAAAGTAGGGAAGTATTTCTTCACCAGATTAAAAATACCAACATCCTGCACAATGATGCCGTCCACGCCTGAGTTCATCAATTTATTCAATAGTTTGATAAGACTAGGCAGCTCTTGTTCCAGAATCACCACATTTACGGTTAAAAACACATCGCAATCGTATTTATGCGCTAAGCGAATCACGCCCGTTAAGTCATCATAGGAAAGGTTGGCAGCGCGGTTGCGAGCGTTGAAATTATCCAAGCCGCAGTAAACCGCATTTGCGCCCGCAATCACAGCAGCTTTAATGGCTTCAACACCACCACCAGGGGCTAATAATTCAATCTTTCTGCTCATATTGTTATCGTTATTATTCATGTGTTTTGTGACCATTGCGGAGGAAATAGGGTGTTGGAAAATTTCATATTTTGAGCAATCTTATACGAAGACAACTTACAAAAATAGAATCTTATCATTATACACATATATTGACTTAGCTAACTAAGTGGACTAAATTTCCTTTACCGTAGGAGTTTCTTATGCATCAAATCAATATCCATGAAGCGAAAACCAATTTATCCAAGCTGATTCAAGAAGCCTTAAATGGTGAAGAAGTGATTATCGCCAAAGGCAATAAGCCTGTGGTCAAACTTGTACCGTTACAGCAACAAAAAGTGACGCGTCAGCTTGGTTTGGCAAAAGGAAAAATAACCATGACCGATGATTTTGATGCGCCTTTGGATGATTTCTCGGCATATATGTAATCATGCGTTTATTATTGGATACACATGCACTGATTTGGATGGCATCGATTGATGATAAACTTAGCGAAAAAGCCAAGTCACTCATTTTAGATACGGATAATGAATTATTTCTAAGCGTTGCCAGCATTTGGGAAATGTCTATCAAAGCAAGCCTTGGCAAACTTATTTTACAACAGCCTATTGTGCAGATTATTAATGAACAAGTGCAAACCAATGGCGTACAGCTTATCAATATCGAAGCTGCACATGCTTTAGCCGTAAGCACATTACCTTGGCATCACCGAGACCCATTTGACCGTTTAATCATGGCTCAAAGCCAATTGGAAAACCTAACTATTTTAGGCTGTGATGCGGCGATGGATGCTTATGCAATTAAAAGGGTTTGGTGATAGGGATATCCTCGACCCTGTAAATCCTTCTGTGTAAATTCATTACCTAAAACTTCTCAGGCATCCTATCTGGAAACTCAATCATGAACCTATTAAGCGCAGCTTTCCAGTGATGAATTGGCATAGTCCATTTTTTGGATGCTGATTCAATGGCTAGATACACGACCTTCATGGCTGAATTATCAGTTGGGAACACCTTACGATTTTTGATTGCTTTGCGTACCACGCTATTGAGTGATTCAATGGCGTTGGTCGTGTAAATAGCCTTCCTAATATCATCAGGGTAATCAAATAAAGTGATTAGGTTTTCCCAATGTCTGCGCCACATTTGACTAATAGTTGGGAATTTATCATCCCATTTT